>NZ_JACKSY010000022.1:0-104025 GCF_025821985.1 Mycobacterium timonense | reverse complement strand
GGGCGGCCAGTCCTTTCAAGCCGCACCATCAGGCCGGCAAGAGCGATGCAGCCTCACCCGCCCCACCCGGGGTCACAGCACAACGTAACAACACGAAGTAACTGCACCTACGAACTTAAGGATCTGCGATCTCGACGGCGTCATCAGCTGGTCGAGCACCTTGCCCCGCTGCTCGGGCTTGAGGTCGGGCGCCAGCCCCTGGGTCACCTTGAGCAGGTCGACCTGGCGGTCTTTGCGCAGGTTCAACCAGGCGTAGTTGAATGCGCTGGCTTCGGCCCCGCCCCGCAGCCACTGCTGTTGCATGAACAATGTGGTGAAGAACTCCTTGCTGCGCCTGGGTTCGTTGTCGAAGAAGCCCGCGAAGGCGTCCTCGTAATGGGTTTCGGTCGAGTTGTGCCGGATGAACCGCGTCGTCCCCAGCGGTGTCGCGGCCGTGACGACCAGCTGCGGGCGACCGTGCAACGCAAACAGGCGGCCCTTCAACGGCTTTCGTTTCAGCCACTTCGCCACGTTGGCGCGTTCGTTCGACGGCCAATCCTTACACAGCGTGCTGGGTTCGAAAATCGCCGCCCACGCCAGGTTCCGGAAGTCCAGCACCGGCTGGGCGAGGATTTGGAAGTCGGCCAGCGGGCGCTTCGGCCTGAACGGCGACCTCAGCCGATGAAACTGGTAGTGCCAGGTGGCAATTCGCAGAATCCGCTCCAGGCCGGTGGCCACCAGCGAGATCTGGGCTCGCGGCGTGTTCCAGTAACCGAGCAGCGTGAAGATCTCCATCTGATTCAGGATCGCTTTCAGCGCACGCTCGTACAGCGTCCAGTGATTCTCGTTGGCGCACCGATTTGCCCGGAATCCGAACTCGCGCGGCACCAGCCAGGCGAGCGCGGTCGCGGTGACCGCGGCCAGGGCGTCGGCCTGGTAGTCCACGTCCAGCAGCACCCGCGGGGCATGGCGGCTGAGCTCGGAGTGGTTGCCGCCGGACATCCCCTGGGAGTTGTGCAGCAGCTCGTGGATGAAGTAATTGTCGATCATCCAATCGGTGTCCTGGTTGTCGAGCCCCAGATTCGATTGCACCCGGGCCATGGCTTCCCGGGTCCGCCGGCTGATGCGATACACCGGCTGCCGCAGCGACGTGTCGATTTCCATCGACTGCTCGCGCGGGCCGGAGGCCGTCGGGTCGGTGTTCCGGTCGAACTTGAGGTTGCGCAGGTCCCCGTCGGAAACCAGCGCGGACAGGAATTTGATCGGCGCGAGCCGAAGCTTCTTGACCGAATCCTTCGTCAGCACCTTGCGCAGGGTTTCCAGGCGCCCTTCGATGCGGTCGTCGAAAGCCGATTGCGTGGCCGCCGCCGGTTGCGTGGTCGCTGCCGTTTGTATGGTCGCCAACATGGTCTGACCCCCAGCTCGGGCGTGGGACGGGCCGTCCGTGCGGTAGAACGTTACGCGCGCGCGGCCAGCGGCGACCGGTTTTGAGCGATTACGAGTGTGCCCGCGCGAATTGCCGGTGATCGCGACCAGTCCGGCCGTCGGCCGGGCGGGGCCGGACTGGTCGAGCGATCTCTTGCCGGGACTCGGGAAAATGGCCACCCCTCATTGGCCATTCCGGCGATGCCCCGGCGCAGACTGGGGCAGGGCGTGACTAGCTGGCCCGGGCGGGTGACGAGTCGGCCGGCGGCGCGACGGCGGCCGGGGCGGCGAGAACTGCGGTGACGGCCGCCGTGAAGAAGGCAGCACGGGACAACATCTGCCCAAACCTCCTTGCTTCCTCGTGAGTTGGGTGACGTTGCCCGATTCGTCGATGGCAGCCTAGCTGACGGCGTTGTCAATAACAGGCGGAATCGGGAAATTTCGCGCCCGGCGGCGCACGGCGCGGCCCCGGCCCATCGGGGCCCGGCGGGCTGTTACGGTGCCAGGCCGTAGAGGCGCGCGGCGTTCTCGCGGGCGATCAGGTTGACCACCCGGATGGCGTCGGTGCGGCTCCAGTCACCGGCTTCCACGAACTCGCGCAGCACGCGGTGAATACCCCTGCGCCACAGCACCGCTCCCAAAAAATGCAGTTCGGCGGGACCGAATCCGTCGGAGGAATAGAGGATCTTGGAAAACGGCGCCAGCTCCAGCAGGCGCGCCAAGAACGCCGGCGACCGCGCCCCCAAGTGGTTCACGCTCAACCCGCCGTCGACGTATACGTTGTTGAAGGCCTGCGCCAGGTAGCCGGCCTCCCGCTCGTAGGGATAGCAGTGCAGCAACACGATCGGCACATCTCCGCTGTGGTGCAGGAAGTCAAGCAGCAGCAGCGGATTGGCCTTGTGCAGATCGCAATCGCGATCGCCGAACCCGACATGCAATTGCAGCGGCTTGCCCAACCGCAGCGCCCGGTGCAGCCCGAACCGCAGCAGCACCCGATCGCGCAACCGGGTGCCGCCGAGCTCGCGCCACCGGGCCGCCGCCCGGGCGACCTCGGTCGCCGACGGCTCGCTTAGGTCTCCGTCGAACCCGCCCCGGTAGGCCAGGATCGATTTGGTGCCGACCGCGCCGGCCGCCCGCGCGGCCAGGATCTCGTCGAAGGCCGCCGCGTAGTCGCCCGGCGCTTGCGCCGCCTGCTCGGCGACCTCCTCGAGACGCACCAGCTCGGCCGTGGGGGCGGCCGCCAGCTCGGCCATCTCGGCGACACCGGCGACCACGCCGTGCCCGATTCCGGTGTCCACCAACCAGTTGCAGACCCCGGCGGCCGGCAGGAACAGCCGCGCCAGTTCGTGTTCGCTGAGTTGGCAACGGCGCTCCCAATAGGATTGCGGGTCGGCGTGTCTGGGCAGCCCCAGGATGGGAGCGCAGTGGGCGCGCACGGCGAACCCGAGCTGCGAGTCGAAGCCCGAACCGGTGATCGGCTCGGTGTTGGCCTCGTTCAGCGCGTTCTCGAATCGTCGCCGCCCGCCGGTCGTCAGCCAGCAGCCGTGGACGTGCTGGTCGATCAGCGACACGGCGCCGATGTGTTCGGCCAGCGCATCGGTGTCGGAGACCATGGCGGCGTCGTCACAGGCTCCAGGCCATGCGGAACCGGTCCGCCAGTTGCGCGGGGTCCAGGTCGCCGTAGCGTTCCTGCTCCAGGCGGCGCACCGCCACCACCATGTCGACCACCGGGTCGCCCAGGATGTGCCGCATCAGTTCCGAATCATCAAGGGCCGCAATCGCTTCTGCGGCCGAATCGGTCAGCAGCACCACACCGTCGCGGTCACGGTCGGCGTCGGACAGCGCCGCCGGGTCGACCGTCACCTCGGGAGGCAGCGCCGCCTGCGACTTGATACCGTCCAGGGCGAGCCCGAGGATGGCCGCCGACGCCAGGTAGGGGTTCGCCGACGGATCGACGATCTTTACCTCGACGTTCCCGCCGCGCGGGCTGCCGGGGCCGTCGACGATGAATCGCACTGCGGCTTCCCGGTTCTCGGTCCCCCAGCAGGCGTAGGCGCCGGCCCAATTGCCCGGGCGCATCCGCAGGCCGGAGACGATCGACCCGCACAGCACACCCTGCGCCTCGGGCAGCCCGCGGATCACGCCCGCCACCGCGTTCTCCCCCGCCGGGGTCATGCCCGCCGTGCCTGCGCCGCCGGAGAACAGCGGCCCTTCCGCCATGGACAGCGAAAAGTGTTGGTGGGCACCGGATCCCACATCACCGGCGAACGGTGCGGGTGACAGGCTGATGCGGAACCCGTGCCGGCGGGCCGCGCGGCCGATGATCAGCCGCATCAAGATCAGCTGGTCGGCGGCGGCCACCGGGGGTTGCGGCGCCAGCGAGAGCTCGAACTGGTTGGCGCCGTACTCGGGGTGCAGCTGTTCGATCGCGATGCCGGCCCGGGTCGCCGAACCGATCACATCGCGGACGAACGCCTCGTGCTCCAGCACCCCGGCAAGGCCGTACTGCGCCCACAACGTCGACGGCAACCGCTGCCCGTCCGGGGCGACCAGAACGAATTCGACCTCATGCCCGATGGCCGCGTCGATGCCGGCGTCGGCGAGCGCGGCCTCGACCCGCTTCAGCGTTCCGCGGGCGCAGCTGGGTATGGGCGTGCCGTCCTGGGCGAAAAACGCGGCCGGCGCCCAGGCCAGGCCGTCGCCGACGATGCGCAACGCGGACAGGTCGATCCGAAGACGTTGGTCCCCCACCACGCCGACCTCGGCGGTGAAGGCGATGCCGGTTTGGTCGACGGCGAAGGCATGCCAGGACGGGCTGGCGCCCAGACCGGGATCGGCGAAGGTGTTCGTCCGCCGGATCGGAACCGTCTTGGCCAGGGTGAGCCCGGCGGGATTGACGACCGTCCCGATCACGGTGTCGACGCCCTCGGCCTCCAGCTGAGCGATCGCCGCGGCGGCAAGCGGTGTGCCGGTCATGGCAGTCATTGTGCAGGGTCGCGGGCCCGGCGCCCGCGATTTC
This sequence comes from Mycobacterium timonense, assembly GCF_025821985.1. Taxonomy (NCBI): domain Bacteria; kingdom Bacillati; phylum Actinomycetota; class Actinomycetes; order Mycobacteriales; family Mycobacteriaceae; genus Mycobacterium; species Mycobacterium timonense. The sequence continues at coordinate 99,602 of NZ_JACKSY010000022.1, read as the reverse complement.
AGTTCTGGCGGCCGACCAACTCGGTGACGAACCGATCGAGAAAGCCGTCCCACGGCGCCGTGCCCGCCGGCCGGATCACGAATTTCGTCAGCCCCGCATCGAGGTAGGCGTCGAGTTTGCGGTGCAGCTGATCCCATCCGCTCGCGATCAGTTCGTCGGGGTCCAGGTCGGGGCGGCGGCGCCGCACTGCCGCGATCGCCGGCGGCGGCAGTTCGCCGTCGGCGACGGCCAGCGAGATCCCGAAGTGGTCGGGTTCGATGTGCCGTCCGGCGGCCGCCGCGGCCCGCTCGATCGCCTCGCGCCCGGCCCGGGCCTCCGCCGGGGTGAGGAAGCTGCCCAGCCAACCGTCGGCCAGCGCACCGATCCGCCGCAACGCCGCGGGCGCCGAACCGCCCAGCCAAATATCCAATGGCGGTGCGGGTTTGGGCGTGACCGCCGCACCGGTCACGCTGAAATACCGCCCGGTGAACGTCGCCGAATCCTCCACCAGCGCCGCGCGCAGCAGCCGCAGCGACTCGTCGAACACCGCCGCCCGCTCGCCGTCGGGAACCACGAACACCTCGCGTTCGGCCGGAATCGCCGAGCGCAGCCCGAACACCGGAAGGACCCGCTTGGGCGCGACCGCCGCCAGCGACGCCAACTGCTTGGCCACCAGCACCGGGTGCCGCCCCGGCAGCACGGCGACCGACGTGCCCACCTTCAACCGGTGCGTCCGCGCCAGCGCAAACGCCATCCCGACCACCGGATCGACCGCCGGGGAGTACACCAGCTCGGAGAACCACAGCGAATCCACCCCGGTCGACTCGAGATGGTCGACGATGGCGCCCAACTCGGCGGGGGCGTTGTCGGCGCCCAGCCCGACGCCGAAGCGGATCTTCATCGGCGCCTTCCCCGTCGGCGTCGCACGCCGGGCTATCCGCGGCTGGGGATGGTCAGCTTGCAGGCCTGCCCGATGTCGAGGGTCCGCAGCACCCGGCCCATGCCGACCCACAGCGCGCAGGACAGGGCCAGATCGGCGAGCAACTCGTCGGAGAAGTGCTCGGCGCAGCGGCTCCAAAAGTCTTCGTCGTCGCGCAGACCGGTGTGATCGGTCGCGAAGCGGTCCGCGAATTCGGCTGCCAGCCGCTCCTGTTCGCTGTAGCCGGGCCAGGTGCGCCACTCATGGACGTGGTCGTACAGCTCCTCGTCGACGCCCGCCGCCGGGCCGTCCTCGTCGCGGGTGTTGACGCACACGACGCACTCGTTGCGGTGGGCGATCACGGCGCGGGCCAGCTCCCGGGTGCGCAACGGCAACCGGTTCTTGGTGTAGACCGCCTGGCTGAACGCGCCCAGCGCGGCGCCGATGTCCGGAGATTTCACGAACCAGCCGGCCAGGTCGTCGTCAGCAAATGTTCCGATTCGGCTCATGGCGTGATGGTACGCCCGGGTTCGCCGGCCGCCGGCGACGAGTGCTCGGCCCGGCTAGCGGGCCGCCGCCGTGATCGCCGCGGTCGGCTGCGCGTCATGCCAATCACGTTGGGCGAGAACGCGATACGCAACGCGTTCCAGGGCGGCCTGCACCGCTTGGCGGTCCGGGCGCCCCTCGAAGCCGGGCGACCGCCCGAGTTTGTCGACCAGCCAGGCCAACAGCAGCGAATGCACGTAGCCGACCTGCTGGGCCCCGGCCGGCGTGAGCCACAGCCGGTCGCCGTCGCTGCCCGCGTAACCGGCGGTGACCAGGCGCGAGAAGGTCGGCTCGAGCACCTCGAACGGAATCCGCAGATACTCCGCCATGTCGGTGAGTCGCGCGGTCCCGTACATCTGGGTGTAGCGGTTGATGCGCAACACTCCCCACAACCCGGCGACGTCGAGCCGGCAATCGGGTCGCATCGCGATGCTGCGCAACCGCATCCCGGTCTCGCCGCGCAACATCCGGGCCATCGCGTTCTCCAGCATCTGGTCGGGTGTCTCGGTGGTCGGCATGCCGAATGCGTCACCGAGATCGACTGTGCTGTCGTGGATGTCGCGCAGCGGGATTTCGCGCAGGAACAGCGCCAGCACGAAACCCACCAGTGCGACCGGGGCCGCCCAGAAGAACACCTCGGTGAGCGATTCGGCATAGGCCGCCACGATGGGCGCGGCCACCTCATGAGGCTGGCGGTGTAGGGCGCCCGGCGAGCTGACCGCGCCGGGCGGCGCGCCGCTGGCCGCCAGCGCCGGACCGATCCGGCGGTTCAGGAAGTTCACGAACAACGAGCCGAATATCGCTGCGCCGAAGGAACTTCCGATGGTCCGAAAGAACGTCACCCCGGACGTGGCGACGCCGAGATCTTCGAAGTCCGACGTGTTCTGCACGATCAGGATCAGCACCTGCATGGACAGCCCGATGCCGGCGCCCAGGATGAACAGATACAGCGACTGGATCACCGCCGAGGTCGACGGCTGCATCCGCGACATCAGCAGGAACGCCAACGCCATCAACGCGGTGCCGGCCACGGGGAAGATCTTGTACCGGCCGGTGCGCCCGACGATGGTGCCGCTGCCGGTCGAGGTGAACAGCATGCCCACCACCATGGGCAGGGTGCGCAACCCCGACGTGGTGGCCGAGACCCCGTCGACGTATTGCATGTAGGTGGGCAGGAACGTCATCGCGCCCAACATGGCGAAACCCACCACGAAGGACAGCACGCAGCACACGGTGAACACCGGGCTGGCGAACAAGCGGACCGGCAGAATGGGCTCGGCGGCGCGGCGTTCCACCACCACGAAAACGCCGAGCGCCACCGCGGCGGCGGCGAACAGGCCGATGATCGTCGGCGAGCCCCACGGATAGCGGCTGCCGCCCCAGCTGGTGGCCAGCGTCAGGCCGGCGGCGCCCAGGCCGACGAAAACGATTCCGGCGTAGTCGATCACCGGTTTGGCCGACGCGGCCAGCGCGGGAATCGCCGCGGCGGCAACGAAAATGACGATCACCGAGACCGGCACGTTCACCCAGAACGCCCAGCGCCAGCTCAGGTAATCGGTGAAATAGCCGCCCAACAGCGGGCCGATGACCGTGGTGACGCCGAACACCGCCCCGAGGATGCCCTGGTACCGGCCCCGCTCCCGCAGCGGAACGACCTCACCGATCAGCGCGCTGGCGGTGACGGTGATCCCGCCGCCGCCGATGCCCTGCAGCGCACGCGCTCCCACCAACATGGCCATCGACTGGGCCAGTCCGCACAGGACCGAGCCGGCCACGAAGAACAGGACGGCGGCCTGGAAGACGCGCTTGCGGCCGTACAGATCGCCGAGCTTGCCCACCAGCGCGGTGACAATGGTCGAGGCGAGCAAATAGCTGGTCACGACCCAGGACTGATGGCCGGCATCGCCCAGGTTGGCGACGATGGTCGGCAGCGCGGTCGCCACGATGGTCTGGTCCAACGCCGCGAGCAGCATGCCGAGCACGATCGCGACGAAGATCAGGTTGCGCCGCTGCAGGCTGATCCGCTCGCCGCCGGATCCGGTATCGGCGCGGGCCGGTGCATTCACTGCTGCTCTCGGGGTCGTCATGGCTGCCTTCCGTCGCGTCGGCGTCGGCTATGAGTACCCAGCTGTCGGCGTGGACCTGTCAGCCCGCTGACCCCGAGGGCGCGCCGTGCCGCCCCGGCATCAGCTCGGTGGCCGCGACACGCACTGCGCCGAGTAGAGCTCCACGCCCAGCTTGTCCATCAACTCCAGCTGCGTCTCCAGGTAGTCGATGTGCTTTTCCTCGTCGGCGACGATCTGCTCGAAAAGCGTGGCGGTGGTGGAGTCCTGCTTCTCCCGGCACAGGATGATGGCCGGCTTGAGCCGGTCCATCACCTCGTATTCGATGGCCAGGTCGGCCTCGAACTGCTCGCGCAGCGTCTGGCCGATGCGCAGCGAGAACAGGCGCTGATAGTTCGGCAACCCGTCGAGCAGCAGGATGCGGTCGGTGATCGCCTCGGCGTGGCGCATCTCGTCGAAGGACTCGGCCCGGGTGTGCTCAGCTAACTCGGTGAACCCCCAGTTGTCCTGCATCTTGGAGTGCAGGAAGTATTGGTTGATCGCGGTGAGTTCGCTGGTCAGCTGCTCGTTGAGCAGACGCAAAACTTCCGGATCCCCTTGCATTTTCACTCCTACGGTGTGAGCGGCTGGCTGTTCGGCCGCGGTCGGTGCGCCGGGCTGGAGCGCACGAACCTGGGCTGTAGCAGCACTTTGCCACGGCCACAGCGAATCTTCCAGCAAGGTTTGGCTGCGCTCAGTGCGTGTTACGGGTGAGCTAGATCGCTTCTTGTTAGGTTAGACTCCACTAACTGACTTAGGTTAGACTCCACTAATATGCGGCGGGATATGCGGCAGCTGTGTCCGGTGGTTTCGCGTGGGCGATCGACGCCCCCGGCGGCCACCGGCCGAGGCGGCGCGGCGTCGCCCGTCCGAGCGTTCGACGAAGGGGATGCCTACGTGCGAGGGGTGCGCTGATGTACGTGTGCCTTTGTGTCGGGGCCACCAACCAGACCGTGTCCGAGGTCGTGGCGCGGGGCGCCACCACCTCCAAGGAGATCGCCGCGGCGTGCGGGGCCGGCGGCGACTGCGGCCGGTGCCGGCGCACGCTGCGGGCGATTCTGGCCGCTTCGGCGAAGCTGGAGACCGCCCCGTCGGTCTGAGGCCGCTCCCCCGCCTCAGCTGGGCCGCTTAGTGCTGTTTGCTTGGTGCCTGCCGCTCAGCGCTTGTTGAAGTCGGCCAGCGCGGCCGCGTTGGCCTGGGCGCCCATCAGCTCCGCGAAGTGCGCGTTCTCCCGCGCGGTGGCCGCCGCGATCTGCGGCCGGACCGGTTCCATCATCGTGTGCTTGACCGCCATCAAACTCGAAATCGGGCGGGAGGCAAGGATTTCCGCGTGATGACGGGCCTGCGGCAGCAGCTCGTCGGGCGCGCAGACCCGCCAGACCAGGCCCATCCGCAGCGCCTCGTCGGCGTCGACCCATTCCGAGGACATCAACAGCCAGGCGGCGTTCTGCCGGCCGACCAGTTGTGGCAGCAGGTAGGACGAGGCCGCCTCGGGGGCCACCCCCAGGCTGGTGAACGGGCACTTCAGCCGGGCCGTCGACGACATGAACGCCAGATCGGCGTAGCCCAGGATGGTGGCACCGATCCCCACGCCGACGCCGTTCACCGCGCAGATCAGCGGCTTGGGAAATGCGCTGAGCGCGTTGATGAGTCCGATGAAGCCATGCTTGCCCGGGGTGAAGTCCGGGTCGGTGATGCGGGCCTGCATCTCGGCCAGGTCGGTGCCGGCGCTGAACCCGCGTCCCGCCCCGGTCAGCAGCACGACCGCCACCTCGGGATCCTCGGCCGCGGCCAGCAACGCCTCGGCGGTGGCGTCGTAGAGGGCTTCGTTGAACGCGTTCAGCGCCTCCGGGCGGTTCAGCGTGAGGGTGCGTACCCGCTTGTCGTCGTCGATCTGCAGCGTCACGCCAGCAGCTTAGGTCAGCCGTTGCTGTAGACGCGGGTCGGGGCGATCAGCACGACGGCCCGCCGCTCCCGGGCCATCACCCGGTCGTACTCGTCCCAGTCGTCGTGACTGCCGCCGGCGGCGGTGAACACTTCGCGCAGCAGCAGTCGCAGCCGGTCGGCGTCGGTCAGCCACGGCTGGGCGTCGTCCGGGCCGACCAATTCGGCGCGGCCCTCGACGGTCGCCCACTGCCAGCCGTTGCGGAAGGTGACGCCCAGCTGCGGCCGGGCCCGCAGGTTGGCCCGTTTGACCTTGCCGTAGGTGGTAAAGCCCAGCACCGGTTGACCGTTCGCCGGGTGCGCCAACCGGCCGACGTTGACCAGCGAGGCCTGCACGGTCTGGTCGGCGCGGACGGTGGATATCACCGCCAGACCGTTTTCCGCGGCGGCCAGGGCGACGGCGTCGTCGAGTGTGGTCATCTCCGGTACCTCATTGCGCGAACGGTGTCTTGACGACGTAGCGGCTGGTCGGCACCGTGTCGATGTTCTCGTTGGCGCCAAAAGCCGTGGTGCTGGCCACCATTCGGCCCAGCCGGTGCTGCAGGTCCTGTTCGTCGGCCGCCCCGAAGAACGCCTGCAGATCGGTGATCGCCTCGGCGGGGAACAATTCCTCGACGATGCCGGCGATCTCCGGTGCGCCCGGGGTGAGGGTGCGCACCACCCAGTTCTGGGTGTAGCCGAACGTCGATTGGGTCTCGATGGCCACCGGGGTGTGGTCGCGCTGCCAGCGGGTCAGCCAGGTCTCCTGGTCCATGCCGGCCGGCCGGCGCAGTAACGCGATGTTGGCCAAACCCGGTGTGCGAGAGGCTGGTTCGGTTTGCGGCGCCGGCAGCGGCACCGACTCGGTCACCAGATAGGCGGCCAGCTGCTCGCACTCGGCGGCGAGCAGGCGCAGCGCGGCCGCCACTTGCTCGCCGTAGCACTGCTGGGTCCACATGCTGACCACCGCGGCCACCGGCGGGTCCAGCGTGGTCAACGTCATCAACGACCGGCGTACCGCATCGTCGCGGACATTGACCGCCAGCCCGGGCAGGCCCAACTCGAGCAGCGCATCGGCGACCGCGCCGCGCTGGCGGGCGCACCAGTCCTCCTCCGAATCGGCACGCATAAGCACGGCGATCACTTTTTCCATGAGCCGAAACCTACCCGCGCCGGGCCGCCGGCAGGGTTACTTCACCAGCCGTACCTGGTGCTGGCTGCTGATCAGCTCGCCGATCAGCCCGGCCAGCTCGCGGTAGGAGTCGTCGCGCCCGCTCGACGAGCGGAACACCAGACCGATGCGCCGGCCCGGGCGCGGCGCGGCGAACTGGGCCAGGCCCAGCCGGCTGCGCGACGCCTCCACCGGGACCGCGCTCTGTGGGATGAGCGTCACCCCCAGGCCGCCGGTCACGCACTGCACCGCGGTGGCCAGCGAGGCGGCCCGGGTGTTGGCCAGCTCCGCCCGCACACCCGCCTTGTGGCAGACGTCCAGCGCCTGGTCGCGCAGGCAGTGCCCCTCGTCCAGCAGCAGCAGCGGCAGGTCGGCCAGCGCCGTCGCCGGCACCCGGCGCTTGCCCGCCAGCGGGTGGCCCGGCGGAAGCGCGAGCACGAAATCCTCGTCGTAGATCGGGATCGCGGTGACGCCCGCCGTCTCGGCGGGCAGCGCGATCAGCGCCGCGTCGAGCGCGCCCTCGCGCAGCACCGCCAGCAGCCGTTCGGTCTGGTCCTCGGTGACCCGCAGGGTCAGGCCGGGCCGCCGTTCGGCGATTCCGGCCAGCACGGTCGGCAGCACGTAGGGCGCCACCGTGGGGATCAGCCCCAGCCGCATGCCGGCCCGCAACGGGTCCGCCGAACCCGCCGCCGCCGCGGTGAAGGCGTCGGCCGCCTCGACCACGGCCTGGGCGTGCGGCAGCAGCTCGGCGCCCTGGGGTGTCAAGAAGACACGCCGGGTGGAGCGCTCCACCAACTGCGTGCCCAGCCCCGCCTCCAGCGCCGCCAACGCCTGCGACAGCGTCGACTGGCTGACTCCCAAAGCCGTTGCGGCACCGCTGAATTGGCGCTTCTCGGCGACCGCGACGAAGGCGCGCAGACCGGCGATCGTGGGCTGATAAGTCTTATCGGGCATACCTATAAGTGTAGTGGGAAATATCACCTTTACTTCATTGAGGGTACGCGGCAACATGGTGGACGAAAGCTAATCTTGAGTTGATCCAGATAAGTAGATCCAGATAGGAGCGACATGCCTCTGCTGACCATCGGCGACCAGTTCCCCGCCTACGAGCTGACCGCGTTGATCGCGGGCGACCTGTCCAAGGTCGACGCCAAGCAGCCCGGTGACTACTTCACCACCATCACCAGCGAGGACCACGCCGGCAAGTGGCGCGTGGTGTTCTTCTGGCCCAAGGACTTCACCTTCGTCTGCCCCACCGAGATCGCCACCTTCGGCAAGCTCAACGACGAGTTCGAGGACCGCGACGCCCAGGTGCTCGGCGTCTCGATCGACAGCGAGTTCGTCCACTTCAACTGGCGCGCCCAGCACGAGGACCTCAAGAACCTGCCGTTCCCGATGCTCTCGGACATCAAGCGCGAACTGAGCCTGGCCACCGGTGTTCTCAACGCCGACGGCGTGGCCGACCGGGCCACCTTCATCGTCGACCCGAACAACGAGATCCAGTTCGTCTCGGTCACCGCGGGTTCGGTGGGCCGCAACGTCGAGGAAGTACTGCGGGTGCTGGACGCGCTGCAGTCCGACGAGCTGTGCGCGTGCAACTGGCGCAAGGGTGACCCGACGCTGAACGCCACCGAACTGCTCAAGGCCTCTGCTTAATCCGGGCCCGGCTGGGTACAAGCCTGATCAGGAGGCGAGATGAGCGTCGAGAATCTCAAGGAAGCACTGCCGGAGTACGCCAAGGATCTCAAGCTGAACCTGGGCTCGGTCACGCGCACCACCGAGCTCAACGAGGAGCAGCTCTGGGGCACGCTGTTGGCCAGCGCCGCGGCGACCCGAAACACGCAGGTGCTCACCGAGATTGGCGCCGAGGCGGCCGACACCCTGTCCGCCGAGGCGTACCACGCGGCGCTGGGCGCCGCATCGGTGATGGCGATGAACAACGTGTTCTACCGGGGCCGCGGCTTCTTGGACGGCAAGTACGACGACCTGCGTGCGGGATTGCGGATGAACATCATCGGCAATCCCGGCGTGGAGAAGGCGAACTTCGAGCTGTGGTGCTTCGCCGTTTCGGCCATCAACGGATGCCCGGACTGCGTGGCCTCGCACGAGCACACGCTGCGCGAGGCCGGCGTCAGCCGGGAGACCATCCAGGAGGCGCTCAAGGCCGCCGCGATCATTTCCGGTGTGGCCCAAGCGATCGTCACCTCCCAGACGCTGGCGACCGCCGGCTGACCGTGCCGTCGTGGCCAGTGTCGTGACCGGACCCGACTGGGTCCAGCACGTCATCTGGTGGCAGGTCTACCCGCTGGGGTTCGTCGGCGCGTACCCGCTACCGCAGTCCAGCGAGCCGCCGCAACCGGAACAACACCGGTTGCGGCGGCTCGTCGACTGGTTCGACCACGCGATCGAACTCGGCGCCTCCGGCATCGCGCTGGGCCCGATCTTCACCTCGCGCACCCATGGCTACGACACCACCGACCACTACCGCATCGATCCCCGGCTCGGCGACGACGCCGACTTCGACCACCTCATCGCGCAAGCGCACCGGCGCGGCCTGCGGGTGCTGCTCGACGGCGTGTTCAACCACGTCGGTGTGGATTTCCCGCGGTATCGCGCCGCCATCGACTCTGACGATCACGCCGCCGCCCGCTGGTTTCGCGGTAGTCGCGGGCGTTTTCACACCTTCGAGGGCCACGACGGCCTGATCACCCTCAACCACGACAATCCCGAGGTCGTCGACTACACCGTCGACGTCATGGCGCACTGGCTGGGACGCGGCGCCGACGGCTGGCGGCTGGACGCGGCTTACGCTGTGCCGGAAACGTTTTGGGCGGCCACCCTGCCCCGGGTGCGCGACCGCTACCCGCAGGCCTGGTTCGTCGGCGAATTGATCCACGGCGACTACGCCGCGGTGGTGCGGGCCACCGGCTTCGACTCGGCCACCCAATACGAGCTGTGGAAGGCGATCTGGAGCAGCCTCAACGACGGCAACTTCTATGAACTGGACTGGGCGCTGCAGCGGCACAACGCATTTCTGGGCCGGTTCTCGCCGCTGACCTTCATCGGCAACCACGACGTCACCCGGATCGCCAGCCAGCTGAACAACCCCGCGCACCTGGCGCACGCCCTGGTGCTGCTGCTGACGGTCGGCGGGGTGCCCAGCGTGTACGCCGGCGACGAGCTCGGCTTTCGCGGGGTCAAGGAGGAACGGTTCGGCGGCGACGACGCGGTACGGCCCGAGTTCTGCTCTCCCCCAATACCATTGGATGACTTCGGCACCGAGGTGTGGAGGCTGCACCAGTACCTGATCGGGCTGCGCCGCCGCCATCCCTGGCTGCACGCGGCCACCACCACCGCGCTGCTGCTGCAAAACCGGCACTACGTGTACGAGACCCGCAGCGGCGATGAGGCCCTGTTGATCGTGCTCAACATCGGCGATGAGCCGCTGCGGGTTTCGCTCGACGAGCTGGGCGGCCGGCGCGGGCGGGTGATCGGCGGCTCGGCAGCCCCACCGCCGGAGGTGCTCGACACGGTGGTCGTCGAGCCGCAGGGCTGGCGGATCCTGAGCCCGATCTAGGAGTCCGCCAGGCGGGCCAGCGTCACCGGGTCCTGCCGGCCGTCGTAGTACTTCTGCAGGACCGCCAGGAAGTCAGCGTTGTCGTCGGTCGCGTGCGCGAACAGCGTCATCGACGAGCACAGCTTCAGGTCGTCGGGCGAGCCGAAGATCTGCCCGACGGATCGGCCCTGCACCCGCTCGACCAGTCGGGCGCATTCGCGCAGACGCGGCCCGAGCAGCTCGTGGCGCAAGTAGGCGCGGGCCTCCGGCAGCGACGAGATGCCGTACCGGTCCGCCATCGCGCTGCCACCCAGGCCGCGCAGCTGCGGAAAGACGAACCACATCCAATGGCGGCGTTTTCGCCCGGCACGCAACTCGTCGACGACGTCGGCGTAGACCGGCTCCTGGGCGTCCACGAAGCGTTCGAGATCGAACGGGTCGGCGGCCGAGTCCATATGACTACGGTGGCACATGTGGGAGTCCAACGGCGAGTGCCCAGGGTGCGCGACCTCGCGCCACTGATGCAGTTCAAGCGGCCCGAGTTCAACGCGACCAAACGCCGCCTGCGATCCGCCCACACCATCGAGGACCTGCGCCGCATCGCCAAACGCCGCACCCCGAAGGCGGCCTTCGACTACACCGACGGCGCCGCCGAGGACGAGCTGTCCATCCAGCGCGCCCGACAAGCCTTCCGCGACATCGAGTTTCACCCGACGATCCTGCGTGACGTCAGCACCGTGACCGCGGGATGGGATGTGCTGGGCGGGCCCGTGGCGCTGCCGTTCGGGATCGCCCCGACCGGCTTCACCCGGCTGATGCACACCGAGGGCGAGATCGCCGGTGCGCGGGCGGCGGCGCGGGCGGGCATCCCGTTCTCGCTGTCCACCCTGGGCACCTGCGCGATCGAGGACCTGGCGGCCGCAGTTCCCCAGTCGCGCAAGTGGTTTCAGCTGTACATGTGGAAAGACCGGGAACGCTCGATGGCGCTGGTGCGCCGGGCCGCCGACGCAGGTTTCGACACCCTGCTGGCCACCGTCGACGTCCCGGTGTCCGGGGCGCGGCTGCGGGACAACCGCAACGGCATGACGATCCCGCCGACGCTGACGCTGCGCACCGTGCTGGACGCGGTGCCGCACCCGAAATGGTGGTTCGACCTGTTGACCACCGAGCCGCTGGCGTTCGCGTCGCTGGATCGCTGGCCCGGCACCGTCGCCGAGTATCTGAGCACCATGTTCGACCCCAGCCTCACCTTCGACGACCTGGAGTGGATCAAGGCGCGGTGGCCGGGAAAGCTGGTGGTGAAGGGGATTCAGACGCTGGACGACGCCCGCGCCGTCGTCGACCGCGGCGCCGACGGCATCGTGTTGTCGAATCATGGTGGGCGCCAACTGGATCGGGCCCCGGTGCCGTTCCACCTGCTGCCCACCGTGGCGCGCGAGCTGGGCAAGCACACCGAGATCCTGCTGGACACCGGGATCATGTCGGGCGCCGACATCGTCGCGGCGATCGCGCTGGGGGCCCGCTGCACCCTGGTCGGGAGGGCCTATCTGTACGGGCTGATGGCCGGGGGTGAGGCCGGCGTGACCCGGGCGATCGAGATCCTGGCCGAAGGCGTGATCCGGACGATGCGGCTGCTGGGCGTCACCTGTCTCGAGGAGCTGTCGCCGCGGCATGTGACGCCGCTGCGGCGGCTGGCGCCGCTGCCGCCCGTCGAGCCGCCAGTGACGCCGGCGTGACGCTCGCCGGCCGACGGTGCGCGGGCGTGACGCTCGTAGCGAAACCGTCCTCGGGAACAAACCGGCGCCGGGCTGGGTTAAGCGCATCAGACTCAACTTTTGGAGGATTTGATGGCTGAGGCCTACTCGGTGCCGGTGCTGTTCGTCACCGACACCATCGTGTTGCCCGGGATGGTGGTGCCGATCGCGCTGGACGACGCGGCCCGCGCGGCGATCGACGCCGCTCAGGCGAGCGAATCCGGTCAGCTGCTGATCGCCCCCCGGCTCGAGGACCGCTACCCGTCGCACGGCGTGATCGCCAAGATCGTGCAGGTCGGGCGCATCGCCGGAGGCGGCACCGCCGCGGTGGTGCGCGGCGAGCGCCGGGCCCAGATCGGGGCCGGCACGTCCGGGCCCGGCGCGGCGCTGTGGGTGCAGGCGACCCCGGTCCCCGACGCCGCGATCACCGACGAGATCAAGACGCTGGCCGCGGAGTACAAGAAGCTGCTGCTGGCCATGCTGCAACGCCGCGAGGCCTGGGAGATCATCGACTACGTCAACCGGCTGACCGACCCGTCGGCGCTGGCCGACACCTCCGGCTACGCGTCCTACCTGACCAGCGCGCAGAAGCGCCAGCTGCTGGAAACGGTCGATGTGGCCGAGCGGCTGCGGGTGCTGATCGACTGGACCAGCTCGCATCTGGCCGAGGTCGAGGTCAGCGACAAGATCGCCGAGGACGTGCGCGAGGGCATGGAGAAGACGCAGAAGGAATTCCTGCTGCGCCAGCAGCTGGCCGCCATCCGCAAGGAGCTGGGCGAGGGCGAACCGGACGGGTCCGATGAGTACCGGGCCCGCGTCGAGGCCGCCGAGCTGCCCGAGAAGGTCCGCGAGGCCGCGCTGCGCGAGGTCGGCAAGCTGGAACGCGCCAGCGACCAGAGCCCCGAAAGCGGCTGGATCCGCACCTGGCTCGACACCGTGCTGGACCTGCCGTGGAACGTCAAGACCGAGGATTCGACGGACCTGAAGGCCGCCCGGGACATCCTGGACGCCGACCACCACGGCCTCGACGACGTCAAGGACCGCATCGTCGAGTACCTGGCGGTGCGCACCCGCCGCGCCCAGCGCGGGCTGCAGGTGGTCGGCGGCCGCGGCTCGGGTGCGGTGATGGTGTTGGCCGGCCCGCCCGGCGTCGGCAAGACGTCGCTGGGCGAGAGCGTGGCGCGGGCGCTGGGCCGCAAGTTCGTGCGCGTCGCCCTGGGCGGGGTGCGCGACGAGGCCGAGATCCGTGGCCACCGGCGCACCTACGTGGGCGCGCTGCCGGGCCGGATCGTGCGTGCGATCGGCGAGGCGGGATCGATGAATCCCGTTGTGCTGCTGGACGAAATCGACAAGGTCGGCTCCGACTACCGGGGCGACCCGAGCGCGGCGCTGCTCGAGGTGCTCGACCCGGCGCAGAACCACACCTTCCGCGACCACTACCTGGATCTGGACCTGGACCTGTCCGACGTGGTGTTCCTGGCCACCGCCAACATCGTCGAGAACATCCCGTCGGCCCTGCTGGACCGGATGGAGCTGGTGACCATCGACGGCTACACCGAGGACGACAAGGTGGCCATCGCCCGGGACTACCTGCTGCCCCGGCAGCGGGAGCGGGCGGCGCTGACCGAGGACGAGGTGACGGTGACCGACGCGGCGCTGCGCAAGATCGCCGCCGACTACACCCGCGAGCCGGGCGTGCGACAGTTCGAACGGCTGCTGGCCAGGGCGCTGCGCAAGGTGACGACCAAGCTGGCAGAGCAGCCTGGGTCGGTCACCATCGACGAGCCCGATCTCGTCGACTACCTGGGCCGGCCCCGGTTCACGCCCGAGTCGGCCGAACGCACCGCGGTGCCCGGGGTGGCGACCGGCCTGGCCGTCACCGGCCTGGGCGGCGATGTGCTCTACATCGAGGCCGGGGCGACCGACGGGGAGCCGGGGTTGCAGCTGACCGGTCAGCTGGGTGACGTGATGAAGGAGTCGGCGCAGATCGCGCTGTCCTACGTGCGCTCCCACGCCGCCGCGCTCGGGGTCGACCCGAAGGCGCTGGACCGGCGCATCCACGTGCACGTGCCCGCCGGGGCGGTGCCCAAGGACGGCCCGTCGGCCGGGGTCACGATGGTGACCGCTCTGGTGTCGATGGCCACCGGACGCCAGGTGCGCTCCGACGTCGGCATGACCGGCGAGGTCACGCTGAACGGTCGGGTGTTACCGATCGGCGGCGTGAAGCAAAAGCTGCTGGCGGCCCAACGTGCCGGGCTGTCAACGGTTTTCATCCCGGCGCGCAACGAGCCGGATCTCGATGACGTGCCTGCCGAGGTGCTCGAGGCGCTGACGGTCACGCCCATGACCGACGTGGCCGACATCGTCGCGCAGGCGCTGGAACCCGTCACCGCGCCGGCCGCCGCCGCGGCCTGACCGCGCCTCCAGCGTCACGCCGGCGTGGCTCTCCGCACCGAACGCCACGCTGGCGTGACGCCGGGTGTCGCGGTTGAATGACCGCGTGAGTCTCAAACGGCGAGTGGTACACCGAGTTCAACGCCTGCTGGTCAACCCGGTGGGCCGGCAATTGCCGATGACCATGCTCGAAACCACCGGACGCAAGAGCGGCAAGCCGCGGCGGACCGCGGTGGGCGGACGCGTGGTGGACAACCAGTTCTGGATGGTTTCCGAACACGGCGAACACTCCGACTATGTGCGCAACATCAAGGCCAACCCGGCCGTCCGCGTGCGGGTCGGCGGCCGCTGGCGCACCGGCACCGCGCACTTGTTGCCGGACGACGACCCCGTGCAGCGGCTGGGCAACCTGCCCCGCCTCAACAGCGCGATGGTGCGCCTGATGGGCAGTGACCTGCTGACCATCCGGGTGGACCTGGACTGACCTCGACGCCCGTGTCGGCGGCCGGCATTAAGGTCGGCGCATGCCCTACGACGAGGACCTGGCCAACCGGATCCGCGAGCTGCTCGGCGGTCAACCGGGCATCGAGGAGAAGCGCATGTTCGGCGGGCTGGCGTTTCTGCTCAACGGCAACATGTCGGTGGCGGCCAGCGGCCAGGGCGGGCTGCTGGTGCGGGTGCCGCCCGAGGACACCGACAAACTCGCCGCGCGCGCCCATGTCGGCCCGATGGTGATGGCCGGGCGGGAAACCCGCGGCTGGTTACGAGTCGACGCCGCCGGGGTGCGGACCAAACGCCAGCTTGCGGGTTGGGTCGCCCGCGGCGTCGGATACGCCGAAAGCCTGCCGCCCAAGTAGCGGCGCCGTTTGCCCGCGCACGCCGGGGGTACGCGAACCGGTATGAGCAACCGCGACCAGCGAGTGCGACGACTGCTCGACGTCGCCGGCCAGACGTACGCGGCGCAGGCGGGCATCAAGCTGAGTGACAAGCCGATGCCATTGTTTCAGCTTCTGGTGCTGTGCATGCTGGCCAGCAAGCCGATCGACGCGGCCATCGCCGTGGGCGCGGCGGCCGAACTGTTCAAGGCGGGTCTGCGAACCCCTAAGGCGGTGTTGGACGCGGATCGGCAGACCATGATCGACGCGTTCGGGCGCGCCCACTACGTGCGTTACGACGAGAGCTCGGCCACCCGGCTCACCGACATGGCCGAGCGCGTGCGCGACGACTACTCCGGTGATCTGCGCGAACTGGCCGCTCGCAGCGAGCACGACACAGTGTCGGCGAAACGGATGCTGAAGAGATTCAAGGGGATCGGCGACACCGGCGCCGACATCTTTCTGCGCGAAGTCCAAGACGTGTGGACCTGGGTGCGGCCCTACTTCGATGACCGGGCCACCGGAGCCGCCAAGAAACTGGGGCTGCCCGCCGAGCCGGACAAGCTGGGAAGCCTTGCGCCGCAAGCCAATGCGCGGCTGGCCGCCGCCCTGGTGCGGGCGTCGCTGGACGACGACGTGCGCCGGCAGGTCAGCGGCTGACCGCCCCGTGACCGTGCGCATCGGTACCTCCGGGTGGTCGTATGACCACTGGGCGGATGTGCTGTACCCGCCGGGAACGCCGTCGGCGCCCCGGCTGTCCCGCTACATCGAGGTGTTCGACACCGTCGAGTTGAACGCCAGTTTCTACCGCTGGCCCAAGGATTCGACGTTCGCGGGGTGGCGCGAGCAGTTGCCGGACGGCTTCACCATGTCGGTCAAGGCGCACCGCGGACTCACCCACTACCGCCGGCTGGCCTCCCCCGAACCGTGGATCGAACGGTTCGAGCGGTGCTGGGAGTTGCTGGGCGATCGGCGCGGCGTGCTGCTGGTGCAGTTGCATCCCGAGCAGCAGCGCGACGACGCCCGCCTGGATTCCTTCTTGGAGCGCATGCCCGCGTCCATCCGCGTCGCCGTCGAACTGCGCCACCCGTCGTGGAACGACCCCGCGGTGTATGCGCTGCTGGAGCGCCGCCGTGCGGCGTACGTGGTGACGAGCGGCCTTGGACTGGCGTGCATCCCGCGTGCGACGACCGACCTGGTCTACATCCGGATGCACGGACCGGACCCAGCCGCCAACTATGCCGGCTCGTACTCCGACGACGACTTGCGGTGCTGGGCCGAGCGGATCACCACCTGGGACGGTGACGGAAAGGACGTGTGGATGTATTTCAACAACGACCTGGGCGGCCACGCGGTACGCAACGCGCTCGCGCTGCGCGAGCTGGTGGGTTGAGCGCCCGCGAGTAGGCTGAAACTTCGACAGAACGGAGCAACCCATCATGGCCAGCGCGACCGGCTTCGTCATCATCGGCGGCGGACTTGCGGCGGCAAAAGCCGTGGAAGCATTGCGGGACAACAACTTCGACGGGCGCATCATCGTGTTCGCCGACGAGGAGCACCTGCCCTACGAACGGCCGCCGCTGTCCAAGGAGTTTCTGGCCGGCAAGAAGTCACTGACCGACTTCACCGTGCAGAACTCGGACTGGTACCGGGACAACGACGTCGACCTGCGGCTCAACACCCGGGTGTGCGCGCTGGACACCGCCGGCCACACCGTCGGGCTCGCCGACGGCACCACCGTGGCCTACGACAAGCTGCTGCTGGCCACCGGATCGGCCGCGCGGCGTCCGCCGATCCCGGGATCGGATTGCGCCGGCGTGCATTACCTGCGCACGTATGAAGACGCGGTGGCGTTGAATTCCTTTCTGGGCGAAGGGAAGTCGCTGGCAGTGGTGGGTGCGGGGTGGATCGGGCTGGAAGTGGCCGCGGCCGCGCGCCAGCGCGGTGTCGAGGTCACGGTGGTGGAGGCGGCCCGACAACCCCTGACCGCGGCGCTGGGGGAAACCGTCGGCGAGGTGTTCGCCACGCTGCATCGCGAGCACGGCGTGGATCTGCGGCTCGAGACGCAGGTGCGAGAGATCACCCGGGCCGACGGCTCGGCGACCGGCCTGCGCACCACGGACGGGTCGGCGATCCCCGCGGACGCGGTGCTGGTGGCCGTCGGCGCCCGACCCAACATCGAACTCGCCGAGGCGGCCGGGCTGTCCCTGGCCGATGGTGGTGTGCTGGTCGACGCGTCGTTGCGCACCAGCGATCCCGACATCTACGCCGTCGGCGACATCGCCGCCGCCGAACATCCGCTGCTGCGCACCCGGATCCGCACCGAGCACTGGGCCAACGCGCTCAAACAGCCCGCGATCGCCGTGGCCGGGATGCTGGGCAGGCCGGGCGAATACGACGAACTGCCCTACTTCTTCACCGATCAGTACGACCTGGGCATGGAGTACGTCGGGCATGCGCCCCGGTTCGAGCGGGTGGTGTTCCGCGGCGACGTCGCAGCCCGCGAATTCGTCGCGTTCTGGCTCGACGCCGACGACCGGGTGCTGGCCGGGATGAACGTCAACATCTGGGATGTGCTCGACGACGTCAAGGCCCTGATCCGGTCCCGGGCGCCCATCGACGCCGACCGGCTCGGTGATCCCGGCGCACCGCTGGGCGAGCTGCTCGGTTGACGGGTCAGCCCGCGGGGCGCTGGGCCGGCGATCCCTCGGCGCAGTGCTGCGGCGGCGTCCACCGGCCGTCGATGACCTCGGGTGGGCATTGCACCTGCAACCGCTCCCGCTCGGTGCGGCGGCGCTTGATCCGCAGCCGGGCATCGCCGGGCATGGTCACCAGCTCGTTGCAGGTCAGGTAGTACACGTCGTCGACGGCGTCGATCAGATCCGCCTCCACCCGCAGAGATCCCAAGGCGCGCAACGTCATTCGGAGCTCGTGGGTGAACCGCATGGTGGCGTCGTGGGCCAGCTCCTTAGAGCCGCGGGCGTTGGCCGCCAGCCGCTCGGCCAGCGTCGCCGGCGCGGCGGGCTCGGCGGGCGCCGCGGCGGCAGCGGCGGCGGCGCTCAGCAGCATCGCCGGGTCGTCGGCGAACGTCTGGCTGGCCAGCTCGGCGTCCCCGGGCCCGCGGTGTCCAATCCGCGCCACCGCGGCGTCCACGGCGGCGGCGGTCTTCGGCGCCAGCGCGCGGATGCTGGCGAGGTTGCCGTCGGCGGCCAGCGCACACAACGGCGGGTCGGCCGCCAACATCGCCGCCAGCTCGGCGGTTTCGGCTGCCACTAGGCCGCTTTCGGTGATCATGCCGAGGCCGGGCACACTCTGCCCGGCCTGGCTGCGCACCAGCGCCGCCGCCGTGATCCCGGTGTCGAGCAGCCACAGCGCGTTGAGGATCCAGCCCTGGTGGATGCGGTCGCGCAACAGCCGCAGCCGCACCTCCAGCGCGGCCTGCGGCAGCAATGCCAGTTGGGCGGCGTCCACCTGCTCGGCGACGGCGGCGGCGCAGTAGTCGCGGGTGTTCGCCCGCAAGTGCCGCAGCAGCGCCACCGACCGTCCCGCGGCCACCGCCTTGGCGATCGAGCCGAGCGCCCCGCCCGCCAACGCCGGCTCACCGAACGGCAGCGGATCGCCGACCTGGGGCCGGCCCACCAGGGCGTCGCGGGCGACGGCGTCCTGGTCCCAGCCGGGCAGCTGGGTGGCGGCGACCATGTTGACCGACACCCCGACATAGGGCCGGTGGCCGAACACCGCGATGGCCCTGCTGTCCCATTCCTCGCCGACCGCGCCGCCCAGCGCGAGCACCCGGCCCAACACCCGGCTCGCGGTGCGCAGCCCGCTCAGTTGGACGTCGAGCGTGATCGGGGTGAGCGGCCCGGGCAGCGCATCGGTGAGCGCGGTGGCCGAAAACACCGGGAACCGCGGATCGATCCGGTCGTCGAATTCGCCTTCCACGCCTTCGGGCGCCGCGCTGTGCGCGCCGTTGCCCGCCCGCTGCGGCAGCACCTCGACGGGCAGCGCGAGCTGGGCGCCGTGATTGATCGCGCCCGCGGTGTCCAGCCGGCGCCCGACCAGCCCACGCGCGGTGTCGGCGACCGCGTCCAGCGCGTGCCAGCCGAACTCGAACAGCCAATCCTCTTGCGCGGCAGCAACATTGAGATCCGGAATCAGCTGCGACCAGCTGCGCACCCGGTGCAGCCGGGAACGGGGGTCGGTGGCGCGCAGCATCCGCCAGGCGGTGACCAGGTTGACGGTGTCCGGGCTGGCCAGGTCCACCACGCCGGTGCGGTCGGTGTCGAGGGCCGTCACCAAAAAGCGCATCAGGTCGTCGAGGTGCAGCACCCGCATCGGCTGCGCCGACACCTTGGTGCGCAGCACGGTGGCCACCGTGCGGCACACCATCCAGTCGAGCTGACGACCGACCGGCGGCGCGATCCGGACCACCACGCTGGGCCCCCAGCTCGAGGCCACCAGGTCCTCGGCCGGTCGATACAGCTCGGGCCGGCCGGCGGCCTGCGACACGAATAACAGCCGGGACCCGGCCCGGGCGGCGGCGTCGGTGACGCGCGCCAGCCCGTCCATGGCGGCGTTGCCGGGCGCGGTGGGGTCGATCGGGGCCAGGTGGATGACCGCGTCCGCCTCGTCGGTCAGCTCGCGCAACACCCGGTCGCGCAGCGGCGCGCAAACGAATTCGACGTTGCCGTCCAGGCAGGGGTGCGGCAGCTCAGCAATTCCGGTGACGGTGTGCCCGGCCGCGATCAGCTGCCCAGCGACCAGCCGCCCGAGTGCGCCGGTGGCGTCGGTAACCAGGATGTGCACCTGGGCTCACCTCCCCCAACCCTCAGCACTCAACAATAGGCAAATAGGCACTGGCTACGCGACCGTCGGTCCGGTAACGGTTCGATGACCGGCGGTGACGCCGGCGCCGGGGCCCGGGCCACTGCCCCGGGCTACTGCAGCGCCGCGCTGCCGTCGGCGGCGACGGCGACCTTGGCGCCACCGATGTCCTCGCGCACGGTTGCCTGCGCGGCGGCGCGATCGGTGACGACGGCCAGGGCGCGCGACCCGTCCGGGGTGCGCACCGCCAGGAACGCCTTCTCCGGCTCACCCTCGCGGTCGTGGGGCGTCGTCCAGGCCTCAACGGTGCCGACGCCCTCCCACTCGACCGCCGCATCGGTCGTCGGCTCCCGGTCGACGGCCGATTGGGTGTCCTCCCAACGGAATTCGGCCGGCGGTTCGGTGCCGTAGACGCCGAAGCTGTGCTTGGTCAGGTAGCCGCCGTTGGCGGTGATCAAACCACGCCGCCCGGGATTGGCCACCAGCAACTCGGCCATGGTGGCGATGGAGTGCATGACGTAGTTGCTCCACGGCCCGCCCGCAAACGTCAGCCCGCCGGTCACCGTGAGCGGTCGGGCGGGGTCGTCGAGGCCCAGCCCGAGTTCGGCCGCCGCCACCTGTACCGCGGAGGGAAAGCACGAGTACAGGTCCACGTGGTCGACGTCGTCGATGCCCAGCCCGGCCAGTTGCAGCGCCCGGGCGCCGGCGATCCGGATGGCCGCCGAGCGGTGCAGCTCGTGGCGTTCGGCGATGGACGCGGTGTCATGCGCATCCGTGCCCGCCAGCGGGTAGACCCACCGCTCGGGCGGGACCTTCAGCCGTCGCGCCTGCTCCACCGAGGTCAGTACGAGCGCCGCACCCTGGTCGACCATGTTGTTGGAGTTCATCAACTTGGTATACGGCCAGCTGATCATCCGGTTGTGCGGCCCCGCCCGGCAGATGTCGTCGGCGCTGTGCGGGGTGCGGATCCAGGCGTGCGGGTTGTCCACCGCCACCGCGTTGAACCGCGCCCACAGCCGCCCGATGCGGGTGAGGTGGTCCTCGACCGACTCGCCGGTGGACACCCGCAGCGCCTGCTCGAACAGGGGGTAGACGTAGGCCGGCCGGTCCAGGGAGATCCTGATCTCGGCCTCGCCGGCCATCGCCACGTCTTCGCCGCTGACCTCGGCCATCGGCACCGAGCGGTCCTGCTCGGTCCAGACCAGTTTGCCGCCCTTGGCCCGCAATCCCCGTCGGGTGCGCCAGGTTTCGGCGCCGGCCAGCAGCACCACGTTGGCGCGGCCCCGCTGGATATCCAGGCATGCCTGGTTGACCAGCGATTGCGGCACGTTGCCGCCGACCGGGGTGTACAGCGTGCCGAAGTCGCGGGCGCCGATGCGCTGGCCGAGCAGCAGCCCGGGATCGCGATACTGCGCCGAGAGGATGTTGACCACCCGGATGGAATCCACCGCCTCGATCACCGCGGCGTCGGCGGCCCGCTCGACGGCGGCGGCCATCAGGTCGACGGGCTCGACGGAGCGGACCGCCGGGTCGATGTCGTCGCGGTGGTTGACCTGGCCGTAGCCGATCAGCACCGGGGTGCGGGGGTCGACGGTCATGCAACGAATTTAGCGTGGCTATGAATCCGGCCGGGCCGTCGGCCCCGGCGCCGGACCGGCCGGGTCGGCGGGCCCGAACAGCACCCGCTCGTCGATCAGCCGCCGAATGTCGGCGGTGTTCATGCCCAGCAGGTCGCGGCAGATCGCCACGGTGTCCTGGCCGGGCAGCGGCGCCGGGGCCTGGCGGGCCGGCGGGATGTGGCGAAACGGCGCCGGGCCGGTCTCGGCCGGCAGCGGGTTGTCGATCAGCGGATGCCGCATCGGGCGGTAGAGGTTGCGGGCGATCAGCTGCGGGTCCTCCAGGATGTCCGGCGGGCGGTTCATCGGGCCGGCCGGCACCGCGGCCGCCTGCAGCAGCTCGGCCGCCCGCACCGGGGTGCGGGTGCGGGTCCATGCCGAGACCAGCTCCACCAGCTCGCGGCGATGGGCCAGCCGCGCCTCCGCGGTGCCGAAGCGGGGGTCGTCCGCCCATTCGGCGTGGTCGAAAACCGCAGCGGCGCGCCGCCATTCGTCATCCGACCGGATCGAGATGACGCACCACTCGTCGTCCCCGGCGCAAGGGTAGACCGCGTGCAGGCCGGTGTCCGGGCGGATCTGGGCCACACCGGCGGCCAGCGCGGCCTGCGTGACATACAGCGTGTCGAGCTGGTTGACCACCACCTCAGCCTGCGAGATGTGCACGTGGGCTCCGGCGCCGGCCCGGTCGCGGTGGATCAGGGCGGCCAGCGCCGCGATCGCGGTGACCCGCCCTACCACGTGATCGGGGAAGATCGTCGTCGCGTCGTAGAACGCGTGCCGGCCGTCGTCGTCGTGTTCCCGCGCATCGTCGGACGTCCACAACCGGGTCACCCCGGTGGTGGCGCGCACCAGGGGGCCGTAGCCCATCCGGGTGCTCCACGGCCCGGTGTCGCCGAAGGCGCTGCTTTCGGCCAGCACGATCCGCGGGTTGATCGCGCGCAGCTGTTCGTAGGAAAAACCCAGTGCGGCAAGGGTTCCCGGTTTGAAGTTGGCGAACACCGCGTCGGCCTCGGCCACCAGCCGGGCGAAGATCGTCTTGCCCTGCGCGCTGCGCAGGTCCAGTCCCAGCGCCCGGTTGTTGCGGTGCGTCCAGGCGAACGACTCGCCCATGGCCTCGCTGGCGCGGGCCTGGCGCAGCCCGTCGGGGTAGTCCGCGCTCTCGACCTTGATGACGTCGGCGCCCAGGTCACCGAACAGCCGGCTCAGCTCGCCGCCGGCGACGATGATGCCCAGGTCCAGGATGCGCAGGCCGGCGAAGGGATGGTCGCCGAGCCGGCCCGCCGGCGACGGCACCACCGACGGGGCGCCGCGCCAGTACGGTTCGTCCCGGCCGGCGGCGGGCACCGGCGCGCGAAAGCCCGCGCGCCGGCCGTCGACGACGAAATATCCGCTCGGCACGGCGGTGTGCACGCCGGGGACGAGTTCGGCGTCCGTGATGGCGCCCACCGCCTGAAAGTGGTCGGATCCCAGGATCTGCGACGGCGTCAGCACCGCGGCGATCGGAACCCCGTGCGCCTGGCCGGCGGCCACCAGATCCTTCATGGTCTGCCCGGCGAACAGCTTCTGCAGCAGCTCGCTGATCTGCGGCCACACCGCGAACCGCGCGCCGATCACGTCGTACTTGGGATCCTGGAAGTCCTCCGGCTCCCCCAGCCAGCGGCGCAGCCCGTGCCATTGCCGCGGCGCCATCACGCACAGCCGGACGTAGCCGTCCTGGCACGGATAGATCGGGTAGGCATCCTGGTTCTTCGGCCGGCCCCGCCACCGCCCGCTGCGCCGGATGCCGGCGGCGGCCTGCCCGTGCGCGCCGAACGCCGGGTCGAGCGCCATCACGACGGCGTCGAACCACGAGAAGTCGATGTAATCGCCTGTGCCGCAACGTAATCGGTTGTAGTATGCAGCGAGTGCGGCCCATGCAGCCTGAACGGCCGCGGTTGCCGACGCGATGCCGTCCGGCGGCAACACCGGAGTGCCGGTGGTGGGGCCGGATCGCGACAGCGCCCCGCACATCGCATACAGCACCGGATCGGTGGCGCGCCACGACGAGCGCGGGCCGGTGGCGCCGAAATCGGTGATCGACAGCACCACCAGGTGCGGGTAGCGGGCGGCCAGCTCCTCGGCGGAGGTGCCGAACATGGCGCCGCGCTCGTCGACGCCGGTGTCCACGACGATGTCGGCGTCGGCGGCCAGGTCCAGGAAGCGGGCGCAGTCCTCGTCGTCGAACGGGTCCAGCACGGTGCTGCGCTTGTTGGCGTTGTGCACGGCGAACGGAATGCTGGCGCCGCGCAGCGTGGGCAGCGCGTCACGCCCCAGGCAGCCGCCCGGCGGCTCGACCTTGAGGACGTCGGCGCCGAGGTCGGCGAACAGCCGGGTGACCGCGTCGGCGACGCCGTTCGACAAGTCCAGGACGCGCACGGCGTCGAGCAACCGGTCGGCCATCTGCACACCGTACCCGCCTGGTCAGGCCGCCGCGCGGCGGGCGTTGAGCGCGCCATCGGGATACCGCGCCGGCCCAAAATGCCGGGCGGGCAAGCTGTTTCGGCGCGCATCGGCCCTGCGCCGCTCGCCGCGGCGGGCGGTCGGCTATCGTCACAGGCCGATCCGCGACCTGTCGTCCGATGGAGGCATCCCCTTATGACCGCGCAGCTGAGCTACGTCGAGGCCGTGGTGGTCGGCGCCTTCCAGGGCGTCACCGAGCTGTTCCCCGTCTCCAGCCTCGGCCACGCGGTGCTGGTGCCGGCGCTGGTCGGCGGGCGCTGGGCGCAGGACCTGAGCGTGTCGGCCCACCGATCGCCCTACCTGGCGTTCATCGTGGGCCTGCACGTGGCCACCGCGGCCGCCCTGCTGGTCTTCTTCTGGCGCGACTGGGTGCGCATCCTGGCCGGCTTCTTCTCCTCGCTGCGGCATCGCCGCATCCGCACCCCCGACGAGCGGCTGGCCTGGCTGATCGTGGTGGGCACCATCCCGGTGGGGCTGGCCGGGCTGGCGCTGGAGCAGCTGTTCCGCACCACCCTCGGCAAGCCCGTCCCGGCGGCGGCCTTCTTGCTGCTCAACAGCGTCGCGCTGTATGCCGGTGAGGTGCTGCGCCGACGCGTCGCGCCGGTGGCGGATGAGCCCGCGGTGCCCGACGCGGAGCAGCAACACGGCGACGAGGCCTCCGACAACCGCCTCGCCCAACTTCCGCTGCGCCGCGGCGTGCTGATCGGCGCCGCGCAGATCCTCGCGCTGCTGCCCGGCATCAGCCGCTCCGGCATCACCATCGTGGCCGGGTTGTGGCGCGGCCTGTCGCACGAGGACGCCGCCCGCTTCTCGTTCCTGCTGGCGACGCCGATCATCCTGGCCGCCGGGGTGTACAAGATCCCGGAGCTGTTCGGGCCGCTCGGCGCCGGGATCGGTGGGCAGGTGCTGGCCGGCAGCATCGCCTCGTTCGTGTGCGCCTACCTGGCGGTGCGCTATCTCACCCGGTACTTCCAGACCCGCACGCTGACGCCGTTCGCGATCTATTGCGCCGTGGCCGGCGGCGCCAGCCTGGTGTGGCTCGCGCTGCGCTGACCGGGGGCCACCGACCGGCCGCTTGTTGCGCGGGCCGACGCCGAGTGCTGTGCTTAGCCCGTCGATGTTGACACCCGTCAAGAATCTGGAGGGCAGATGGCAGACACCGCTTCGATCGGGCTGAAGGTGCGGGACAAGGTCGTCGTCATCACCGGCGGGGCCCGCGGGATCGGGCTGGCCACCGCGACCGCGCTGCACAAGCTGGGCGCCAAGGTCGCCATCGGCGACATCGACGAGGTGCGGGTGAAGGAGTCCGGCGCCGCGCTGGACCTGGACGTCTACGGGAAGCTCGACGTCACCGACCCGCACTCGTTCTCCGATTTCCTCGACGAGGTCGAGCGTCAGCTCGGCCCGATCGACGTGCTGGTCAACAACGCCGGCATCATGCCGCTCGGCCGGGTCGTCGACGAGTCCGACGCCGTCACCCGGCGGATCCTGGACATCAACGTCTACGGCGTGATCCTGGGCAGCAAGCTGGCGCTGGCGCGGATGATTCCGCGCGGGCGGGGACACGTCATCAACGTCGCCTCGCTGGCCGGCGAGACCTACCTGGCCGGGGCGGCCACCTACTGCGCCAGCAAGCACGCCGTCGTCGGCTTCACCGATGCCGCCCGCATCGAATACCGCCGATCCGGGGTGAAGTTCTCGGTGGTCAAGCCGACGTTCGTGAACACCGAACTGATCGCGGGCACGTCGGGCGCCAAGGGCGTCAGAAACGCCGAACCGTCCGACATCGCCGACGCGATCGTCAAGCTGGTGGCCCACCCGCGGCCACGAGTGCGGGTCACCAGAACCGCGGGCGCGATCATCGCCTCGCAGAAGTTCATGCCGCGCGCGCTGTCGGAGGGCCTGAACCGGCTGCTCGGCGGCGAACACGTCTTCACCGACGCCGTCGACGTGGAAAAACGGCAGGCGTACGAGGCGCGGGCCCGCGGCGAACAGTAGCCGGGGACGAGCATTCTTCACCGAAGGCGCGCAGAATCGGCTCGGTGAGCCTAGAAACCTCAACCACCACGCCCGCCGGATCTCCGCTCTCCGACCGCGAACTGGACCTCATCGACAAGTATTGGCGCGCCGCCAACTACCTGTCGGTGGGGCAGATCTACCTGCTGGACAACCCGCTGCTCAAAGAGCCGCTGAGCGCCGAGCACGTCAAGCCGCGGCTGCTGGGTCACTGGGGCACCACGCCCGGGCTGAACCTCGTCTACGCGCACCTGAACCGGATCATCCGCAACCGCGACGCCGACGTCATCTACGTGACCGGACCGGGGCACGGCGGGCCGGGCCTGGTCGCCAACGCCTATCTGGAAGGCACCTACAGTGAGGTGTACACCGGCATCGAAGAGGACGCCGAGGGATTGCGAAAACTGTTCCGGCAGTTCTCTTTTCCCGGCGGCATTCCCAGCCACGTCGCGGCCCAGACGCCGGGATCGATCCACGAGGGCGGCGAGCTGGGCTATGCGCTGGTGCACGCCTACGGCGCCGCCTTCGACAACCCGTACCTGGTAGTGGCCTGCGTCATCGGCGACGGCGAGGCGGAGACCGGGCCGCTGGCCGCCGGCTGGCACTCCAACAAATTCCTCAACCCGGTGACCGACGGCGCCGTGCTGCCCATCCTGGCGCTCAACGGCTACAAGATCGCCAACCCGACCGTGCTGGCCCGCATCCCGCACACCGAGCTGGAAGCGCTGTTGCGCGGCTACGGCTACCGGCCGATCACCGTCGCCGGTGACGATCCGACCGACGTGCACCGTCAGCTGGCCGCTGCCCTCGACGAGGCGTTCGACGACATCGCCGCCATCCAGGGCGTGGCGCGCGGCGGCGGTGAGGTGCAGCGGCCGGTGTGGCCGATGATCGTGCTGCGCACCCCCAAGGGCTGGACCGGGCCGAAGGTGGTGGACGGCAAGAGGGTTGAGGGCACCTGGCGGTCGCACCAAGTGCCGCTCGCCGAGACGCACGACAACCCCGAACACCGCGCCCAGCTCGAGGAGTGGCTGCGCAGCTACGGTCCCGAGCAGCTGTTCGACGACGACGGGCGGCTGCGGGCCGAGCTGCGGGCGCTGGCGCCCACCGGTGATCGCCGGATGAGCGCCAACCCGCACGCCAACGGCGGGCTGCTGCTGCACGACCTCGACCTGCCCGACTTCCGCGACTACGCGGTGCCGGTGACCCGGCCGGGGTCGGTCACCCACGAGGCCACCCGGGTGCTGGGCACCTTCCTGCGCGACGTGATCGCCCGCAACAAAGACCGGTTCCGGATGATGGGGCCCGACGAGACGGCCTCCAACCGGCTCGACGCCGTCTACGGCGCCACCGAGAAGGTGTGGTTGTCGGCGACCGAGCCCGACGACGAGCACCTGGCGCCCGACGGCCGGGTGATGGAGGTGCTCTCCGAGCACCTGTGCCAGGGCTGGCTGGAGGGCTACCTGCTGACCGGGCGGCACGGCCTGTTCAACTGCTACGAGGCGTTCGTGCACATCGTCGACTCCATGCTGAACCAGCACGCGAAATGGCTTGCGACCAGCCGGGAATTGCCGTGGCGGCGGCCGATCGCGTCGCTGAACTACCTGCTGACGTCGCACGTGTGGCGCCAGGACCACAACGGCGCCTCGCATCAGGACCCCGGGTTCATCGACCTGGTCGCCAACAAGCGCGCCGAGCTGACCCGGGTGTACCTGCCGCCGGACGGCAACACGCTGCTGTCGGTGGCCGATCACTGCCTGCGCAGCCGCGATTACATCAACGTGATCGTCGCCGGCAAGCAGCCCGCGCTGGCCTACCTGGACATGGACGCCGCGATCGCGCACTGCACCCGCGGGCTGGGCATCTGGGACTGGGCCAGCACCGCCCGATCGATTGGCGCCGAACCCGATGTGGTGCTGGCCTGCGCGGGCGACATCCCGACGCTGGAGACGCTGGCCGCCGCCGACATCCTGCGCCGGGAGCTGCCCGACCTGGCGGTGCGGGTGGTCAACGTCGTCGACCTGATGCGGCTGCAGCCCGACTCCGAGCACCCGCACGGGCTGCCGGACCGCGAATTCGACGCGCTGTTCACCAGGGACCGGCCGGTCATCTTCGCCTACCACGGCTACCCCTGGCTGATCCACCGGCTCACCTATCGCCGCGCCAATCACGCGCAGCTGCACGTGCGCGGCTTCAAGGAACGCGGCACCACCACAACGCCTTTCGACATGGTGATGCTCAACGACCTGGACCGCTTCCACCTCGTCATCGACGTGCTCGACCGGGTGGAGGGGCTGGCCAGTCGCGCCGCGATGCTGCGCCAGCGCATGGTCGACGCCCGGCTCGCCGCGCGGATGTACACCCGCGAGCACGGCGAGGACGACCCGGCGATCGCCAATTGGACCTGGGAGCCGAGCGAGCGGAACTCACGTAGTGAGTGACGGGAGCGAGACGACCCATTGAACTTGGGAGCCGAGCGGCTGAGATTCGCGTGACGGCAATCGCATGCCCCCTCGCGCCGTTGGCCGCCGGTAAACTGGCCGGATGCGTGACGCCACCGCGACAGCCGACCTGCAGGCGTCCCAGCCCCCCGGGTTGCACCGGTTCCGGATCCATCTCGACATCGCCGTCGTCGTGGTGGTGCTGGTCCTGACCAACCTGGTCGCGCACTTCACCACGCCGTGGGCGAGCATCGGCACCGTCCCCGCCGCCGCCGTCGGGCTGGTCATCCTGATGCGCTATCGCGGGCTGGGCTGGACCGACCTCGGGCTGGGCCGTGACCATTGGAAATCCGGAGTGGGCTATGCGCTGGCCGCCGTGGCGGTGGTGGCCGCGGTGATCGCGATCGGGGTGCTGCTGCCGGCGACCCGGCCGATGTTCATGAACAACCGCTACGCCACCATCTCCGGGGCGATGATCGCCTCGATGGTTGTCATCCCGGTGCAGACCGTCATCCCCGAGGAGCTGGCCTTCCGCGGCGTGCTGCACGGCGCCCTCAACCGGGCCTGGGGCTTCCGCGGCGTCGCCCTGGCGGGTTCGCTGCTGTTCGGCCTGTGGCACGTTGCCACGTCGTTCGGCCTGACCAGCGGCAACGTCGGGTTCACCCGACTGTTCGGCGGCGGGATGGTGGGCATGATGGCCGGGGTGACCGGGGCGGTGCTGGCCACCGGGGCCGCCGGGTTCGTGTTCAGCTGGCTGCGCCGGCGCAGCGGCAGCCTGATCGCGCCCATCGCCCTGCACTGGTCACTGAACGGGCTCGGTGCGCTGGCGGCCGCGTTCGTCTGGCATCTGTCCACCTGAGGGCCGAGGCCGCTCAGACCAGCAGCACCGCCGCACCGGCGATGCGCCCGGCGCTCAGATCCGCCAGCGCCCGATCCGCTTGTCCGAGGGGATATTCCGGCGTGGTGACGCTGATGTGATGCGTGCCCGCGAAGTCGAGGAAGGCCCGCGCGTCGGCCCGGGTGTTGGAGGTGACCGAGCGCACCTGGCGCTCCTGGAACAGGTGGCGCTGGTAGTTCAGCGACGGGATGTCGGACAGGTGAATGCCGGCGATCGCCAGGGTGCCGCCGCGGTCCAGCGCCGCCAGCGCGGGCAGTACCAGATCGCCGACGGGGGCGAACAGGATGGCGGCGTCCAGCGGGACGGGCGGCGGGTCGGCGGCGCCCTGCGCGGAGGCGGCGCCGAGTTCGATCGCCAGCTCGCGGGCCCGCTCGCCGCGGGTCATCACGTGCACCTCGGCGCCCTGCGCCAGGGCGACCTGCGCGGTGATGTGCGCGCTGCCGCCGAAACCGTACAGGCCCAGCCGTCCGCCCGGCGGTAGCTGGGCGCGCAGCAGCGCCCGGTAGCCGATGATGCCGGCGCACAACAATGGGGCGAGCTCGCTGTCGCTGTAACCGCCGGGCAGTGGGTGCGCGAACGCCGCTGGCACGGTCGCGAATTCGGCGTACCCACCGTCGGCGTCCCAACCGGTGTAGCGGGACTCGGGGCACAGGTTCTCGTCGCCCCGCCGGCAGTATTTGCACACCCCGCAGGTGTGGCGCAGCCAGGCGATGCCCACCCGGTCCCCGACGCCGAACTCGTCGCCGGCCTCGGCGCCGACTTCGATGACCTCGCCGACCACCTCATGACCGGGCGTGACCCGGTCGCGGTGCACGGGTAGGTCGCCCTCGGTGACATGCAGATCGGTGCGGCACACGCCGCACGCACGCACCGCGACCAGCAGGTCGGACGGCCCGGGGCGCGGCACCTCGGTGGTCACTTCCTCGAGCGGATGAGTGTCCATCGGACCGGGCCGACGCACCCGCCAGGCGCGCATCGCCGTGGTGGTCACCGAAGAAGACATCACCCCATCATGCCGCTAACCACCACGGCCGCAACGGGTTAAGGCGATTACGTCCTGCGCACCATGCCGACGATCCAGAGCAGGATCACCGAACCGAGCAGCGCGGTGAAGAAGGTGAAGATGAGCCCGCCGCCCGCGGTGTTGACGAAGAAGCTCAGGATGAAGCCGCCGATCAGCGCGCCGACGATGCCGATCACGATGTCCATCAGGATGCCGGCGCCGCTACCCCGGACGTCTTGCTGGCCAGGGCACCGGCCAGGCCGCCGATGATGATGTAGCCGATGATGCCGACGCTGGTCAGCGTGGTGGAGCGGGCCAGGTATTCGGTGGCAGCAGTGACGTCCATGAGGATCTCCTCGCAATCGCTGGCAAAGCCCAGCTGTTTGCTGGGCCGTCACTTCGGTATACCCAGTTTGGGTCACGAATCGAGTGACGAATCGGCGACGGTTGATCAACCGGTTGCCGACGCGACGGCCCGGACTCGTCGGTCGCTCAGGCCGAGAGGGTCTGCTGCGGTGTCGGTGTGGGGGTGGGGCTGACCTCGACGGCCGGCGCCTGGCCCGGTGCCGGCGCGGGCGCGCCGGGTGCTGCCGGGGCCCCCGGGGCTGCTGGAGCCGGAGCCGCCGGTGCGGGCGCGCCAGGAGCCGCCGGGGCGCCCGGTGCCGGCGCGCCTGGAGCCCCTGGAGCCGGTGCCCCTGGTCCGCCCGGAGCCGCCGGCGGGGCGGGCGGCGGCGTCCACGCCTGGATCGACTCGGCGAGCGCCTTGGCCGCGACCTTGTCCACCGGGTCGTTCGAGGTGCCCAGCCAGACGACGAACCAGCGTTGCGCGTTGCCGCCGTTGGCCGAACCGATGACGCCGGTCCAGATCTGACCGTTCGGCTTGGACGCGTCGCTGAATTTCACCTCGTAGTACGACGCGCTGCCGGTGCTTCCGTTGGCGCCGTTGAGCGGGGTGCTGTCCTGGTTGATGCGGGTGCCGGGATAGGGCATGAAGAACTCGCCCATGTCCGAGCCCAGCCGCACCGCGGCCTTGGCGTTGTTGGCTTCCGCACTGGCGTAAAGCTTTTGGTCGAGACGGCCCATCACGATGCGGGTGTCGTTGGCAACCGGGGGCGGCTGGTCGGGCATCGGCGGCGGGCCGGTGACCTTGCTCAGCAGCGCCGAGCCGTAGTCGAGGTGAGACGCGTCGGACTCCACCCAGCCGGCGGGCAGCACGTAGCTGAACCCGCCGACGGCGTTGGGGATCCGCCCGGCGTTCGGGTCGGCCGGCGGGGGCGGCGGCGCGTTCGGGTCGACGGGCGGCGGTGGTGCCCCGTTCGGCGGCGCCGGTGGTGCCCCGTTCGGCGGTGCCCCCGCCGGTGGTGGGGCCGCGTTGGGATCATTCGGCGCCGGCGCGGCGGGCGCCGGTTGCCCGTTGGGCGCCGGGGCGGCGGGTGCCGGTTGCGCGTTGGGTGCCGGTTGCCCGTTGGGCGCCGGCGCGGCGGGCGGGGCGGTCGCCGTGCTCGGGGGGACCGGGGTCGGGACCTCGGGATCGGCATGCGAGGTCGCCGGCAACGCGATGGCGACGGCGCTGGCGCCGCTCACCGTGGTGATCGCCAGCGTCGTCCACAGTCCTTTGCGGCGTGTCGAGGTCGCTTCCACCTGATCCATGGCGACGAACCTACCGTGTTACCGCTGTGACGCAAGGAGCATTGCGGACTAATGCAGTGCGGTTTCACTGATGTTGGCAATGTGCAATCTGCGGAGCGCGGCCGCGCCGGGCGGGCACCGTTCAGCGTTCCGCCGCGGCCGTTGCCGGATACAGCACCACTTCATGGGCTTTGACCGAGAACCACACCCGGTCCCCCGGCGTCAACCGCAATTCCGAAGCGGCGTCCACGGTGATCTCGGCCGCCAGCCCCGGCGCGCCGTCGGGTTGCTGAGCGCCGCGCACCAACACCGCCGCCCCGCGGACGTCCATCTCGGCGACCGTCACCTCGACAGTGTTGCGGGGACTGCCGTGCGGCTGCTCGCGATAGACGGCCACCGCCGTCGGCGGGAAAACCGCGACGGCGCGCTGGCCGGACGCGAGCGGGCCGGCGGGCGCCGCCGGGGCGGCATACCAGCGGGCACCGGAGCGCGCGAGCAGGGCACCGTCGCCCTCGGCGGTCCCGTTGACCAGGTTCACCCCCGCGACCCGTGCCGCGAAATGACTGCGCGGCGCGGTCAAAACGTCAGCCACCGGGCCGATTTCGGCGATCCTGCCGGATTCGAGCACCAGCACCCGATCGGCCAACGTGAACACGTCCAGCAGGTCGTGGGTGACCAGCATCGCCGCGCAGCCGATGCGGGTGACGACCCTGCGCAGCACCGCCCGGATCGCCGCGGCCGCCGCGACGTCGAGACCGGCCAACGGCTCGTCGAGCAGCAACACGTCGGGTTCGACGGCCAGCGCCCGCGCGATCGCGACCCGCTGCGCCTGCCCGCCGGAGAGTTGTCGCGGTTTTCGGTCCGCGAGCGGCTCGGCGTCCACCTCCCGCAGCCAGCGCAAGGCGGTGGCCTTCTCCGCCCGGCGGCCCCGGCGCCACATCGGCCGGCGACTGTGCGGCCCGAACGCGACGTTGGCGGCGACGCTCATATGCGGGAACAGCAAGGCGTCCTGCAGCAGCAGTCCGACCCGGCGGTCGTGCGTCGGCACGTCGATCCCGGCCGCGGTGTCGGTCAACACCCGGTCCCCCACCCGCACCAGCCCACGGTCGGGGCGCAACAGCCCGGCGATGACGTGTAGGGCCGTCGACTTGCCCGCGCCGTTGGGACCCAGCACCGCCAGCACCTCCCCGGCGGCCACCGAGAACTCCACCTCGAAGCGCCGTTGCGAGACGACCGCGCGCAGCTGCAATTCGCTCATGGCCGGCGGCTACCTGGCGTCGGTCCCGGTCAGCCGGCGAGCGCCCAGCCCGAGCACCACCACGGCCGCCACCGCCACCAACAGGATGGACAGCGCCACGGCCGCGTCGGCGTCGGTCACCCGCTGCAGGTAGATCTCCAGCGGCAGGGTGCGGGTGACGCCCTGCCGTGATCCGGCGAAGGTCAGCGTCGCGCCGAACTCACCCAGCGAGCGGGCGAACGCCAGCACCGCCCCGGACACGACACCGGGCAACAGCAGCGGCAGGGTGACGCGCCACCAGACCGTGGTGGGTCGCGCGCCCAGTGTCGCGGCCACCACCTCGAAATCGGCGCCCGCGGTGCGCGCCGCGCCCTCGAGCGAGATCACCAGAAACGGCAGCGACACGAATGTCTGCGCCAGCACCACGGCGGTGGTGCTGAACGCAACGCTGATACCCGCGGCTTCCAGGTAGTGCCCCAGCAGCCCGAGCCGGCCGAACGCATACAACAACGCGATCCCGCCCACCACGGGCGGCAGCACCAACGGCAGCAGGATCAGGGGCCGCAGCAACCGGACCAGCCGCGTCCCGCCGCGGGCCAGCACCAGCGCCATCGGCACCCCCAGCGCCACGCACAGCGCGGTGCTGGCGGCGGCGGTCCTCAGGCTCAGCAGCAGCGCCGTCCGCGACGACGGGCTCGTGATCAGCCACCAGAAGTGCGGCCAGTCCACCTTGACCGCGATCGCCAACAACGGCAGTACCACGAACATGGTCCCGGCCGCCGCGGGAAGGTACACCCAGCGGGGCAGCGCCGTGCCGCGTCTGCTAATGCCTACCCCTTTGCCTCGTCTGCCTCGTTCGGCCCGCCGACGAATAGGTGGGGCCGCCGGTTATTCGCTGCACAGCATGTCAGGTACGGCCGAGACGGACGAAAAAGGACCCCCGGCGGTCCGACGCGGGCCGGCGCCTTATTAGCCGGACGCGAGCACCCCATTGGTCTCGTCTGCTGACGCAGTTTCCCGCGCGGCGCGGCGAGCGCGATTTTCCCGGAGTGCTTGCTGTGCGGACTCCAGGGTGATCTTGCGCGGATCGACCCCTTCCCGCTTGAAGCCTTCGACGGCAATCGGCAAGTACAGGAACTTCAGCGGGACAACACGCTCGAGAATCGCGTACAGCCGTCGATACATCCGCATGAAGCGGCGCGCGATCTCCTCGTCCTCGGGGGTCCACTCCAAATTGAACAGCTCCTGCACGTGGGGCGGGAAACTGTTGACGACGACTTGCCGCCGACCCGCCACCCAGGGCCACACGAACTTCTTCATGACCGGAGGCCACCACCGCGGCGGCACGCGACGCTCCATGAATTGCTCCAGCATGACCTGGGTCACCTGAGAATTCACCAAATGATTGCGCTCGATGTTGTCCAGATACCGCTCGAAATCGTCGTAGGTGGCCGGCTGGGGACTGTCGTCCACCCCCCACATGCTGTACCACTCCTTGGATTCCTCGAATATCTGCTCCTTCATCGCACGCGGCATGGCCCCGTCGAAATACAGCTGCTCAACCACCTTGAGCAACAGATGATAGAAAAAGGTGACATGCCCAAAATAGAAGGTGTCGGCGTTCAATGCATGAAAGGTGCCGTCCTGCAGGGTGCCCTTGATGGACTTGTGCATGTTCCGAGTCTTCAGGCCGTATTTCTTCGCATCCTCCGGCGCGTCGTACACCGTGCCATAGATGTACTCACGAGATCTCTGACG
Organism: Mycobacterium timonense; assembly: GCF_025821985.1. Classification (NCBI taxonomy): domain Bacteria; kingdom Bacillati; phylum Actinomycetota; class Actinomycetes; order Mycobacteriales; family Mycobacteriaceae; genus Mycobacterium; species Mycobacterium timonense. The sequence continues at coordinate 64,462 of NZ_JACKSY010000022.1, read as the reverse complement.
CCGTACCTTATATATTTTCGAGCGTGCACCGAACGAACTGTCACCGGTAAAAAGAACGGAACTCGACGTCGCTTTCGCCATCTGCGGCCACGCCCCGGCGATGGTGCCCACGACTCCGCTGCCGAAAAAGATCACATCAAGCCGTCCCCAATACTTCCATGTCAGGGAACCAGGGGGAATTGGATGCTGGGAAAGGTCTTTCCGCGACAAGCTGTTGTCGCCGGTGAATTCCGTAACCCTGGCTTCGTCCGGAACGACCAGCTCCGGATCGAATGTTGTCTGCATGATTTTCTTGAGTGCCCTGATGCCACGGACCGCCATGCCGAACTCCCTTGCGTTGCCGATACCCGCTACTTGGTTAAGCCAGCGGCGCAGGAAGTTTGACCGCGCGACAATGCGGTGATCGAAGGTCCTCCCCTGCCACGGTCAGGATGCTAGCGATTCGGCTAAGCCCGCGCGGTCGATTCGCGAGGTCGTCCGCAAATATGCGACGCGAAGAGGGATCGCGTGGGAAATATGAGCTGCCGCCGGCGGCGCGCAATCGCAGGAATTTCGGCTTTGCCCTTGGCGCCGTGCGCGGTCAGGGTTTGGCGAAGCCGGCCTGGGCCAGGATCTGCTGCCCGGGCGGGGAGGTCACCAGGTCGACGAAATTCCGCGCCTGGGTGGCAAGCGGCGCCTGCTTCAACACACCGATCGGGTACACGTTCACCGCGCCGGCGGCCTCCGGGAAGTTCACCGTCGCCACCTTGCTCCCCGCGGTCCTGGCGTCGGTGACGTAGACCAGCGCGGCGTCGGCCTGGCCGCTGGTGACCTTGGTGAGGGCGTCGGTGACGCTGGGCTCCTCGCTGACGGGGTTGAGGTGCACGCCGGTGCTGTCCTCGACGCGGTGGGCCGCCGCCCCGCAGGGCACCGGCCGCTGGCAGGTCACCACGGTCAGCCCGGGCCTCGTCAGGTCGGCGAACGACCCGATCCGCTTCGGGTTGCCCGGCGCGGTGACGATGACCAGGGTGTTGGAGGCGAAGTTCGTCGGGTCGGCGGCGAGCAGGCCCGCCTTGGCGACGACGTCCATCTGCGCGGTGTCGGCCGAGGCGAACACGTCGGCCGTCGCTCCCTGGGTCAGCTGGGTGGCCAGCTCGGAGGAGCCGGCGAACTCGAATTCGATTCCGGTACCGGGGTTTTGGGCCTTGAACCGCTCGGCGATCTGGGTGAACGCCGGTCGCAGTGACGCGGCCGCGAACACCATCAGTTTGCCCGCGGTCGGCGGCGGCTGGGATTTGGAGCCACACCCGGTCATACCGGCAATCAGCACCACCGACAGCAACCCGGTCAGGATCCCGATCCGCCGCATGGAAGCACCCTAGCCCGCCGCTGATGCGGGCCGCGTGGCGGTGCTGTCTCCGCAAGCACGGCACAAGAGAGCGGTGCCCGGGCCGTCCCGAAATAGTTATCCAAATGTTCCGCGCGTCGCGGCGGTCGGAATTTCCCCGACTAGCTACCGTCCAGTAACATATCTGGAACTGATGCCATCACGCGCTGGGATCTCAGGCCGTTGACGGGGGCCGCGGTGTTGCTACCGCGCCGAACCGCCAGCGCCCGGGGTCCCGGTTGAGGACGAGGAGGTCATGGCGGTGGAGGTGCTGGTTACCGGCGGAGACACCGAGCTGGGACGCGCGGTGGCCGAGGGCTTCCGCGACGACGGCCACAAAGTGACCCTGGTGGGTGCGCGCAAGAGCGATCTGGAGATCGCCGCCAAGGAGCTCGAGGCCGAGGCGATCGTCTGCGACACCACCGACCCGGCCGCCCTGGAACAGGCCCGCCCGCTGTTCCCGCATCACCTGGACACCATCGTCCACGTGCCGGCACCCAGCTGGGAGGCCGGCGATCCGCGCACCTACTCGATCGCCGACACGGCCAGCGCATGGCGCAATGCCCTTGACGCGACGGTGCTTTCGGCCGTGCTGACGGTTCAGACCGTGGGCGATCACCTGCGCTCGGGCGGCTCGATCATCAGCGTGGTGCCGGAAAACCCGCCCGCGGGCAGCGCCCAGGCCGCGGTCAAAGCGGCGCTGTCGAATTGGACGACGGGACAGGCAAGCGTGTTCGGCACCCGCGGCATCACCGTCAACGCGGTGGCCAGCGGGCGCGGCGCCCAGCCGGGCTACGACGGGCTCTCCCGCAGCCCCGCGCCGGTGGCCGCGGAGGTCGCGCGGCTGGCGCTGTTTTTGACCAGTCCGGCCGCACGGCACATCACCGGGCAGACCCTGCATGTCAGCCACGGCGCGCTGGCGCATTTCGCCTGAGGCGTAACGCCGCACCCTTCTCGCCGACCGGCCCGATCGTTACGGTGATGACCGTGGCTATCCGACTTGGTCTGCAGATTCCCAACTTCTCCTACGGCACCGGCGCCGAACAGCTCTTCCCCACCGTCATCGCCCAGGCTCGCGAGGCCGAATCCGCCGGATTTGATTCGGTTTTCGTGATGGACCACTTCTACCAACTGCCGATGCTGGGGTCGCCCGATCAGCCGATGCTGGAGGCCTACACCGCCCTGGGGGCGCTGGCCACGGCCACCGAGCGGGTCCAGCTGGGCACCCTGGTCACCGGCAACACCTACCGCAACCCCACCCTGCTGTCCAAGATCATCACCACGCTGGACGTGGTGAGCCAGGGCCGCGCGATCCTGGGCATCGGCACCGGCTGGTTCCAGCTCGAGCACGACCAGTTGGGCTTCGAATTCGGCACCTTCACCGACCGGTTCAATCGGCTGGACGAGGCACTGGAGATCATCCTGCCGATGATCAGAGGCGAGCGGGCAACCTTCGAGGGCAAGTGGTACCGCGCCAGCGATGCGTTCGCGAATCCCCGCTACCGGGACCGCATTCCGCTGATGATCGGCGGCAGCGGCGAGAAGAAGACGATCCCGCTTGCCGCAAGGCATTTCGACCACCTCAACGTGATCGCCGGGTTCGACGAGCTGCCCCGCAAGCTGGACGCCGTGCGGCGGGCCTGCGAGGAGGTGGGCCGCGATCCCGCGACCCTGGAAACCAGCACTCTGACCACGGTGATGATCGACGACAACGCGAGCCTCGATCAGATCCCCGCCGAGATGACCCAGCGCATGGTGGTCGGCAACCCGGATTCGGTCGCCGACCAGATCAAGACCAAGGTGATCGACGCCGGAATCGACAGCGTGATCATCAACCTGCCCTTCTACACCCCCGGCATCGTCCAGGCCGCCGGCGAAGCGCTGCGCCCGCTCGTCGGCGCGTAGGCGTTGAGGCCGGAGCACCCCCGAGTCGCGGATCCCTCGCGGCGCGGCGATACTTCCGTTAGCAGCGTTCACCTGCGCCACAACCGCGCAGCGCGGGAGTAAAGCCGGGAAGGCCATGACCAAACGAGCATCGGCGGCGGCGATCGCCGTCGGGGTGGCGTTCGCCCCGACGGCCGTCGCGCATGCCGACAACAACGGGATCGCGATGGCCATCTCCGATTCCACCGGGCACATCAGCATTGCCGACGGCGCCGCGAGCCAGGGCGCGGCGGAGAAGGCGGCGATGGACACCTGCCGCAAGAGCATCAGCGACTGCCGCCTGCTGGCCAGCGGCCAGGGTGGCTGCATGGCGCTGGTGCTGAACGCGTCGAAATCCAAATACTTCGGGGCCTGGGGGCCGACCCGGGAGGAGGCCGAGGCGGCGGCGCTGGCGCGGGTGCCCGGCGGAACGGTTCAAGAGGGCCACGACCACTGCGCGGGGGAAGGTTCGCCGCAATAACGGCCGGATGATTCGTCGGCTGATAACTTCACCACACCGCGCGCTGTCGACCTGGAGTGATACTGCTGGTGTGGTTGATTACACATGTTGTGAGTTAGGTTTCGGGGTATTCGCCTGACTAGCGTGGTGGCTGAGTGCAGTCGCGCGTCCAGAAGCCCCCGTCAGGAGCAGCGGAAACATGAGCCCCCATTCAGGAAGCACAGCTGGACCCGAGCGTCGGCATCAAGTCGTCATCATCGGGTCAGGGTTCGGCGGCCTGAACGCGGCGAAAAAGCTCAAGCACGCCAATGTCGACATCAAACTGATCGCCCGCACCACCCACCACCTCTTCCAGCCGCTGCTGTACCAGGTGGCCACCGGCATCGTGTCCGAGGGCGACATCGCCCCGCCCACCCGGGTGGTGCTGCGCCGGCAACGCAACGTGCAGGTGCTGCTCGGTGACGTCACCCACATCGACCTGGCCGGCAAGTTCGTCGTCTCCGACCTGCTCGGCCACACCTACGAAACTCCTTACGACACTTTGATTGTCGCCGCCGGCGCGGGCCAGTCGTATTTCGGCAACGACCATTTCGCCGAGTTCGCGCCGGGCATGAAGTCCATCGACGACGCGCTCGAGGTGCGCGGGCGGATCCTGAGCGCGTTCGAACAGGCCGAGCGGTCCCGCGATCCGGAACGACGGGCCAAGCTGCTGACCTTCACCGTGATCGGGGCGGGCCCCACCGGCGTCGAAATGGCCGGCCAGATCGCGGAATTGGCGACCTACACGCTCAAGGGCTCTTTCCGGCACATCGATCCGACCAAGGCGCGGGTCATCCTGCTCGACGCCGCGCCCGCCGTGCTGCCGCCGTTCGGCGACAAGCTAGGCAAGCGCGCCGCCGATCGGCTGGAGAAGATGGGGGTGGAGATCCAGCTGGGCGCGATGGTCACCGACGTCGACCGCAACGGCATCACCGTCAAGGACTCCGACGGCACCGTCCGACGCATCGAATCCGCCTGCAAGGTGTGGTCCGCCGGCGTATCGGCCAGCCCGCTGGGCCGCGACCTGGCCGAGCAGTCGACGGTCGAGCTCGATCGGGCCGGGCGGGTCAAGGTGCTGCCCGACCTGTCCATCCCCGGCCACCCCAACGTCTTCGTGATCGGCGACCTGGCCGCCGTCGAGGGCGTGCCCGGCGTGGCGCAGGGCGCCATCCAGGGCGCCAAGTACGTCGCCAACACGATCAAGGCCGAACTGGGCGGCGCCGATCCGGCCGAGCGGGAGCCGTTCCAGTACTTCGACAAGGGCTCGATGGCCACGGTGTCGCGCTTCTCGGCGGTCGCCAAGATCGGTCCCCTGGAATTCAGCGGCCTGTTCGCCTGGTTCGCGTGGCTGGTGCTGCACCTGGTGTATCTGGTCGGCTTCAAGACCAAGGTCAGCACCCTGCTGTCCTGGACGGTGACCTTCCTGAGCACCCGGCGCGGCCAGCTCACCATCACCGAGCAGCAGGCGTTCGCCCGCACCCGCCTCGAACAGCTGGCGGTGTTGGCCGCCGAGACCAAGCGGCCCGCGGCCCGGCGAGCCAGCTAGCCGCCCCGCCGTATCGGCCAAACCCGTTGCGGCACAACGGCTTTCAGTGAACCCCGGGCTAAGGCGTTGCCCGCCAGCACGGTTCGTGGGGTTTTCGGCGTGCGCCGATCAGGTATTGCGAACCTCGAGATTCTGCAGCCGCACCTGACCCCGGGCGACGACGCGGTCGTCGTCGTCGGTGATGGTGACCAACCACAGCTGCTGGCTGCGGCCCCGGTGGATGGGCTCGACCACGCCGTACACCGTGCCCGAGCCGATGGAACGCAAGAAGTCGGTGTTGTTGTTGACCCCCACCACATTCCCGCCGCCGCGGGTGGCCAGCCAGGTGTAGGCGGCCACACTGGCCATGCTTTCGATCATCGAGCAGTAGACGCCGCCGTGGACGAGTCCCATGGGCTGCAACAACTTCGGGGTGACTTCGAGCCGGGCGCGGGCGCCGTCGGGGCTGAGTTCGGTGAACTGCAGCCCGATCTCGCGGTCGAAGGGTGCGGAAAAGTCGGGCGGGATGATCGCTTCCTGCGGCTCTGACACGCTCCCGTGTCTACACCATCGCCCGGGCGGGCCGGCGCGGCGGGACGGCGATGTCGCCGATACCGGCCCCAGAAACGGCTGAGCCCCGTGCACAGGGCACGGGGCTCGCCGATCGAGTAGACCGGGGGTCACTGCAGCCCTCAGGACTCTCACGCGGTCCGTTATCGCTCGACGGGATTTAGAATAGGCAAGGCTGCCCTAACTTCGCAAGGGGTATTGTTCAACTTGTCCGGGAAAGTCCCGGAAAGTCCGGGAAAGTCCCGGAAAGTGCTGGGACGCACCGGAAAGCCCCGGAAAACCCCCGGGATCCGGTGCGGGCCGGTCCGGGCGGGTGCCGCCCACGGTGGCCGGCACAGGCATTTGTCAGCGTTCCGTACGACCGCCGGTAGTAAGCCGGAGTACGCTGGTTTCGACGCTCAGGAGATGGAACGAACTATGGCCAAACTGACACGGCTGGGGGATCTGGAACGGGCCGTCATGGACCACCTGTGGTCCACCCCCGAACCTCAGACCGTTCGCCAGGTCCATGAGGCGTTGTCGGCCCAGCGTGACCTCGCTTACACCACGATCATGACCGTGCTGCAACGGTTGGCCAAGAAGAACCTGGTCTCCCAGATCCGCGACGACCGGGCACACCGGTACGCCCCGGTGCACGGCCGCGACGAGCTGGTGGCCGGCCTGATGGTGGACGCGCTGGCCCAAGCCGAGGACTCCGGCAGCCGGCAGGCCGCCCTGGTGCACTTCGTCGAGCGCGTCGGCGCCGACGAGGCCGAGGCGCTGCGCCGCGCACTCGCCGAACTGGAAGCCAATCAACGCAATAACTCGGCATCTGCTGGCGCCGGCCCGGAGGGCTGAGGGACACTAACAGGGTGTCCGCCCTGGCCTTCACCATTCTCGCGGTGCTGCTAACCGGCCCGGTGCCGGCGATGCTGGCCCGCGCGCGCTGGCCGCTGCGCGCTCCCCGCGCCGCGATGGTGTTGTGGCAGGCCGTCGCGCTGGCCGCGGTCCTCTCGGCGTTCAGCGCCGGGATCGCCATCGCCACCCGGGTGCTGGTGCCCGGTCCCGACGGGCGGCCCACCACCAGCATCCTCGGCGCCGAGGGCCGCCTCGGGTGGCCGCTGTGGACGGCATACATCGGCGTCTTCGCGCTGACCGTGCTGGTCGGCGCCCGATTGATGGTCGCGGTGGTGCGGGTGGCCATCGCCAATCGCCGCCGGCGGGCCCATCACCGGATGGTCGTCGATCTGGTCGGGATGGGCCACGGCGCCGCGCTGTCCCAGCCCTGCAGCCGCACCCGCGATCTGCGGGTGCTGGACGTCCCGCAACCCCTGGCCTACTGCCTGCCGGGAGTGCGCAGCCGGGTGGTGGTCAGCGAGGGCACCCTGAGCACCCTGGCCGACGCCGAGGTGTCCGCCATCCTCACCCACGAGCGGGCGCACCTGCGGGCCCGCCACGACCTGGTGCTCGAGGCATTCACCGCGGTGCACGCCGCGTTCCCCCGGCTGGTGCGCAGCGCCAACGCGCTGGGCGCGGTGCAGCTGCTGGTCGAGCTGCTCGCCGACGACGCCGCCGTGCGCGCCGCCGGCCGCGCTCCCCTGGCCCGGGCGCTGGTCGCCTGCGCATCCGGGCGGGCGCCATCGGGCGCGCTGGCCGCCGGCGGCCCCAGCACCGTGGTCCGGGTGCGCCGGCTCGGCGGGCGCGGCAACAGCCCCCTGCTCTCGGCGGCCGCCTACCTGGCCGCCGCGGCGGTGTTCGTGGTGCCCACCGTCGCCCTAGCGGTGCCGTGGCTGACCGAGCTGGAACGCCTGCTCAACCTCTGACGCCGCCGGGACCGGTCACCCGGTGATCGGGCGCTGTGCCACAGTGTCACCGAAAGCTTTTTGCCGAGACCCCAATTGAGAGGCGAAGACATGAGTTCGTCGGTTACCCCGTCGCGTCCCACCACCGGCACCGCCCAGATCGGCGTCACCGGGCTGGCCGTGATGGGTTCGAACATCGCCCGCAATTTCGCCCGGCACGGCTACACCGTGGCGCTGCACAACCGGTCGATCGCCAAAACCGACGCGCTGCTGAAAGAGCACGGCGACGAGGGCAAGTTCGTGCGCTGCGAAACCATCGCCGAATTCCTCGACGCGCTGGAAAAACCGCGCCGCGTGCTGATCATGGTCAAGGCCGGCGACCCCACCGACGCGGTGATCAACGAGCTCGCCGACGCCATGGAGCCCGGCGACATCATCATCGACGGCGGCAACGCCCTCTACACCGACACCATCCGCCGGGAGCAGGCGATGCGCGAACGCGGCCTGCACTTCGTGGGCGCCGGCATCTCCGGCGGCGAGGAGGGCGCGCTCAACGGCCCGTCGATCATGCCCGGCGGCCCGGCCGAGTCCTACCGGTCGCTGGGCCCGCTGCTCGAGGAGATCTCCGCGCACGTCGACGGGGTGCCGTGCTGCACGCACATCGGCCCCGACGGGGCCGGGCACTTCGTCAAGATGGTGCACAACGGCATCGAGTACTCCGACATGCAGCTGATCGGTGAGGCCTACCAGCTGCTGCGCGACGCGCTGGGCAAGACCGCCGAGCAGATCGCCGACGTGTTCGACGAATGGAACTCCGGCGACCTGGACAGCTTCCTGGTCGAGATCACCGCGCAGGTGCTGCGCCAGACCGACGCCAAGACCGGAAAGCCGCTCGTCGACCTCATCCTCGACGAGGCCGAACAGAAGGGCACCGGCCGCTGGACGGTCAAATCGGCGCTGGACCTCGGCGTGCCGGTGACCGGCATCGCCGAGGCGGTGTTCGCCCGCGCGCTGTCGGGTTCGGTGGCCCAGCGCAGGGCCACCACCGGGCTGGCGTCGGGCCGGCTCGGCGAAAAGCCAAGCGACGCAGCACAGTTCACCGAGGACATCCGCCAGGCTTTGTACGCGTCCAAGATCATCGCCTACGCACAGGGCTTCAACCAGATCCAGGCCGGCAGCGCCGAATACGGCTGGGACATCACCCCCGGCGACCTGGCAACCATCTGGCGCGGCGGCTGCATCATCCGGGCCAAGTTCCTCAACCGGATCAAGGACGCCTTCGACGAGATCCCCGACCTGCCGACCCTGATCGTCGCGCCGTATTTCCGCAGCGCGATCGAGGCCGCCATCGACGGCTGGCGCCGGGTCGTGGTCACGGCCACCCGGTTGGGCATCCCGATCCCCGGCTTCTCCTCGGCGCTGTCCTACTACGACGCGCTGCGCACCGAGCGGCTGCCCGCCGCGCTCACCCAGGGTCTGCGGGACTTCTTCGGCGCACACACCTACGGGCGCATCGACGAGGACCCCGACAAGCGCTTCCACACGCTGTGGAGCGCCGACCGCCGCGAAGTGCCGGCATAACGGGGCCACACTGGAGGCCGCAAGGGGGCTGGACCTGCGATGAGGTTTCTCGACGGGCATCGACCCGGATACGACCTGACCTACAACGACGTCTTCATCATGCCGAACCGCTCGGAGGTGCCGTCGCGCTTCGACGTCGACCTGTCCACCGGCGACGGCTCGGGCACCACGATCCCCGTCGTCGTCGCCAACATGACCGCGGTGGCCGGGCGGCGGATGGCCGAGACGGTGGCCCGGCGCGGCGGCCTGGTGATCCTGCCGCAGGACCTGCCGATCACCGCGGTGCAGCAGACGGTGCAGTTCGTCAAGAGCCGCGACCTGGTGCTCGACACTCCGGTGCTGCTCGAGCCCGACGACTCGGTGTCCGACGCGATGGCGCTGATCCACAAGCGTGCGCACGGCGTGGCGGTGGTGGCCTTCGAGGGCCGCCCGCTGGGACTGGTGAGCGAATCGTCGTGCCTGGGCGTGGACCGCTTCACCCGGGTGCGCGACGTCGCGATGACCGACTTCGTGGTCGCCCCGGTGGGCACCGAGCCGCGCAAGATCTTCGACCTGCTCGAGCAGGCGCCCATCGGCGTCGCGGTCGTCACCAACGCCGACGGCACGCTGGCCGGCGTGCTGACCCGCACCGGAGCCGTGCGCGCCGGCCTGTACACCCCGGCCGTCGATGCGCAGGGCCGGTTGCGGGTGGGCGCGGCGATCGGCATCAACGGCGACGTGGGGGCCAAGGCGCGGTCACTGGTCGAGGCCGGAATCGACCTGCTGGTGATCGACACGGCGCACGGGCATCAGGTCAAGACGCTGGAGGCGATCCGGACCGTCGCCTCGCTCGAGCTGGGGGTGCCGCTGGTGGCGGGCAACGTGGTTTCGGCCGACGGCACCCGCGACCTGCTGGGCGCCGGGGCGAACATCGTCAAGGTGGGCGTGGGGCCGGGCGCGATGTGCACCACCCGGATGATGACCGGCGTGGGCCGCCCGCAGTTCTCCGCTGTCGTCGAATGCGCTTCGGCGGCAAGGGAATTGGGTGGACATGTATGGGCCGACGGCGGCATCCGGCACCCGCGTGACGTGGCGCTGGCGCTGGCCGCCGGGGCGTCGAACGTGATGATCGGATCGTGGTTCGCCGGCACCTACGAGTCGCCCGGCGACCTGATGCGCGACCGCGAGGACCAGCCCTACAAGGAGAGCTACGGCATGGCGTCCAAGCGGGCGGTGGTCGCCCGCAGCGGCGCGGAGACGGCCTTCGACCGGGCCCGCAAATCGCTGTTCGAGGAAGGCATTTCGACGTCGCGGATGGGTCTCGACCCGGCCCGCGGCGGCGTCGAGGATCTGATCGACCACATCACCTCGGGCGTGCGCAGCACCTGCACCTACGTCGGGGCCGCCACCCTGGCGCAGCTGTACGAACGGGTCGTGGTCGGGGTGCAGTCGACCGCGGGCTTCGCCGAGGGGCATCCGCTTCCGCTGGGCTGGTGACACGCCGGCGCGTGCGGCGCGACGCGCCGGGGGTCGGCTAGTAAGGCTAGCCTTGCCTAATGCGGCCTGCTAACCTACTGCGCCATGACCTCCTCCGCCTCCCCCGCTCCGACCGGGGCCACGCCCGCGGGCTCACCCGAAAACCACGTCAGCGCCGAGCTTCTCGGCATCCTGCGCGACGACCTCAACGTCGACGTGTCCCGGGTGACTCCGGACGCCCGGCTGGTCGACGACGTCGGGCTGGACTCGGTGGCGTTCGCGGTGGGCATGGTGGCCATCGAGGAACGGCTCGGGGTCACGCTGACCGAAGAGGAACTGCTGAGCTGCGAGACCGTCGGCGACCTGCAGGCCGCGATCGCCGCGGAACCCCGCGAAACCCGCGATGAGTGAGCTGGCCGCAGCGCTGACGGCCGCGATGCGCACCGGCGGCAGCGATCTGGTGGTCTTCGACCGCGAGTCGGCGGCCTGGCGCCGCCATCGGTGGCCGGAGGTGCACGGACTGGCCGAGGGCATCGCCGCGTGGCTGCTCGACCGGGACCGACCCGCCGCCCTGGGACTGGTCGGCGAGCCGACCCTCGAGTTCGTCGCCGCCATCGTGGGCGCCTGGCTGGCCGGCGCCGGCGTCTCGATCCTGCCCGGGCCGGTCCGCGGGGCCGAGGGTCGGCGTTGGGCCGACACCACGCTGACCCGCTTCGCCGGGATCGGCGTGCGCACCGTCCTGAGCCACGGCTCCCACCTGGACGCATTGCAAGCCCTGGACCCGTCCCGCCCGGACGAGATGGTCGTCGAAGACCTTGCCGTCGCGGCCAATACCGGACGCCGCTGCCCCGAGCCGCCGGCCCCGCACGCGAATCCGGCGATCCTGCAGGGCACCGCCGGGTCCACCGGCACGCCCAAAACCGCGGCGCTGTCCCCCGACGCGGTACTGGCCAACCTGCGCGGCCTCAACGCCCGGCTCGGGGTGACTCCCGCCGACGTCGGCTGCTCGTGGCTGCCGCTCTACCACGACATGGGGCTGTCCTTCCTGCTCGCGTCCGCGCTGGGCGGAATGTCGTTGTGGCTCGCGCCCACCTCGGCTTTCACCGCCTCGCCGTTTCGCTGGCTCGCGTGGTTGTCGGAGAGCCGGGCCACCATCACCGCGGCGCCGAACTTCGCCTACAACCTGGTCGGCAAATACGCCCGCCGGGTCTCCGGCGTCGACCTGGGCGCCCTGCGGGTGGCGATCAACGGCGGGGAGCCGGTCGACTGCGCCGGCTTCGAGCGCTTCGCGACCGCCATGGCCCCGTTCGGTTTCGACGCCGGTGCCGCCACCCCGTCCTACGGCCTGGCGGAGTCGACGTGTGCGGTCAGCGTGCCGGCGCCCGGCACCGGGCTGCGGTTCGCCGACGTCAGCGACGAGACCGGGACGCGCCGGCACGCGGTGCTGGGCGCGCCGATCCCCGGCACCGAGATCCGGATCTCGCCGCGCCACGACGTACCGGACGGCATCGGCGAGATCGAGATCCGGGGCGCGTCGATGATGGACGGCTACCTGGGTCACGCGCCGATCGACCACCAAAACTGGTTTCCCACCGGCGATCTCGGCTTCTTCTCCGACGGCGGGCTGGTGGTGTGCGGCCGGGCCAAGGAGCTGATCACCCTGGCCGGCCGCAACATCTTCCCGACCGAGATCGAGACGGTCGCCGCCCAGGTGCCCGGCGTGCGGGAAGGCGCCGTGGTGGCGCTGGGCACCGGCGAGAATTCCGCGCGCCCCGGCCTGATCATCGCCGCCGAATTCGCTGGCCGCGATCGGGCCGGCGCGCGCGCCGAGGTGATCCAGCGGGTCGCATCGGTGTGCGGCGTCGTTCCCTCCGATGTGATCTTCATGGCACCGGGGTCGCTGCCCCGAACCTCGTCGGGCAAACTACGCCGCCTGGACGTGCGGCGCTCATTGGAGGCGGTGGACTAAGTGACGACCCTGTCCGCGGCAACAACGGCCGACATCGACCACTACCGGACCGTTCTCGCCGGCGCCTTCGACGATCAGGTGCTGGAGTGGACGCGCGAAGCCGAAGCGCGGCAACGGTTTCCGCGCGAGCTGATCGAACACCTGGGCGCCCGCGGTGTGTTCAGCGAAAAGTGGTGCGGCGGAATGCTTCCCGACGTCGGCAAGCTCGTCGAACTTGCCCGAGCGCTCGGCCGGCTGTCGTCGGCGGGCATCGGGGTGGGGGTCAGCCTGCACGACTCGGCGATCGCCGTCCTGCGCCGGTTCGGCAAGTCGGACTACCTGCGCGACATCTGCGAGCGGGCAATCGCGGGGCAGGCCGTGCTGTGCATCGGGGCCTCCGAGGAGTCCGGCGGCTCCGATCTGCAGATCGTGCGCACCGAGATGTCTTCCCGCGACGGCGGTTTCGACGTCCGCGGCGTCAAGAAATTCGTCTCCCTGTCCCCCATCGCCGATCACATCATGGTGGTGGCGCGCAGCATCGACCACGACTCGGCCAGCAAACACGGCAACGTCGCGCTGATCGCGGTCCCGACCTCCCAGGTCAGCGTGCAGCGACCCTATGCCAAGGTCGGCGCCGGACCGCTGGACACCGCCGCGGTGCACATCGACACCTGGGTACCCGCTGACGCGCTGGTCGCCCGGGCGGGCACCGGGCTGGCGGCCATCAGCTGGGGGCTGGCGCACGAGCGGATGTCGATCGCGGGGCAGATCGCCGCGTCGTGCCAGCGGGCCATCGGTATCACGTTGGCCCGCATGATGACTCGCCGGCAATTCGGCCGCACGCTGTTCGAGCACCAGGCGCTGCGGCTGCGGATGGCCGACCTGCAGGCCCGCGTCGACCTGTTGCAGCACGGGCTGAACGGCATCGCCGCACAGGGCCGGCTGGACCTGCGCGCCGCCGCCGGCGTCAAGGTGACCGCGGCCCGGCTCGGCGAGGAGGTGATGTCGGAGTGCATGCACATCTTCGGCGGGGCAGGCTATCTGGTCGAGGAGACACCGCTCGGGCGGTGGTGGCGCGACATGAAGCTGGCCCGGGTCGGCGGCGGCACCGACGAGGTGTTGTGGGAGTTGGTCGCCGCCGGCATGGCGGCCGACCATGGCGGCTATCGGTCCGTGGTGGGGGCGTCCAGCGCGTAGAGCGCCATCCGCCGGTTCGTCGTGTCGTGTTCGCCGAGGAACCGGCAGCCGGCGTACTCGCACAGCCGGCGCGCGGTGGTGTTGCGGTGGTCGGGGTCGAACATCACCCGGCGGCACCGCGGCTCGGTCGCGAAGACGCTGGCCACGATCCGGGGCAGCAGCATCGGTCCCAGTCCCCGGTTCACCAGTTTCACGTCGGCGATGGCGGCGTGCAGTCCCAGATCGTAGGGCTCGGCGTCGTAGTAACGCGAGATGAGATCCTTTGCGCCCCAATATAGTTCGAGGTAAGCGAGATCCACACCGCGCATGCTTCCGATCAACGGCAGCGAGTAGCTGCCCTGAAGCTGGGCGCCCAGATGCCGCCGCCAGCGCGGGGTCGGCCAGTCGTACTCCCAGGCCGCGGCCAAGTGCGGTCGGTTCATCCACTCGGCCACCATGTCGGCGTCGCCGAGCCGCGCCACGCGCAGGGCGAACGGCGGATCCAGGTGGGGCATGGGCGGACGGGGAATGCGCGCCACGGCGTCGGGGATGTCGGACCGCTCGCGCGGCAGGACGGGCTGCTCGGCCGGGTCGGTCTGGACTGGGTCAATCTGGGCTGGCGCGCTCTCGGCTGGGGCGTCGGACATAGTGCGCCGAGCCTACCCGAGTAAGGGTAGGCATACCGAAGTCGCCTCCGGGGTGTCGGTCGAAGCGTCAGGCGTTGGCGTGGCCCCGGTGGTCGGCGCCCCGGCGCCGGAGCGCGGGCTAGCATAAGGCAGCAAAGACGGGCGCGTCCGCGCCCTCCGCCACCGGGCAGCGAAAGGATCGACGTGCCGCAGGCACCCGCGCAAGCCACCGGCGTGCGGGCGCATGGCCCGTCCGACCAGCCACCCGATGCGGAGCCTCCCCCGGCCACCGGGCCCTTCCCGTCCGGCGGGTGGCGTAGGTCATGAACGTCACCGTCACCGTGGTCAGCATTGTGGCGATCGCGGTGCTCATCTTCGGCAACGCCGTCTTCGTTGCCGCCGAATTCTCGCTCACCACGCTGGACCGCAGCACCGTGGAGGCCAACGCCCGCACCGGGGGACGCCGCGACCGCTGGATCCGCCGCGCCCATCACCGGCTGTCGTTTCAGCTGTCCGGCGCCCAGTTGGGCATCTCGGCCACCACGCTGGCGGCCGGCTACCTGACCGATCCGATGGTCGAGGACCTGCCGCATCCCTGGCTGGACGCGGTCGGCATCCCCGATCGGGTCGGCGACGCGATCATGGCGTTTCTGGCGTTGCTGATTGTGACCTCGGTGTCGATGGTGTTCGGCGAGCTGGTCCCCAAATACCTGGCGGTGGCGCGGCCGATGTCGACGGCCCGCGCCGTGGTGGCCGCGCAGCTGCTGTTCTCGGCGTTGCTGACCCCGGCGATCAGGCTGACCAACGGCGCGGCCAACTGGATCGTGCGCCGGCTGGGCGTGGAGCCCGCCGAGGAGCTGCGGTCGGCCCGCTCCCCCCAGGAGCTGCTGTCGCTGGTGCGCTCGTCGGCGCGCAGCGGCGCGCTGGACGCCGCGACCGCGGCCCTGGTGCGGCGCTCGCTGCAGTTCGGGACGCTCAGCGCCGAGGAGTTGATGACGCCGCGGTCCAAGATCGTGGCCCTGCAGACCGACGACACCGTGGCCGACCTGGTGACCGCGGCCGCCGAATCGGGGTTCTCCCGGTTCCCCATCGTCGACGGCGACCTGGACGAAACCGTCGGCATCGTGCACGTCAAGCAGGTGTTCGCGATCCCGCGGGCCGCCCGCGCGCACACACTGCTGACCACGGTGGCCCAGCCGGTGCCGGTGGTGCCCTCCACGCTGGACGGCGACGCGGTGATGGCCGAGATCCGGGCCAACAGCCTGCAGACCGCGCTGGTCGTCGACGAATACGGCGGCACCGCGGGCATGGTGACGGTCGAGGACCTGATCGAGGAGATCGTCGGCGACGTCCGCGACGAGCACGACGACGCCACCCCCGACGTGGTGCCGGCCGGCACCGGCTGGCGGGTATCGGGCCTGCTGCGCATCGACGAGGTGGCCGCGGCCACCGGCTTCCGGGCGCCCGAGGGCCCCTACGAGACGATCGGCGGGCTGGTGCTGCGCGAGATCGGTCACATCCCGGCGGCCGGTGAGACGGTGAAGCTGCCGGCCCTGGATCCCGACGGGTTGCTGGATCCGGTGCTGCGCTGGCAGGCGCGGGTGATCCGGATGGACGGTCGCCGCATCGACGTGCTGGAGCTGACCGAGATCGACGCGCACGCCGAAGCCCCGGGCGGGCGCCGATGAGCGACACCATGGGCGTGCTGCTGGCGTGCCTGCTGATCGGGGTGAACGCGTTCTTCGTCGGCGCGGAGTTCTCGCTCATCTCGGCGCGCCGCGACCGGCTGGAAGCGCTGGCCGAGCAGGGCCGCGCGGCCGCCGTCACGGTGATCCGGGCCTCCGAGCAGCTGCCGTCCATGCTGGCCGGCGCCCAGCTCGGCGTCACCGCCGCCTCGCTGCTGCTGGGCCGCATCGGCGAGTCGGCGGTGTCCAATCTGCTGCGAACGGTGTTGGGGCTGACCAGGATTCACCCCGCGCTGCTGCACAGCCTGTCGTTGGCGATCGCGCTGGCGATCGTGGTGACGCTGCACGTGCTGCTCGGGGAGATGGTGCCCAAGAACATCGCGCTGGCCGGCCCGGAGCGCACCGCGATGCTGCTGGTGCCGCCGTATCTGGCCTACGTGCGCGCTGCCCGGCCGTTCATCGCGTTCTACAACCGGTGCGCCAGCGTGATGGTCCGCGCGCTGGGCGTGGAGCCCAAGGAGGAGCTGGAGATCACCGTCTCCCCGGTCGAGCTGAGCGAGATGATCGCCGAGTCGGAGTCGGAGGGTTTGCTGGACCGCGAGGAGCACACCCGGCTGACCCGGGCGCTGCAGCTGCGGCACCGGGTGGTGGGCGACGTGGCGGTGCCGCTGGCCCGGGTGCATGCGGTGCCGGTGGCCGCGCCCGGCTCGGGCCCGACGGTGGGAGCGGTCGAGCAGGCCCTGGCCCAGACCGGGTACTCCCGGTTCCCGGTGACCAACCCCACCGGCGATTTCATCGGCTACCTGCACATCAAGGACGTGCTGACGCTCGACGACGACCCGGCGACGGTGATCAACCTGGCGAAGGTGCGGCCGCTGCCCCGGCTGCCGCGGTCGCTGCCGCTGGCCGACGGCCTGTCCCGGATGCGGCGCAGCAACAGCCACCTGGCGCTGGTGACCGACCAGGGCGGCGCCGTGGTGGCCATGGTGGCGATGGAAGACCTGGTCGAGGACCTGGTCGGGACGATGCGCGAGGCCTAGCGGGACCGGCCCGACCGGCCGCGCCGCGCGGAGCCCGTATGATCTTTCACGACTACCAGTTAAGAAAGTGCTGGGGGCAGTGGATCGCTTGCGCGTACAGCGTCGTTGCTGGAGTGCGATCCCGGTGCCCGCCGCCGCGTCGATCTTGGGGCTGTCAGGGTGGCCTGACCTGCGCATGTCGGGTCAGGCAGCTCACGCTCGCCAGGATGTGCTCGGTAGGCTGATGACATTGCCAATCTGGGACCGGTCTGGTGGTCCAGGGCGGCCCGTGACGGAGGAGAATCATGACTGATCGCGTGTCGGCGGGGAACCTGCGCGTCGCCCGAGTGCTTTACGACTTCGTGAACGACGAGGCCTTGCCCGGCACCGACATCGACCCGGACAGCTTCTGGGCGGGCGTCGACAAGGTGGTCACCGACCTCACCCCCAGGAACCAGGAGCTGCTGCGCCGCCGCGACGAGCTGCAGGCCCAGATCGACAAGTGGCACCGCCAGCGCGTCATCGAGCCGCTCGACATCGATGCCTACCGCGACTTCCTCATCGAAATCGGTTACCTGCTGCCCGAACCCGAGGACTTCACCATCACCACCTCCGGGGTGGACGACGAGATCACCACCACCGCGGGCCCGCAGCTGGTGGTGCCCGTACTCAACGCCCGGTTCGCGCTGAATGCCGCCAACGCCCGGTGGGGTTCGCTGTACGACGCGCTGTACGGCACCGACGTGATCCCCGAAACCGACGGCGCCGAAAAGGGTTCGAGCTACAACAAGGTTCGCGGCGACAAGGTGATCGCGTACGCCCGCAACTTCCTCGACCAGGCGGTGCCGTTGGAATCGGGTTCCTGGGCCGACGCGACCGGGTTGTCCGTCGAGGACGGCCGCCTGCAGGTGGCGACCGCCGACGGTTCCGTCGGCCTGGCCGAGCCGGAGAAGTTCGCCGGCTACACCGGGCAGCTCGGGTCGCCGGACTGGTCGGTGCTGCTGGTCAATCACGGCCTGCACATCGAGATCCTCATCGACCCGCAGTCACCGGTCGGCAAGACCGACCGCGCCGGCATCAAGGACGTGGTGCTGGAATCGGCCGTCACCACGATCATGGACTTCGAGGACTCGGTGGCCGCCGTCGACGCCGACGACAAGGTGCTCGGCTACCGCAACTGGCTCGGCCTGAACAAGGGCGACCTGTCCGAAGAGGTCAGCAAGGACGGCAAGACCTTCACCCGGGTGCTCAACGCCGACCGCACCTACACCACCCCCGACGGCCAGGGCGAGCTGACCCTGCCGGGCCGCAGCCTGCTGTTCGTCCGCAACGTCGGGCACCTGATGACCAACGACGCCATCGTGTTGAGCGACGGCGACGAGGAAAAAGAGGTGTTCGAGGGCATCATGGATGCGCTGTTCACCGGCCTGACGGCGATCCACGGGCTCAAGACCGGCGAGGCCAACGGGCCGCTGCAGAACAGCCGCACCGGCTCCATCTACATCGTCAAGCCCAAGATGCACGGGCCCGACGAGGTCGCGTTCACCTGCGAGCTGTTCAGCCGGGTGGAGGACGTCCTGGGCCTGCCGCAGGGCACCCTCAAGATCGGCATCATGGACGAGGAACGGCGCACCACCGTCAACCTCAAGGCCTGCATCAAGGCCGCGGCCGACCGGGTGGTGTTCATCAACACCGGCTTTTTGGACCGCACCGGCGACGAGATCCACACCTCGATGGAGGCCGGGCCGATGATCCGCAAGGGTGCGATGAAGAACACCACCTGGATCAAGGCCTACGAGGACGCCAACGTCGACATCGGGCTGGCCGCCGGCTTCAAGGGCAAGGCCCAGATCGGCAAGGGCATGTGGGCGATGACCGAACTGATGGCCGACATGGTCGAGCAGAAGATCGGCCAGCCCAAGGCGGGCGCCACCACCGCGTGGGTGCCCTCGCCGACGGCGGCCACCCTGCACGCCATGCACTACCACTACGTCGACGTGGGCGCGGTTCAGGAGGAGCTCGCCGGGAAGAAGCGCACCACCATCGAACAGCTGCTCACCATCCCGCTGGCCAAGGAGCTGGCCTGGGCTCCCGAGGAGATCCGCGAGGAGGTGGACAACAACTGCCAGTCCATCCTCGGCTATGTGGTGCGCTGGGTCGCCCAGGGGGTCGGCTGCTCGAAGGTGCCCGACATCCACGACGTGGCGCTCATGGAAGACCGTGCGACACTGCGGATTTCGAGCCAGCTGCTGGCCAACTGGCTGCGCCACGGGGTGATCACCGAGGAGGACGTGCGGGCCAGCCTGGAGCGGATGGCGCCGCTGGTGGACGCCCAGAACGCCAAGGACGCCGCCTATCAGCCGATGGCGCCCAACTTCGACGACAGCCTGGCGTTCCTGGCCGCTCAGGATCTGATCCTGACCGGCACGCAGCAGCCTAACGGCTACACCGAGCCGATCCTGCACCGCCGCCGGCGCGAGGTTAAGGCCCGCGCCGCGCAGTCGAATTGAGCCTGCGCCCGAATCGCGCTCGGTCGTGTCATAGTTCCGCTGATGACTAAAATCGGCGCCGGATTATCGCTGGATCGACGGAAAGGCCGCGGGCACCACGATGGGTAGGCACAGTGCGCCCGACCCCGACGACTTCCTCGACGAGCCATCGCCCGACCACCCTGTCGACGAGCGCGACGACGCCTACGCCTTCGACGCGCAAGGCGCGCCGGACGAGGGCTACTACCCGGACGAACGGCGCTACCCCGACGCGGACTTCGTCGCCGACGACGACTACACGCCCGAGGAGTTCGCGCCCGGCGAGGATCTCGTCGACGAGGACCCCGACGACTACCCCGAGTTCCCGTCGCGCCGGCCGGCCCCGTCCGGCTCGCAGGAATCGCCGGCGTCGGCGCCGTCACTGCGCGCACGCCGGCTCGATTGGCGCGGCGGGCATCGCAGCGAGGGTGGTCGCCGCGGGGTCAGCATCGGCGTGATCGTGGCGCTGGTCGCCGTCGTCGTGGTGGTCGGGTCGGTGATCCTGTGGCGCTTCTTCGGTGACGCGCTGTCCAAGCGTTCGCACACCGCGGCCGGGCGCTGCGTCGGCGGCCAGGAGCAGGTCCCGGTCGTCGCCGACCCGTCGATCGCCGACGCCATCGGGCAATTCGCCGAGAGCTTCAACAAGTCGGCCGGCCCGATCGGCGATCACTGCATGGTGGTCAGCGTCAAGCCGGCCGGCTCCGACGCCGTGCTCAACGGCTTCATCGGCAAGTGGCCCGCGGAACTCGGTGGGCAACCGGCACTGTGGATTCCGGGCAGCTCGGTCTCCGCGGCGCGGCTGGCCGGCGCCACCGCCCAGAAGACCATCACCGAGAGCCATTCGCTGGCCAGCTCGCCGGTGGTGCTGGCCGTCCGCCCGGAACTGCTGCCGGCCCTGTCGGGTCAGAACTGGGCGGCACTGCCCGGGTTGCAGACCAACCCGAATGCGTTGGCGGGATTGAACTTACCCGCGTGGGGGTCGCTGCGGTTGGCGCTGCCGATGACCGGCAACGGGGATGCGGCGTTCCTGGCCGGCGAGGCGGTGGCGGCCGCGTCGGTGCCCCCGGGCGCGCCGGTGACGCAGGGCACCGGCGCGGTGCGCACGCTGCTGAGCGCGCAACCCAAGCTGGCCGACAACTCGCTGACCGAGGCGATGAACACGTTGCTCAAGCCCGGGGACCCGGCCAGCGCGCCGGTGCACGGGGTGGTCACCACCGAACAGCAGCTGTTCCAGCGCGGGCAATCGCTGCCGGATGCCAAGGGCGCCTTGGCTTCCTGGCTGCCGCCGGGTGCCGCGGCGGTGGCCGACTACCCCACCGTGCTGCTCAGCGGGTCGTGGCTGACCCGCGAACAGGCCTCGGCCGCCAGCGAGTTCTCCCGGTTCATGCACAAGTCCGACCAGCTGGCCAAGCTGGCGAAGGCGGGCTTCCGCGTCAACGGGGTCAAACCGCCGAGCAGCCCGGTGACCACCTTCCCGGCGCTGCCGTCGACCCTGTCGGTCGGCGACGACGCGATGCGCGCGACGCTGGCCGAGGCGATGGCCAGCCCGTCGACCGGGCAGGCCACCACGATCATGCTCGACCAGTCGATGCCCGGCCAGGAAGGCGGGAAATCCCGGCTGGCCAATGTCATTGGAGCGCTTCAGGACAAGATCAAGGCGCTGCCGGCCAGCGCCGTGGTCGGCCTGTGGACGTTCGACGGTCACGAGGGACGCTCGGAGGTCACCAGCGGCCCGCTGGCCGATCCGGTCAACGGGCAGCCGCGTTCGGCGGCGCTGTCGGCCGCGCTGGACAAGCAGTACTCGTCGAGCGGCGGCGCGGTGTCGTTCACCACGCTGCGCATGATCTACCAGGACATGCAGTCCAATTATCATGCGGGGCAGACGAATTCGATTCTGGTCATCACCGCCGGCCCGCATACCGACCAGACCCTGGACGGGCCCGGCCTGCAGGACTTCATCCGCAAGAGCGCCGATCCGGCCAAGCCGATCGCGGTGAACGTCATCGATTTCGGCGCCGACCCGGACCGCACGACCTGGGAGGCGGTCGCCCAGCTCAGCGGCGGCGGCTATCAGAACCTCGCGACGTCGGCCTCCCCGGACCTGGCGACCGCGGTCAACGCTTTCCTGAGCTGAGCGGCCGGGCGCCGTCCCCCGGTGGCCGGTGATAGATCCGCGCCTTAGGGGCTACCGCGCCCGCGGGGGCCGCGGGCGGCCCGGCGCCGGGATCGCGCGCAATCATGGACAAATCGCGCCGAGCCTCTGTCGCACGGGCGCCGTCTGTGCCACACTCCAGCGATAGAACAAAATTGGATTTCTATCAACGCTGACCCGGGCAGGCGCCACAGGCCGGCCGGGCCAACCGTCGCGGGCCACCACCCGCCCACCCACTCGAGGAGAAGCGGTATGGCGACGACAAGCCGAATCAGCCGGCGCGGCAACGATTCCGCGGCGACGGCCCCGGCCGAATCCGATCAGCCGGACGCGCACCGGGCGCTGGCCGAGGACGTCCGGTGGTTCGCGGGCTCGCCGTTGGCGGCGGCCTTCGGCCGGCTGGCCCTCGACCAGGTGGCGCATCGGGAGATCGCGGCGGCGGTGGACCGCAGCGGGCGGTTCGCCGACAATTTCACCGACCGCGGCATCCGCAGCGCCGCGTTCACCGCCCTTGCGGCCTTCGGTGACAGCTCCGACGTCGAGGCGTCGCGGGCCGACCTCAAACGACTGCATCGCGACGTGCGCGGCACCGGCAAGGGGGCGTTCAGCGACACCCGCTACAGCGCCCTGGACCCCGAGTTGTGGACCTGGGTGGCGGTCAGCGGCCTCAACCTGCTGTACCAGGCTTACCTGCGGGTGTGCGGGCGCCGGCTGAGCACCGCCGAGAAGGAAGTCGCGTATCAGACGCTGCGCCGCGAACTGCAATTCCTCGAGCTGCCCAGCAAGCAGGGCAAGCTGCCGGCCACCCTGGACGAGATGCTCGACTACTACGACACCGTCGCCGCGAAACACTTGGCGGACAACGAGTTTCTGCAATTCGCCAGCCGCAGCTTCGTGGCGCCGCCGGTCCCGAGGCTGTTGCCCCGCCAGCTGCGGCCGGTGCTGAGACTGGTCTGGCCGGTGCTGACCTCGCTGGCCGCGCGGCCGGTGGTGGTGTGCTCGGCTGCGGTCGCCCACCCCACCATGCGCCGGCTGCTCGGGGTGCGCTGGGGCGCGCGGGAGCAGGCCGAGTTCGCCGTCTACGTCGCCGCGCTGCAGCTGGGCTGGCGATGGCTGCCGCGCCGGCTCACCCTGGAGCCCTTGGCGTACAACCGGTACCAGTACGAGCGGCTGCGCGACCGCTATCGTTCGGTGTTGCTGGATTCGTTCGCCGCGCCGGGCCGCGGCTAGATCCGGCAGGATGAGTCCCGATACCGCGTCGAGACCCCGATCGGCTGGAGGCCAGATGGTTGACCCCGCGATGCTGCTCGGCTTGCTGCCCGACGGCCTGGCCACCCTCGATCCGACCGCCCGCACCATCGTCACCGCGGCGCGCACCTGTTTCACCGAGCGCGGCTTCGCCAACACCACCATGCAGGACATCGCCGACGCGGCCGGCGTCGGCGTGGCCACCGTCTACCGCCGCTTCCGGCACAAGCGAAACCTTGTGCGGCTGACCATCATCGACGAATCCGTGCGGCTGAGCACCCTGATCTCCGACGTCGCGGGCCGCGCGGCGAGCGCCGAGGAAGGCATCGCCGAGGTGTTCGCCGCGTTCGTCCACGAAGCGTCGGCCCCCAAGCTGCTGACCCGCAGCATCCGGGAATCGCCCGCGGCCGGCGAGCTGTCCGCGTTCCTGAC
Source organism: Mycobacterium timonense (assembly GCF_025821985.1). NCBI lineage: Bacteria > Bacillati > Actinomycetota > Actinomycetes > Mycobacteriales > Mycobacteriaceae > Mycobacterium > Mycobacterium timonense. The sequence goes on along the minus strand of NZ_JACKSY010000022.1, from coordinate 40,948 downwards.
CGACGAGCATCTGATCGCCATCTCGCGCACCTACATCGCGAGTTGGTTGCGCCGCTGGCAGGAGCGCGGTGAACTGGCCGACGACCTCGACACCGAGGTGGTCGGTGAGATGATCGGGCGGCTGATCATCTCGCTCATCGAGACGCCCAAGTCCGTCATCCCGGTCTACAACCTCGCCGAGGCCCGCGATTTCGCCCGCCGGTACCTGGTGCCGCTGGTGCTGCCGGCCCCGGCGGCGCTACCCGGCTGATCGGGCAACGGGCACAAGACGAACGGGTCAGGCGAACGCCTCGACCGGCGGGCACGAGCACACCAGGTTGCGGTCGCCGTAGGCGCCGTCGATGCGTCGCACCGGCGGCCATACCTTGGGTCGGAAGTCCTTGCCCAGCGGATAGGCCGCCTGTTCGCGGCTGTACGGGTGGTCCCAGTCGGTGGTCACCAGGCACTCGGCGGTGTGCGGGGCGCCGCGCAGCGGATTGTCCTCCACCGGCCACTCCCCCGCACCCACCCGGTCGATCTCGCCGCGGATGGCGATCATGGCGTCGCAGAAGGCGTCCACCTCGGTGAGGGTTTCGCTCTCGGTGGGCTCCACCATCAGCGTGCCGGCCACCGGGAAGCTCATGGTGGGAGCGTGAAAACCGTAGTCCGCCAACCGTTTTGCGACATCGTCGACGGTCACGCCGGTGGCCTTGGTGATGGGACGCAGGTCCAGGATGCACTCGTGGGCCACCATGCCGTTCTCGCCGGTGTAGAGCACCGGAAAGTATTCGTCGAGCCGCCGGGCGATGTAGTTGGCCGAGGTGATCGCGGTCAGCGACGCCGCGCGCAGGCCGTCGGCGCCCATCATCCTGATGTAGGCCCAGCTGATCGGCAGGATCGACGCCGAGCCGTAGGGCGCCGAGGACACCGGATGCCCCTGCGGCAGCTCCGGGGCGTGCGGATGCCCGGGCAAGAACGGCGCCAGGTGCGAGCGCACCGCCACCGGCCCCACCCCCGGCCCGCCGCCGCCGTGCGGGATGCAGAACGTCTTGTGCAGGTTCAGGTGGCTGACGTCGCCGCCGAACTTGCCCGGCCGGGCCAACCCGACCAGCGCGTTGAGGTTGGCGCCGTCGACGTACACCTGGCCGCCCGCGTCGTGGACGGCCGCGCAGATCTCGGCGATGTCGTGCTCGTAGACGCCGTGCGTGGACGGGTAGGTGATCATCAGCGTCGACAGCCGGTCGCGGTGGTCGGTGACCTTCGCGCGCAGGTCGTCGAGGTCGACGTCGCCGTTGTCGTGGCAGCCCACGACCACCACCCGCATCCCGGCCAGGGCCGCCGACGCGGCATTCGTGCCGTGCGCGCTGGACGGGATGAGGCAGATGTCGCGGTGCGGTTCCCCGCGGCTGGCGTGGTAGTCGTGGATGGCCAGCAGGCCGGCGTACTCGCCCTGCGACCCGGCGTTGGGTTGCAGCGAGACGGCGTCGTAGCCGGTGATGGCCACCAGCCAGTTCTCCAGGTCGCCGATGAGCCGGCGCAGCCCCGGCGTGTCGGACGCCGGGGCGAAGGGGTGCTGACGGGCGAACTCCGGCCAGGTGATCGGCTCCATCTCGGCGGCGGCGTTGAGTTTCATGGTGCACGAGCCGAGCGGAATCATGCTGCGGTCCAACGCAATATCCTTGTCGGCCAGGGTGCGCAGGTAGCGCATCATCGCCGTCTCGGTGCGGTACTGGGTGAAGGCGGGATGGGTAAGGAATTCCGAAGTGCGGGTAGCGATTTCGCTGGCGACGGGCTCGGCGGGTGCGACGCCGAACGCCTCGAGCACCGCGGCGACGTGTTCGTCGGTGGTGGCCTCGTCGCAGGCCACCGAGACGTGGTCGTCGTCGACCCGCCACAGGTTGATGCCCCTGGCCTTGGCCGCGGCGATCACCTCGTGGGCCCGGCCCGGCACCCGCGCCAGCACGGTGTCGAAGTACCTGTCGTGCACCACCGCGGTGCCCAGCGCGGCGGCGATCGCCTCGGCGTGCCCGTGCACGCGGCGCGCGATCGCGGTCAGCCCCTCAGCGCCGTGGTAGCTGGCGTACATGGCGGCCATCACCGCCAGCAGCACCTGCGCGGTGCAGATGTTGCTGGTCGCCTTGTCGCGGCGGATGTGCTGCTCGCGGGTCTGCAGCGCCAACCGGTAGGCCGGCGAACCGTCGGCGTCCAGCGAGACACCGACCAGCCGGCCCGGCAGCTGCCGGGCGTGGTTGGCGTGCACGGCCAGGTATCCCGCGTGCGGGCCGCCGAATCCCATTGGCACACCGAATCTTTGGGTGGTGCCGAAGGCCACGTCGGCGCCGATCTCGCCGGGCGGGGTGATCAGGGTCAAGGCCAGCAGGTCGGCGCCGAGCGCCACCAGCGCGCCGCGCTCGTGCGCCTGCGCCACCAGGGCGGCCCAGTCGGTGATCGCGCCGCTGGCGCCGGGCAGCTGGGCGATGACGCCGAAGAAGTCGCCGTCGGGCAGTCCGTCGCGCAGGTCGGCGGTGACGATCTCGATACCCAGCGGCCGGGCCCGGGTGGCCACGATGGCCGCGGTCTGGGCGAACACGTCGACGTCCACCGCCAGCCGGTTGGACTTGCCGCGAGATGCGCGGTGCATCAGGGTCATCGCCTCGGCGGCCGCTGTGCCCTCGTCGAGCATCGAGGCGTTGGCGATCTCGAGGCCGGTCAAATCGGCCACCATGGTCTGGAAGTTCAGCAGCGCCTCCAGCCGGCCCTGGCTGATCTCCGGCTGATACGGCGTGTAGGCGGTGTACCAGGCGGGGTTCTCCAGGATGTTGCGCAGCAACACCGGCGGGGTCAGCGTGTCGTAGTAGCCCTGCCCGATCATGGACACGGCGACGGTGTTGGCCTCGGCCAGGCCGCGCAGCTCGGCCAGCGCCTCGGTTTCGCTGGCCGGCGGCGGCAGCCGGTCCAGGCCCGGCGCGATCCCGTCGGCCGAGAGCCGGTCGCGGATGCCGGCCGGAACGGCCTTGGCGGCCAGCTCGTCCAACGAGCCGACACCGATGACGTCGAGCATGGCCGCGACGGCCTGAGGGTCCGGGCCGATGTGCCGGGCGGCGAAAGTGGTGTGGTCGGGCACGGGAAACTCCTGACGAAGACGCTCGGGGCGAGGACGGCGGTGCTGCGGTGGTCCTCTCCCTCTGTCTTCACCCGTTCGCCGGGCGCCTGAGAGATTCGGCGGCCGATGCTGTCGCGGCCGCCTTTCCCCATCGGCGGGTGCGGGCCCGAAGGCCGGCACCGCTTTCCAGAGGCATCATGTTTCGTGCGGTCCGGGTGCCTGAGAGGTTGACGGAGAGGTGTTGCTCCTTCGGCGTCCGTGACTGGCCGTCACGGAACTCTCCCGCTCGAATGCGATGCGCCGCCCAGTTTACCCGCCCGCGCCGGCCGCCCACGCGCGCGGCGCCGGGCGTGATCAGCCGATCTTGCGGTCGCGGTGCTTGCGCCGGGACGCCAGCTCGTCCTCCGGCTCGGCGATCGACTCGCCGCCGTCGGCCCGCTCGCCGGGGAAGTCCGCGATGACGCCGGTCAGCTCGCGCATGGCGCCGGAGACCGCGATGCCGAACACGCCCTGCCCGCCCTGCAGCAGGTCGACGACCTCCTCGGCCGACGTGCACTCGTACACGGTGGTGCCGTCGGAGAACAGGGTGATGTTGGCCAGATCCTCCACCCCGCGCTGGCGCAGGTGGTCGACGGCCACCCGGATGTTGTGCAGCGAGATGCCGGTGTCGAGCAGCCGCTTGACGATCTTGAGCACGAGGATGTCTTTGAAGGAGTAGAGCCGCTGGCTGCCGGAGCCCGCCGCGCTGCGGATCGACGGCACCACCAGCGAGGTGCGGGCCCAGTAATCCAGCTGCCGGTAGGTGATGCCGGCGATCTGGCAGGCGCTCGGGCCGCGGTAGCCGACGAGTTCGTCGGGCACCGAGTCGTCGGGGAACAATCCGGGCTGGACCGGCGCGGCGGCCGCGGTGACGCTGCGCTCACCGGTGCCCGCATTCCCGTCCTCGGCCAAATTGAGCTGCTCTTGGCGTGGCTGCTCGCTCACGGTGGTTCCTTCCCGCGATCGCGCTCTCGTCGGTGGCTGCGTCTCCAAGGCTGCATCGCAGCCACGTCTGCTCAGGCCCGAGTGCTAGTGAGCTTACGCTTGTCGATAGCCGCCGCGCCTGAAGTCGTCCTCAAAGTATGGCCGTCGCGGGCCCAAGTGGGCGAGCTATCCGCCAGCGTGTCGACATCACGCCGCCAGTTGAGACGCATCCGTGATATCGCCCTCCAGGCTAATCCAGCCGCCGCGTCGTTCCCAAAGCGCTGGTCGCGGGCGCGCCGGATGTCTAGGTGGCCTTGAAATCGTCGGGCGAGACGCTGTCGAGGAATTCCTTGAACTTCTCCACCTCGTCCTCGCGGACGGCGGTGCCGCCCTCCTCGTCGCTCTCGTCCGGAATCAGCAGCCCGGCCTGGGCCAGCACCGCCTCCTCGACGTAGATGGGGACACCGACGCGCAGCGCGATCGCCACCGAATCCGAGGGGCGCGCCGACACCGTGATGTTGCGGTCGAACACCAGGTCGGCGTAGAAAGTCCCCTCCTGCAGATCGACGATCCGCACCTCTTTCAGCGAATGTCCAAGCGCGGCAATGACATCCCTGATCAAATCGTGCGTCAACGGGCGAGGCGGCTCAACGCCTTGCTGCTCGAGGGCGATCGCGGCAGCCTCTGACTGACCGATCCAGATCGGCAGGTAACGGTCACCGTTGGTTTCGCGCAGTAACAACACCGGCTGGTTTTGCGGCTGCTCTACGCGAATGCCGACAACACGAACTTCACCCATTTGTGTCTGCCCTCCGCATTAGTGGCGCCGGTTGAATTGGTACTCGCCAGCGACGGCGAGGTCAAAAATCCGCCCCACTGCCGAAACCAAGCTGTCGACCGAAGTCTAGTCCTCAGCGATCGAGAACGTCGCGAACGGCGGATTTGATCAACGACGTGTGCAACGTAATGGCCAGCGCCGCAACCTCACGCGCCAAGTCGTCGGCGCGATCGCGGGCGCCCGCCTTGCCGGCTTTGCCTACCGGCCCGGCGATTTGGGCGATCAGGTCCGACTGCCGGTCGGCTGCCGAGCGGAACGCGCGCAGATGCCGCGGCTCGACGCCGTAGTCCGACAGCGCCCGCGCGCACTGCAGGATGACGACGGCGTGCTCGTCGAAGAACCCGGCGGGCCCGGTGGTGATGATCCCGGCCTTGAGCAACGCCGTCAGCAGTTCGTCGTCGACGCCCGCGCGCCGCAGCAGCTCTTCGCGGCTGAGCCGGACGTGGGCCGGGGCCACCGCCGAGGTGTCCGAGCCGAGGCCCGCGTTGGCGCCGGCGTCGGTTCCGGCCACCGACACCAGCCGGGGGGCGGTGTAGGGGGTGTTGAAGGCCGGCAGCTCGCCGTCGGGTTGGGCGTCCAGCTGCGCCCGGATGACCTTGAGCGGCAGGTAGTGATCGCGCTGCGCCGTAAGGATGAAACGCAACCGCGCGCAGTCGTACGCGGTGAACCTTCGATACCCCGACGCGGCCCGTTGCGGCGTCACCAGCCCTTCGGCCTCCAAGAAGCGAATCTTGGAGATGGTGACATCGGGGAAGTCCGGCCTCAACAATTCCAGGACCGCCCCGATCGACATCCCGGCCAGCGCCGAGCTATCGGGTGCGCTCACTAGCCTGAAGATCCTCCGTCCTCACCTTGCTTGGGCCCGGTCAAAAACACCAAGCGGAACTTGCCGATCTGCACTTCGTCGCCGTTGGCCAGCACCGCGGAGTCCACGGGTTCCCGGTTGACGTAAGTGCCGTTGAGACTACCAACGTCGACCACGCTGAATTCGTTGTTTTCCAACCTGAATTCGGCATGCCGGCGGCTGACGGTGACGTCGTCGAGGAAAATGTCGCTGTCCGGGTGCCGGCCCGCCGAGGTGGTGGCCTGGTCGAGCAGAAACCGCGATCCGGCATTGGGTCCGCGCTTGACGACCAGCAACGCCGAGCCCGCCGGCAACCCCTCCACCCCGGAGACCGCGCTCTCGGTGCCCGCCTGGGCGGGCGCGTCCAGCTCGTTGAGGAAGTCGGCACGGAAGACGGAAGTCGTCTCTACCGTGACTTCGTCCCCGTTCTGGTCCTGACTTCCAGAGTCCATGTCCGTCACGCGCTGCTCCTCACTGGCCGCTGTGGCGTTGTCTGTCCGGGCCGCTCGGCCGGCCGTCGCACCGGGCTCGTCCGCCCGGTATGCCGATTACTGCCGTCTCGTAGTTTCAGTGTCTTACACGTGTCATTCAACGGTCTTCAATGGTCCTTCACGGATCGCTGCACGGATCCCTTCACCGATCGATGTGTCGACGGTACCGCGCACGTCGCCGCAATGCGCCCACCACCTGACGATCCGAAACGTTGATTTCCCCCGTGTGCCGGCCGCACCGCTCGCTTGGCCGGGCGGGCTGCAGGGACATTAGCAACCGTCATTCGGTCAGCGTTCCGCGGTAGGCCTCGGCGTCGAGCAGTGCGGTGATGGCCGACTCCAAGGCGGCGGCGTCGGACACCTGGACATCCAGCAACCAGCCGGCCCCGTACGGGTCGGAGTTGACCAGCTGCGGGCTGCCTTCCAGGTCGGTGTTGACCGCCGTCACCGTGCCCGACACCGGGGCGTAGAGGTCCGACACCGATTTCGTGGATTCGACCTCGCCGAAGGATTCCCCGGCGGTCAGCTGCGCGCCCACCTCGGGCAGCTGAACGAAAACGACGTCACCCAACGCCGACTGGGCGAAGTCGGTGATGCCCACCCGCACGGTGTCATCACCGCTTCGGCGAACCCATTCGTGTTCGGCGGTGTAGTGCAGGTCGGGCGGGATGTCGCTCACGGTGATCCTGTCTGTTCGGGAGTTGCTCACTTGACGGGCTGAGCGTATTGGTGCGGTTTTGGTTGCCGCAAGGTGGTCACGTCCACCCGGTCGGCCTGCTGGACGGACATCCGTCCGCCCACCCGCTTGACGGTGTCCTGGGCGCCACCGGGAATGTTCATGGCCGCGGCCAGGGTGGGCGGATCGCCAATCGCCAGAATCGAATACGACGGCGACAGCGTTTTCGAGTCGATGGTCAACGACCCCGGCGTACCCGCCACCCAGGTGTCCACACCCACCCGCACCGACTGGTGCGCGTCGTTGACTTCGAGCGCCTCGGCGCCGGCGGCGCGCAGCTCGTTGACCACGTCGAGCAGCGCCTCGGGGGACACTCCCGGCGCGGGGTCGTCGATCGTGACGGTGACACCGGGCCCGGTGGCGCCCACCGCGCCGACCAGGATGGACAGCGCCGCCAGCCGGGATTGCGCGGACTGGATGGCGGCCTGGTCGTTATTGCCGGACGCCTGAAGTGAATTCAGCGTGTTCTGCAGTTCGCTCACCTCGGCGCTGAGCGTGCCCTCGCGCTGCCGCAACGAGTCCAACAACACCAACAGGTCCGCGGGCCGCGCCGTCTCCAGCGAGTCCCCCGATTCGGTCTGGCGGACCTGGGTGACGATCGCGATGCCCAGCAGCAGACACAACAGCACGGCCAGGGTGCCGAAACCGAACCGGGAACGGCCCCCGCGCAGCATCCCGGACAACCCGGTGCGGCGCAGCGGCCCGATCGCCGGGCGGGGCTGCTTTCCCGGCAGTTCGTGGCGCCCGTGCGCCGCACCCTGATCCGGCGGGTCGGCCGGGCGATCCGGCGGGTCGTGACTCATGTTCACCTCATGCGCCGAACAGCCTGCGGCGCAGCGCCGCGGCGTTGCCGAAGATGCGGATACCCAGCACCACGATGATGGCCGTCGACAACTGGGTGCCCACCCCCAGCTGGTCGCCGACGTAGACGATCAGCGCGGCGACGAAGACGTTGAACACGAACGAGATCACGAACACCTTCGGATCGAAGATGCGTTCCAGATACGCACGCAGACCGCCGAACACCGCGTCCAGCGCCGCGACCACCGCGATCGGCAGGTAGGGCTGCACGACCTCGGGCACCGACGGATGGAACACCAGGCCCAGCACGATGCCGATCGCCAGTGCCGCGATACCGATCATGCGCGGCTTCCCGTGTCGCGCCGGAAGGGAAACCGGAATGGGAAGCTGTTCGGGATTCTTCTCACTGTGGCCCAATCTGCTTGGCGAACTTGACATCCCGGACCGATCCGGCAGGCAGCGTTAGTCCGTCGGCGACATCCACGGTAACCACCACGCCGTAGGAGATCTGCAGCAGCCTCAGCCGCTGCATCCCCGGGCTGGTGTCGAAGGCGTCGCGCAGCGCGTGCGGCGGCCCGATCGCCAGGATCGTGTAGGGGCTGCTGGTCGGGTTGTTGTCCACCAGGATCGCGCCGCCGGCCTGCCGGATGGTCACGGTCGGGCCGATCCGCACGCCGCCGACCGAGACGGCCTCGGCGCCGCCGGCCCACAACGAGTTGACCACCAGCTGCAGGTCGCGGTCCAAGATGATCTGCCTGCTGCCGCTGACCCGCTGCTTGGACACGTCCGAAAGGTTCGGGCCGGCGCCCGGATCGGTCACCGTGACCTTCAGGCCGGGGCCGATCACCGCCGTGCTGGCCGCCGCCAGGCCGAGCGCGTCGAGGCGTTTGAGCAGCCGCTGCCCCTCGGCGTCGTCGGCCAGGGCGTGCCGCTGCACGTCGTCGACCTTCGCCGACAGCTCGTTGCGCCGCTGCGCCAACTTCGCCGCCGAGCCTTCCGTGGCCCGCACATTGCCCAGCAGCAGCTGCTGCGCGCTGCGCACCCCGGGGGCCACCGAGCGGGCCTGGGCGACCGCGGCCGCGAAGACGGTGGCGATCAGCAGCGCCGCCAGCGCCTGCCACAGCCAGCCGGACACCCGCGGGCGCCGGTTGCGCGTTTCGTCGACGGCGCCGCGTTTGGCCGCCGCCGCGGCGTAGCCGGGATCGAGATGCTCGGAGAGCAGGGCGCGCAGCAGCGAGGGCACCGGAATCCGCTGCGGGCGCGCCGCCAGGTGCGCGCTGTGACCGGCGTTGGGGTCATAGCCGCCGAGCGCGCGGTCCACGTCAGCCATGGTCGACGACCTTCGCCATGGTCGACGGGCGCGACGCGCGGTGGACCTTGGGCATCCGGCGCACCACCAGCGTCATCTGCACCGCGTACTGCGCGAACGCCCACAGGTACGCGTACAGGCCCCAGATCAGGAAGGCCCAGCCGCAGGCGCCCACCACGCGGCTCCACAACGCGTCCCAGGTGCCCAACAGCACCAGCGGGAACCCGCACATCAACGCGAACGTCGCCGCCTTGCCGATGTAGGTCACCGGCAGTGCCGACAGGCCGCGGCTCCACAGCAGCGGCAGCGTGGCGGCCAACAGGCCGTCGCGGACGAGCAGGACGACGACGAACCACCACGGCACGATGCCGCTCAACGCCAGCACGACAGGCACGACCACCATGTAGAGGCGGTCCACCGCGGGGTCGAGCAGCACACCCAGCCGCGAGGACTGGTTGAGCAGCCGGGCGATTTTGCCGTCGGCCCAGTCCGAGGCGCCGCTGAACATCAGGATCGCCACCGCCCACCCATTGGCGTGGGCGACCAGCAACGCGTAGACGAACACGGGGACGAGCGCCAGGCGGACCGCGCTGAGCGCGTTGGGCACCGTCAGCACCCGGTTGGGTGGAAGCACCGGCTCCATGTGCCGTGACATTAGCCAAGCGCGGCGCCCCGTGCGCGGCTGGCCGCGCACCGGCTAGCGGAACACCCCGGGCAGGCTCAGGGTGGACAGCGTGTCGTCCGACAGCGGGTTGTCGTTGACCATGTACGTCCACGTCGACGTCGGCCGGGCCAGCTTCGACAGATCCAGGCCCGGCTCGTCCTCGAGCACGTTGGCGGTTTCGAACGTCTGCTGGGCCGCCTCGATCGCGTCGGCGGCCAGCGACGCGAACGCGTCGACCGCCAACCGGTGGAATTCGTCCAGCGGATTCTGCCGGCCCAGCGCCCGCAGGTGGATGCTCTCGCGGATGTCGGCCAGGTACGCCAGATGGTCGGCCCAGCCGCGGTCGAGGTGGTAGAGCATGATGTGCCGGCAGATGGTTTCCAGGCGTTCCTCGGGGATCTCCTCGGCCAGCTCCCGGTAGCGCTTCGGCGCCAGCTCGGCCAGCTCCTCACGCGCGGTTGCGGTGCGCAGCAACGTGTTACGGCGGTCCACGATGATCGCGCGCTGCTGGGCAATCAGCTGGTTGTAGCGCCAGGTGTTCGCGTGCACGTCCAGCATGCGGCCCTCGGCGACGCGCTGGGCGTGATCGAGCAGCCCGGCGGCCTTGGGGCTGACGATCCGGCCGTCGCCCGTTTCCGGGTCGGTTTCCATCGGCAGCTTGTTGCGGTCGAGGTTGGCCGCCACGACGTCGTCCTCCCAGCTGGAGAAGAACACCGACGACCCCGGGTCGCCCTGCCGGCCGGCGCGCCCGCGCAGCTGGTTGTCCAGCCGCTCGGTGTGGTGCCGGCCGGTGCCCACCACGTGCAGCCCGCCCAGCTCGGCGACCCGGTCGTGGTCGGCCTCGTCGGAGCCGCCGAGCCGGATGTCGGTGCCGCGCCCGGCCATCTGGGTGGACACCGTCACCACCCCGAACTTGCCGGCCTCGGCGATCACCTGGGCCTCCTCGGCGTCGTTCTTGGCGTTGAGCACCACCGCCGGCACGCCGCGGCGCAGCAGCCGCTCGTGCAGCTCCTCGGATTCGGCCACGTCGCGGGTGCCCACCAGCACCGGCTGCCCGGTTTCGTGGACCTCGATGATGTGCTCGACGATGGCGTCGTTCTTGGCGGCCGCCGTGATGTAGACGCGGTCGGCCTCGTCTTCGCGGATGTTGGGTTTGTTCGGCGGAATCGGCGACACACCGAGCTTGTAGAACTGGCGCAGCTGCTCACCGGCGGCCAGCGCGGTGCCGGTCATGCCGCACACCGTGGCGTACCGGTTGATCAACGCCTGCACGGTGATGGTGTCGAGCACCTCCCCGGTTTCGGTGGTCTCGATGCCCTCCTTGGCCTCGACGGCGGCCTGCAGGCCGTCCGGCCAGCGCTGCAGCTGCGCGATCCGCCCGCGCGAGGCGTTGATCAGGTGCACCGCGTCGTCGCGGACGATGTAGTGCACGTCGCGCTGCAACAGCACGTGCGCGTGCAGCGCGACGTTGACCTCGGTCAGGGTGGTGCCGACGTGCTCCTCGGAGTACAGGTCGATGCCGCCGAGCGCCTTCTCCACCTTGCGCGCGCCGACGTCGGTGAGATGCACGTTGCGGCTGTCGGCGTCGGTGTCGTAGTCGGTGCCGGCCTCCAGCTCGCCGACCAGCTTGATGATCTCCAGCCGCGGCGTCTCGCGGTGCGTCGTGCCGGCCAGCACCAGCGGCACCAGCGCCTCGTCGACCAGCACCGAGTCGGCCTCGTCGATCAGCGCCACGTCGGGGTTGGGCGAGACCAGGTCCGCGACGTCGGTCACCAGCTGATCGCGCAGCACGTCGAAGCCGATCTCGTTGACCGAGGCGTAGGTGACGTCGCAGCCGTAGGCGGCCCGGCGCTCCTCGCTGGACGACTCGGCGGTGATCCAGCCGACCGTGAGCCCCATCGCCTCGATCAGCGGGCCCATCCATTCCGCGTCGCGGCGGGCCAGGTAGTCGTTGATGGTCACCACGTGCACGTGCCGGCCGGCCAGCGCGTAGCCGGCCGCCGCGATCGCCCCGGCCAGGGTCTTGCCCTCGCCGGTGGCCATCTCGATCACGTCGCCGGCCAGCATGCGCAAGGCCCCAAGCAGCTGCACATCAAATGGGCGCAAGCCCGTTGCCCGCTCGGCGGCCTCCCGGGCGATGGCCAGGAACTGTGGGATGTCCTCGGACTCGGCGAGATCCTCCAGGTTGAGCAGCCCGGCGGCCTTGCGCAGCTGCTCGTCGGTCAGCCCGGCGGCCTCGTCGTCGTATTCCGACGAGTCGGTCACCAGGGTGAGCGAACGGCTGCGGTTCTTTTCCGTGCTGGCGCCGAGCAGGCGCCAGAATCGGCTGCTCAGCCGGCCGGGTTGAGCGCGGTTCGTCTTAGGCACAGGTCAACGGTACCGGTGGGGCGAGCCCGCGTGTTCGCACCCGACACGCCCGTCAGGCCAGGTTCGACCGCCGCGGGTAGGCGACCGTGGGGTCGGTGAGCACGTTGACGACGGCGGGCAGGCCGCTGGCGAAGGCGCGTTCCAGCGCCGGTCGCAGCTCGCCCGGCGCGGCGACCAACTCGCCGTGGCCGCCCAGCGCGCGCGCCACCTCGTCGTAGCGGGTGCCCGGGCGCAGCTCGGCCACCACCGAATAGCCGTACAGCTGCTCCATTGGATGCTTTTCCAGCGCCCAGATCCCGTTGTTGCCGATCACCGAGACCACCGGCACCCGGTGGCGGACCAGGGTGTCCCATTCCATGCCGCTGAAGCCGAACGCGCCGTCGCCCTGCAGCAGCACCACCTGGCGCTCCGGCCGGGCCAGCTTGGCGGCCAGCGCGTAGCCGGGTCCCGACCCCAGGCAGCCGAAGGGGCCGCTGTCCAGCCAGCAGCCCGGCCGGTAGCTGTCGATCACCCGCCCGGCGTAGGAGCCGAAGTCGCCAGCGTCGATGACGACGATGGCGTCGCGGTCCAGCATCGGCGCCAGCTCCGCGTACACCCGCATCGGATGCAGCGGGACGCGGTCGTCGGCCAGCTCGGCCTGCTCGGCGGCGCGCGCCGCCGTCTCGGCCGTGCGCAGTTCGTCGATCCAGTCCCGGTGGTCGCCCCCACCCGCGGTGGCCAACGCGGCCAGGATCGTCATCAGGTCGCCGTACAGCTGCGCCTCGACGGGCCGGGGATGCTTGCGCTCGGGCGCCACCCGGTCGGCCACGATCAGCCGGGTGTGCGGCCCGAACACCGCGCCGAAACCGAGCCGGAAATCCATGGGCACCCCGACGATCAGCGCGACATCGGCCTCCCCCAACGCTTTTCCGCGAACGCGGGAGAAGGCCAGCGGATGGTCGGCGGGCACCGCCCCGCGTGCCATCCCGTTCATCAGCACCGGGATGGCCAGTTCCTCGGCCAGCCGCAGCAGGGCCGCTTCCCCGTGCCCCCACCAGACGTTGGTGCCCGCCATGATCACCGGCCGCTTCGCGCCGGACAGCAGGCCGGCGGCCCGGCCCAGCGCGGCGCCGTCGGGTTCGGGTTCGCGCGGCAGGTCGACGAGCGCCCCGGGGCGGCCGTCGTCCTCGGCCATGGAGAACACGTGGTCCATCGGGAAGTCCACGAAGCCCACGCCGGACGGGGCGCCGACGGCCGCGCGCAAGGCGTCGTCGACCAGCCGGCCGGCGTCGTCGGCAGATTGCGCGGTGGCGGCGAAACGGGCCAGCGGCGCCACGAACGGCACGTGGTCGATCTCCTGCAGCGAGCCCATGGCCCACCGCTGCGCCGGCGCCCGGCCCCCCAGCACCACCAGCGGCGAGGAGTTCTGTTGCGCGGCGGCCATCGCGCTCATCCCGTTGGTGACGCCGGGTCCGGCGGTCAGCGCGGCCACCCCGGGCAGCCGGGTCACCTTCGACCAGCCCTCGGCGGCGAACGTCGCGGTCTGTTCGTGCCGGGTGTCGATCAGCCGAATGCCCTCATCGCGGCAGCCGTCGTAGATGGAGAACAGGTGGCCGCCGGACAGCGTGAAGACGGTGTCGACACCGCTGGCCCGCAGCCGGCGCGCGACCAGCCGGCCGGCGTGCAGGGTCGGTGCGGAGGTGGCGTCACTGGTCATCACCGCAGCCTATCCAGATCCGTCCGGTACCTTCGCCGAAGGATTTCAAGTTGAGGAGAGTCCGACCACCTCGACCGTAAGGAGACGCCGACGATGGGTGCCAAGCCGTTCAAGCCGTCGATCGACTGGTCGGCGGCGTTTGTCGATTCCTTGCGGTGGCTGGCCATAGCGTGGGTGATCAGCGCCGTCTGCCTGTTCGGGGTGCTGCTGGCGTTCCGGTTCCTCACGCCCTGGGGCCGGCAGTTCTGGCGGATCACCCGCGGTTACTTCGTCGGCGCCCACAGCGTGCGGGTGTGGCTGATGCTCGGCGTGCTGCTGCTGTCGGTGCTGCTGTCGGTGCGGCTGAGCGTGCTGCTCAGCTTCCAAAGCAATGACCTGTACACGGCGCTGCAGAAGGCGTTCGAAGGCATCGCGTCGGGCAATGACGCGGTCAAACATTCGGGGATACATGGCTTTTGGGTATCGCTCGGCATCTTCTGCCTGCTGGCGGCGCTGTGGGTGACCCGCTTCATGGCCGACGTCTATCTGACGCAGCGGTTCATCATCGCGTGGCGCATGTGGCTCACCGCGAACCTCACCGACGACTGGCTGGCGGGCCGGGCGTATTACCGGGACCTGTTCATCGACAACACGATCGACAACCCGGATCAGCGCATCCAGCAGGACATCGACATCTTCACCGCCAACGCCGGCGGGACGCCGAACGTCCCGTCCAACGGCACGGGCAGCACGTTGCTGTTCGGGGCCGTCAACGCGGTGGCCTCGGTCATCTCGTTCACCGCGATCCTGTGGAAGCTGTCCGGGGACCTGAACCTGTTCGGCTTGGTGTTGCCGCGCGCGATGTTCTGGACGGTGCTGGTGTACGTGTTCATCGCGACCGTCGTCGCGGTTTGGCTTGGGCGCCCGCTGATTTGGCTTAGCTTCAACAACGAGAAGTTAAACGCCGCCTTCCGTTATGCGCTGGTGCGGTTGCGGGACGCCGCGGAGGCGGTCGGGTTCTACCGCGGCGAGCGCGTCGAGCGGGCCCAGCTGTGGCAGCGTTTCACGCCGATCATCGCCAACTACCGCCGGTACGTGCGCCGGACCATCATCTTCAACGGCTGGAACTGGTCGGTGACGCAGATCATCGTTCCGCTGCCGCTGGCCATCCAGGCGCCGCGACTGTTCGCCGGCGAGATCGCTTTCGGCGATGTGACCCAGACGGCCACGGCGTTCAACAACATTCACGACTCGCTGTCGTTCTTCCGGAACAACTACGACGCCTTCGCCGCCTTCCGGGCCGCGATCATCCGTCTGCACGGCCTGGTGGACGCCAACAGCAAGGGCCGGGCGCTGCCCGCCATCCTCGTCAAACCCAGCGAAGAGACGGCGGTCGAGCTGCGCGGTATCGAGGTGCGCACCCCCGAGGGAGATCAGCTGGTCGACTCGCTGGACATCCAGCTCGACGAGGGCGACACGCTGGTGATCACCGGACGCTCGGGGGCCGGCAAGACGACGCTGCTGCGCAGCCTGGCCGAATTGTGGCCGTACGCCTCGGGAACCCTGTGCCGGCCCGACGGCGACAACGCGACGATGTTCCTGTCGCAGTTGCCCTACGTGCCGCTGGGCACGCTGCGCACCGTGGTGTGCTACCCGAATTCGCCGGATAGCATCGCCGATTCGCAGCTGCACGAGGTGCTCACCAAAGTGGCTCTGGCGCCGCTCATCTCCCGGCTGGACGAAGACCAGGACTGGGCCAAGGTGCTCTCCCCCGGCGAGCAGCAGCGCGTCGCGTTCGCGCGCGTCCTGCTCACCAGGCCCAAGGCGGTCTTCCTCGACGAGGCCACCTCGGCGCTGGACGAGGGGCTGGAATACGCGCTGTACCAATTGGTTCGGGCCGAGCTGCCGGGGTGCGTGATGGTCAGCGTGAGCCATCGGCCCACCGTCGAGCAGCACCACGACCAGCAGCTGCACCTGCTCGGCGGCGGCCCGTGGCAGCTGAGCCCGGTCGAAAAGGAGCCCGCGCGGGTTTGATGCGCGCCTACGCTTTCGCGGCGCGCCGCGCCGCGTGCGCTCCGGCGCCCGATTTGATGCGCGCCTATGCTTTCGCGGCGCGCCGCGCCGCGTGCGCTCCGGCGCGGCGCCCGAAGAACGAACCCTCACCCAGCTGCGTCCCGCTGGCGTACCCCTTGCCGTCCTGAGCCAGGTTCGACGCGCACGCGCCGGCGGCATACAACCCGGGCACCACCGAGCCGTCGGCCCGTTGCACCTCGCCGTCGACGCTCACCGCCAGGCCGCCGATGGTGAACCCCGAGTACATCGCCCGCCCGAGCGACAGGTCGAACACCGCCCACGGTCCATTGTCTTGTGCGGCAAGGTATTCCGGCTGCTTGTGGAAATCCGGGTCTTCGCCCGCGGCGGCGAACTTGTTGTAGCGCTCCAGCGTCGCGGCCAGGTTGCCGGCCGGAATGCCCAGCGCGGCTTCCATTTCCGCGATCGTCTCGTAGCCGTCGAGGAACCGGATCAGCGGCATCTCCGGCATCTCGGTGTGCGCCTCGTCCACGATCAGGTATGCGGTTTGCTCCGGCTGCTCCAACACGAAAGCCGAAGTGCGCGAATGATAGGAGTCCTCGGCGACGAAGCGCTTACCCTCCTTGTTGACGATGATCCCGGTCAGCAGCACCTCCGGCGGGTAGGCGGCCGCGGTGATGAACAGCTCGTCCATGTGCTTGGTCGCCCCGCCCGCCGACACCCCCATCCGGATGGCCAGCCCGTCGTCGTGCGGATTGCCCAGAATGTACGGCGCCACCAGGCCGTGGTGCTTGGTGCGCCGCGGCTGGCCCAACGCCGGAGTGTGCTCGGCCACCATCTGCGGATTCATCGCGAAGCCGCCGGCAGCGAGGATCACCGCGTCGGCCTTGACCGCGCCGGTCTCGGTGAAATGCTTCCAGGCCACACCGACCACGGCGCCGTCGTCGTCCACGATCAGGTTGGTCGCCCCGGTCTCGTAACGGATCTGCACGCCCAGCGCCTCGGCGCGTTTCACCAGCAGGTCGATCACCATCGCGGCCCCGCCCAGCTCCCCGGGCACCGGCACGGAATGCCCGCGCGGCGCCGGCTTGGCCTGCTCGCAGAACGGCCACACCTTCTCGTTGCCGGTGTAGCTCAGGCCCTCGGTGCCCGGCGGGACGACCACCTTGCCCGGGTAGTAGCTGCGTTCGAACTGAAAACCCAAGTCTTCCAACCAGTTGAAGTGCTCGACGCTGCCCTCGCAGTAGGCGCGGATCTTGTCCAGCTCGGGCTCCCGCGACACCGCCACCAGGTACTTGTACATCTCCTCGGCGGAGTCGTCGTGACCGGTCGCCTGCTGCACCGCGGTGCCACCGCCGAGGTAAAAGTGGCCCCCGGCAAGCGAAGTGGTGCCGCCGGCCGCGGCCGCGCGTTCCAGCACCAACACCCGCGCGCCATCGGCCGCCGCGCTGACCGCGGCGCAGCCGCCGGCAATGCCGAAGCCGATCACCACCACGTCGACGTCGTCGGACCACGACGTCACGTCATGGGCACTGACAGTTGCCGGTATCTCGGTGCTCATTGGCGCCATTCCTCCTCATCGCCGTGCCGCGCGTCCGCGCGGGCGCGGCTCACCGCTGCTGCTGTTTGATGTAGTCGTAGAACGCCCGCATCTCGGGCGCGATGTAGGCGAACTCCACGAACGGAACTCCCGCCTGCGGCGCCGAGACATAGGCGAAGTGGATTCCGCCGGGCATCACACCCTGCTGCACCACCGGGGCGCCCCGCTCGCCGGCCCGCGCCAGCGCTTCGGCCAACTGCTCGGGGCTGTCGGCCTCGACGCAGATGTGGTGCAACCCCGGCCCGCCATCGGACAGAAAGTCACTATAGATGTTCTCGCCACGTACCGGTTGGATCAGCTCCAATTGCATGTCGCCGAGATAGCTCAGCGAGATGCTCGCGACGAAATCGGCGGGCTTACCCCGGTAGCTGCAGGCATCCGCAGCAAAGTGCACGTCCGGTATCCGCACCCACTTGCGCACACCTAACAGGCCGGTGAGGGCCGTTTCGGTGGCATCCAGGTCGCCGGTGACCCAGGCGATCTGCGTCGGCGACTGCACGGGAAGCGTCATCGTCTCGCACAATAGTCGAGCCGCCGGGCGGCCAGAAAGTGCCCGAAAGAATTTGCCATGCCGATCCGGTCCGAACCGGGAAACCGCGGGTGAACACGTTCTAATTCCGTGCTCCGCGGTCCGTGACCGGCCGTGGCCGGATCAGTGCCGGGTCAGCACGTCGACCAGCAGCCGCAGCTGGGCGTCGAAGACGGCTTCCACATCGGTCAGCGTGTCCGCCCCGTACTGTCCGAACACCTCGAGGCTGATCGCGCCCAGCACCCCCGCCCACAGCAAAAAGCACTTGGCGATCACCAGGTCATCGCCCGGGAAGCCGAATTCGTGCCGGATCCGTTCAAAGTCGGATGACATCGGTTGCGGCGCAGGGTCATTGGTCAGCCGGATATCGCCGGTGGTGATCCCCGCCGCCACGGCGTCGAACAACGCCGCGACCACCCGGGTGCCGGCGGCAACGGTGCGTTCGGGGGGCGCGTGGTACCCGGGAACCGGGCTGCCGTAGAGCAGGGCCCAGCATGCCGGGTGCTCGACGGCCCAGCGCCGGGTGGCGCGCGCGATGGCGATGACGTCGTCGCTCCACTGTTCGCCCGCGGTTTCGCGGGCCCGGTCCACGGTGTCGGCCAGGTCGGAATAGGCGTCCACCAGCAGCAGGGTCAGCAACTCGTCGCGGCTGGACACGTAGCGGTACACCGCCGAGGACACCATGCCCAGGTCGCGGGCGATGGCGCGGACCGACAGCCCGGCCGCGCCCCGGTCCACCAGTTGGCGGCGACCGAGTTCGATGATGCGCGCCTCGATCTGCTCCCGGGACTGCTGGCGTTTGCCCACCCGGTCAGTCTGACACAACCGAGAACACCGCTCTTGCTTTCCCGACCGCGGTGTGGCAGCGTGTTCGAAATGGAGAGCACCGCTCTCTGGCATTGCCCCGGGATTCGCTGAGAGGACGGCGCCCATGTCCACCCGATACGAAGAACCGAACCGGGCCGCCCGCGCCGCCAACGTGGTGGTCCGCTGGCTCGCCGACGCGGGCGTCAGCATCGCGGGCACCCGGGCGCTGCGGGTCCGCGGCCGCAAGACCGGGAAGCTGCGCGCGGTGGTGGTCAACCTGCTCACGGTGGACGGGACGGACTATCTGGTCTCGCCGCGCGGCGACACCCAGTGGGCCCGCAACGTGCGGGCCGCGTCCGTCGTCGAGCTGGGTCCGCGCTGGCGCCGGCGACGCATGCGGATCAGCGAGGTCGACGACGCGGCCAAGCCGCAGCTGCTGCGGCGTTACCTCGACCGGTGGTACTGGCAGGTCAAGGACTACGTCGCCGGGTTGACCCCGGACAGCAGCGACGAGCAGTTCCGCGCCGCGGCGCCCACCATTCCGGTGTTCGCGCTGACGAAGGCGGGCTGAACGGGCCTATCCGGCACTCAGCGCGCGTTGTCGCGCACCCCGAGGTCTTCGCGGACTTCCTCCGACGTCGCCTGCCACGACACCGCGGCCGGATACTCCCCCCACACGCTGTTGAAGATCCCGACGATCTGTCCCGGGCCGCCGCTGGGGGCCAGATACACCGGCCCGCCGGAGTCGCCGTTGTGGCTCTGCACCCCGTGCGACATGGTGAACCAGCCGTTGTTCACGCTCTCCACCGTGCCGCACGTCTCCCCGGTGATCACCCCGAAATGGCAGACCGGCTGCCCGGGCGTCAGCGCCAGCCCGGGGTCGGAGACGAGCGGCCGCCCGCCCGGCAGGATGTTGTTCGCGGTGACGCCGTTGTCCAGCACGATCGCCTCGTAGTCGTTGATCACCTGACTGGTCGACACTGTCGTTCCGCTGGGGGTGTTGTCCCGGAAGGCCGCCATCCGCCCGATCACCGTGCCGCCGCGGTCGGTCACCACTCCGCCGCCGCCCCGGCAGTGTCCGGCGGTGAACGCGATCTTCAGGCCGGGGTCGACGTAGCCCAGCGTGCAGACCCGGTTGTCCTGCCGTATCTCCATGCCCGGATACACCATGACGTCGGCTTTTGCCGCCGACGCCGGCAGCGTGGCGGCCAACGCTGTGACAGTGATCGATGCGGCGAAGGCGCGTGTTGCCAGGCGATGCACCATGAACTCCGATCCATCGGGCCAACTACCGACGGGAGGTCGAGGTTACGGCGTAACCGTCCTCCACGCTCAGCTTTTCGCGCCGGCCAGCGCCGATGTTACAGAGAGGTCACGACGGGCGCGCCGGCCGCGGTTCGGCCGGCGCTACGCGGCGCCCAGCCGGGCGGCCCGAACACGTAGCCCAACCGGTCCCGCAACCGGCTCGCCGACCGCCAGTCGCGGGCGATGGCGACGTATTCGCGGGTCTGCAGCTTCCAGACGTTGAAGGTGTCGACCTGCTTGGTCAGGCCGTAGTGCGGGCGGAACAGCTCGGCCTGGAAGGTGCCGAACAGCCGGTCCCACACGATGAGGATGCCGCCGTAGTTCTTGTCCAGGTACACCTTGTCCATGCCGTGGTGCACCCGGTGGTGCGACGGCGTGTTGAACACGAACTCGAACGGGCGGGGCAGCTTGTCGATCCGCTCGGTGTGGATCCAGAACTGGTAAATCAGGTTCAGCGAGAAGCTGAAGAACACCATCCACGGCGGAATCCCCAACAGCGGCAACGGAATCCACATCAAGATCTCGCCGCTGTTGTTCCACTTCTGGCGCAGTGCGGTGGCGAAGTTGTAGTACTCGCTGGAGTGGTGGGCCTGGTGCGTCGCCCAGATCAGCCGCACCCGGTGCGCGATCCGGTGATAGGCGTAGTAGAGCAGGTCGACGCCGAGAATCGCGATCGCCCAGGTGTACCAGCGGGTCGCCGGAAGGTGCCACGGTGCCAGGTAGGCGTAGATCGCGGCGTAGCCGAACAGGGCCAGCGTCTTCCAGCCCGCG
Organism: Mycobacterium timonense; assembly: GCF_025821985.1. Classification (NCBI taxonomy): domain Bacteria; kingdom Bacillati; phylum Actinomycetota; class Actinomycetes; order Mycobacteriales; family Mycobacteriaceae; genus Mycobacterium; species Mycobacterium timonense. Next base: position 20,135 of record NZ_JACKSY010000022.1, on the reverse strand, counting down.
GTGGTGGCCACCGACGCCAAGCCCATCGAAATGCTGGTCAGCGAGTCGCGGGTCTGGTGCGCCCCCGGGGCCGGACGGGCGGTGAGGTGTTCCAGCTTGCGGGCCGCGGTCCATTCGAGCGTCAGCAACAACAGGAAGAACGGAATGGCCACCAGCACCGGGTCGCGCAGCTGCGGCGGCAGCGCGGTCAGGTAGCCGGACAGGGCGCTCACACCGGTAAGCGTACGACGAACGCCGCTGCGCTCAGCGCCGATCGTCGGGCGCCTGCGCCTCGTCGCCGGCGTACCACTGGACCGCCCGCACACCCGGTTGCAGGGACAGTTCGGCCACCAGCCGCTCCAGCCGGGCCGGGGCGTCGCCGTTCATCAGCAGGTGCGCGGTCAGGGTGAGCTCGTCGTCGGCGGGATGGCCGGTGTGGATGCCGCGCAGCGTGATGTCGTTGCCGCCGGCGTGCTGGACGATCTGGGCGCGGGCGTACTTCTCGTGTTTGGGCCGGCACACCACCTGCACCAGAAACGGCAGCAGGCTTTCGTCTTCGTCGGCGCTGCTGTCCCGGTCGATCAGCCGGCCGAGCGGGCGTCCCAGCAGATGAATCCCGATCACCGTGCCGGTGCCGATCGCGGCGAACACCAGATGCCCGGACGCGGCCAGCACACCGATCGCCGCCGAACACCACAGGGTGGCGGCGGTGTTGAGGCCGCGGACGTTGACGCCTTCCCGCAGGATCACCCCACCGCCCAGGAACCCGATGCCGGAGACCACGTAGGACGCCACCCGGGTGGGGCTGGTGTCCGAGGTGGCGGCGGCGTAGAGGACGAACAGTGTGGCGCCCGCGGCGACCAGCGCGTTGGTGCGCAATCCCGCCCGACGGGCGCGCCATTGCCGTTCCAGCCCGATCAGGGCGCCGCAGCCCACGCCGACGCCCAGCCGGAGCAGGAAATCGACGGCGCTCAACGTCTCCACGACACTCTCCTTCCCGGGTGCAAGGCGGCGAAGAAGGGAGCTAACCAAATCCGGGTTAACCGCAAGTGGAGCCCAACCCAACCGCCGACGTCGGGAGCGATCCCCGGCGCGCGGCGAATCTCAGGCTAACCGCCTTTGGGCGCGAGATGGTGGGGGCAGTAGGCGTTCGAGGCGAGCGCCGCGAATTGGGCGGCGCCGTCCATCGTCATGCCGGGATTCTGGTCCTTGATGTCGGTGACGACCTGCAGCCCCGTTTCGCCCCGGCCCATCAACCCGCACACGGCCTTGGCGGACGCGATGACCTGGACCGAGCTGCTGTAGGTGATGCCGGACTGGTCGAGGCTGGCCAGGAACGCGGCGTCGTCGCCCTGCGGCTCGGCGCGCGCGGGCGCGGCGTATCCGAGTGCGGCGGCGCCGATTCCGAGCAGCGCGAGCACGCGTTTCATGCGCTTCCCGCCGGCCCGGCGTCGGGCAGGGTCACGGTCGGTTTGCCGCCGCTGGACACGTGCACCGCATGGATGCCGGGCTTTTTCGACAATCGGTCGAGCAGGTCGTCGAGTCCGGCCTTGTCGACGTTCCAGTGCTGCACGGCTTCCGGTTGCCGTTGCAGCTTGGCGATGACGTCGTCGAGTTTGACGGGTTCGGCGGGCTTCGCCGCGCGGACCCGGACGCCCCGGCCGCTGCCGACGTGCGGCGCCACGGCGCCGAGGGCGCCCCCGGTGACGCTTCCCAACGCCATCTGGCCGAGCAGGCCGGCCGGGATCCCGGCGGCCGGGGCCGCGGCCGCTGCGGTGGCCGGCGCCAGGCCGCTGGCCAACCGGATGGCCGGGGTCGCCGACGCCCAGGTCGGCGGCACCGACAGCCTGCCCACGGTGTTCGCCTCGCCGACGCCCACCGAGACGGCGCCGGTGAGACCGGCGCCGGCCGACCGCAGGCCCAGCCCGGCGCCCAACGCGGACTTCGGGATGTCCAGGCCCTCGACGGGGAGCTTGTAGAACATCTTGAACTCGGTCATGGCGAGGTTGATCGGGCTCATGCTGTCGTTGGCGACCGTGCTGAATCGGCCGATGTCGGCGAGGATCCCGAAGGTGTTCTGCCATGTCGTGCCCGCCAGCGGGGATCCCGTGAGGGTATTGAGCACCTGGTCCCAGAAGTCCATGTATCCGCGCGACGCGTTGCCGAGCGCCTCGAGCAGCTGGCTGATGATGCCGGACGGCGGGGCTGTGGCGTCCGCGGCGGCGGTACCGGCCCCCCGGCCGGTGGCCTCGCCCAGCGCGGCCGCCTGCGCGGCGATTCCAGCGTCATTGGTGGTCTTGGGCGGCTCGGTGAAGGGCGCCAGGCGGGTGGCGGCCGCCGACGCGCTGGCATAACCGAACATCGCGGCGGCGTCCTGGGCCCACATCTGCCCGTACTCGGCCTCGGCGGCGGCGATCGCGGCCGAGTTCTGCCCGAAAACGTTGCTGGCCGACAACATCGCGAGCCGGGCGCGGTTGGTCGCGATCTCGGCGGGCGGAACCACCGCCGCGAACGCGCTCTCGAAGGCGCTCGCGGCCGCCGTCGCCTGCTCGGCCGCCGTCCTGGCCTGCGCCGAGGTCGCCGACAGCCATGCGACGTAGGGCGCCGCCGCGGCGGCCATGGCGGCCGCCGACGGGCCGGCCCAGGCCTCGTCGGCCAGACCGTTGACGACGGCTGCGTACGACGACGCGGCGGACTGCAGTTCGGCCGCCAGCGCGTCCCACGCCGCGGCGGCCGTCAACATCGGTCCGGCCCCCGGACCCGTGTACAGCTGGGCGGAGGTGATTTCGGGTGGCTGCAGCGCGAAGTTCATTGGATCGACCCCGCTCGAGATGTCATGGTCTGCCCCGTCAATCCGCCGGCACCACGATGATCGTGGCGGTCGTCGCGGCACCGTCGGCGGCCGCAGCGGTCGCGGCGCCGGTGGTCCCATTGCCGACGGTGCGCACCCCCGCGCCCGCCAGGGCACGTCCGGCCAGACTCGCCGCGGCCATTTCGCCGAACACGGCCCCGCCCGACGCGGGCATCGCCGCGGCGGTTGCCGAGCTCGCGGCCGGCAGCACCGACGCGACCGTCCTCAGGACGGGGGCGGCGGTGGTCCAGCCCGGCGGCACCGACAGGGATCCGACCAGGGTCGAGCGGCCCATCGACCCGGCCACGCCGCCGGCGTCGGGGGTCACCGCCGAGACGTAGCCGCCCCGCAGCGGCGCCAGCGGCGACAGCCCACCCGCGATGGCTTTGCCGCCGCCCAGCAGTTCGGCGACGCCCGGCGCGTTTTGGGCCAGACCCAGCGCCTGCAGGGACAGCAGCCACCACCCGCCGGGCAGGATGATCGCCCCGATCGGGCTGTAGGCGCCGGTGACGGCGGCGAAAAAGGGCCGCAGCGCGGCCGTGATCGGATAGATGGCCTCGATGATCGACGCCGCCGGCGTCGCCGCCGCCGCCGAAGGGGTCGTCGCCAGGCCTTGCAGCATGGTGGGCGTCACGTCGATCAGGGTCGACAGCTGGGCCGGGAGGTCCGACGCGGCGCTCTGCGCGACTGCGGCGGATTGCCTTGCCGCCGCGGACGATTCGGTGGTCCGCGGCGGTTCGGTGAAGGGCGTCAGCTCGGCGGCTGCCGCCGACGCGGCGGCGTAGGCGTACATCGCCGCCGCATCCTGGGCCCACATCTCGGCGTACTCTGCCTCGGCCGCCGCGATGGCCGCGGTGTTCTGGCCCAGGATGTTGGTGGCGATCAGGGTCATCAGCAGGCTGCGGTTGGCGGCGATCACCGGCGGCGGCACCGTCGCCGCGAACGCGGTCTCGTAGGCCGCGGCGGCGAGCCTGGCCTGGGTCGCGACCTGCTCGGCCCGGCCGGCGGTTGTCGTCGCCCAGGCGATGAAGGGCGCGGCCGCGGCGCTCATCGACGTGGCCGCCGGCCCCAGCCAGGAGCCGACCGTCAGGCCGGCGATCGTCGAGGTGTAGGCCGCCGCAAAGGAATACAGTTCGACCCCCAGCGCATCCCATGCCGCGGCGGCGGCCAGCAGCGGCCCCGATCCCGCACCCACGTACATCCGTCCTGAATTGACCTCTGGTGGCAGCGCCCCGAAGTCCACCCGTTGCCTCCCGTCCTGCTCTGGGCGCCAGGGTAGGAGCGGAGATGCGGGCGTCCCGCCAACGAGCCGCGGCTCAAATGGAATTCATCAGATCGGCAGTGAAGGATATGGATTTTCCATGGATTCACCCGCCGCACCCAGCCGTCGGTTGACGCCGGCGTGCCCCGCCTGGCGCCGAGCGTGAAACTAGGCGCACGTTCGGTGGCGAGCGTGAAACTAACTTCACGCTCGCGCGGCGTTCACGCTCGCCGCGGCGCTCGCGCTAGCTTCGGTTAAGTTGCTGCGGGCAATAGTATTTCGCCGCGATCGCGAGGAACGACGTGGCGTGATCGCGGGTGAGCCCGGGGTTTTGGCTCTTGAGCTCGTCGAGCAGCTGCGGACCCGATTCGCCGTTGCCCATGGACACGCACACCGCTTGGGCGAACTTGACCGCGCCCTGCGGCGTCGCGTAACCGATGCCGACGCTGCGCAGCGACGCGAGGAACCCGGCCTCGTCGACGCCCGGATCGGCCTGCGCCGGCGGGACCAGCGCGATCGCCGCCGCGACGCCCACACCCAGCAGCAGCCTCATGACCCGGGATCGTCGCACGCCGCAACGACGGAACCGCCAACGGCAGAGTTGTTGGAGGGCAAGCACATTCGCCCTTCTCGCGGCGCCGGTCAGGCCTTGGAGAGCTGATGGGGGCAGTAGTATTTCGCGGACAGCAGGGCGAAGTTCGATGCCATCTCCATGTCCATTCCGGGATTGTGGGTTTTCACGTCGTGCACCACCTCGAGCCCCGGCTCGCCGTTGTTCAGGCACGAGCACACGGCGCGTCCGGCGGCGACGGCCGAGCCGGGGCTGCTGAAGCTGAAGCCGGCTTGCTGCAGCGCGGCGACGAAACCCCCGTCGTCACCGTCGGGCACCGGTGGCGGATCGGCATGTGCCGGCGCGGCCAGTCCGATCGTGGCGCCGATCATGGCGGACGCACCCAGTGCCGCGAGCAGTCGTTTCATCACGTGTCACCCTCCTGAACTCTGATTGCCTTGCCGCTCAACCCAACTGGGCATCGGCCGGCAGGACCTTGGACTTGTCGCCCTTTTTCAGGTGCACCGCGTGGATCCCCGGTTTCTTGGCCAGCTGCTCCAGCAGCGCGTCCAGGTTCTCCTGGTCCACGTTGTGGTGCTGCACGCTCTCCGGCTGCTCGGAGATCTGCGCGACAAGGCGTTTCAGCTGTTCCGGCGATTGCTTGTCTTTGAGGTCCTTGATCGCGGTCATCCGGTTGCGGACGCCGCCCCGTACCATGGTGGGCCCGCCGGAGCCGACCGCGCTGCCCAGCATCCCGGCCAGCCCCATCGAACTGAACAGGCTGCCCTCGCCCAGCGCGGCCGCCGGCACTGCCTCGGCCCCGGCGGCCGACAGCGCGGCGGCGACGGTCCGGATCGACGGCGTGGCCGTGGCCCAGCTGGGCGGGATGGACAGCTTGCCCACCAGGGTGCCGGCGTTGCCCATCCCGGCGACCGGGCTGATCGCGCTGTACAGCGTGCCGCGGCCGAAGCCCAGGGCGCCCAGCCCGGCCCCGAGCGCGTCCTTGGGCAACGCGCCGTAGCCGATCGGCGGGGCGAACTTGAGCCACTGCGACAACGGGAAGTTGACCAGCAACCCGACGTCGTTGAACTGGGTGGTCAGCCCCAACGGCACCTTCACGGCGTTGTACATGCTGGTGTAGAAGCTGGCACCGCCCGGGACCGTGTTGAACAGATTCGTCATGAAGGTCTGGTACAGATACGCCAGGTTCGCCGGGCCGGAGAACGGGCCGCTGTAGGGCAGCGTGGTGCTGGCCGCGCTGGCCGCGGTCTGGGCGACATTGGCGGCCGGGGTGCTCGCCGCCGACGACACCGCGGCGGCCTGCATCGGTTGGGCCGCCTCGTTGGTGGTCTTGGGCGCCGGGCCGAACTCCGTCAACTTGTTGGCGGCGGTCGCCGACGCCGCGAAGTAGGTGTCCATCGCGGTGGCGTCCTGCGCCCAGAACTCGCCGTACTGGGCTTCGTTCGCGGCGATGGCGGCGGTGTTCTGCCCGAAGATGTTCGTCGCCACCTATTGCGCCAGCAGGGCGCGGTTTTCGGCGATCACGGCGGGCGGGACGTGCGCGGCGAACGCGGTCTCGTAGGCGGTGGCCGCCGCGGTGGCCTGGGCCGCGGTTTCGGCGGCCTGCGCGGCGGTCTGCTGCATCCAGGCCACGTACGGCGCGGCCGCCGACGCCATGGCCAGCGACGACGGCCCCACCCAGGGCCCGGCCGTCAGGCCGGACAGCACCGACGAATACGACGCCGCGGCGGACTGCAATTCGGCGGCCAGGTTCTGCCACGCCGTCGCCGCGGCGACGAACGACCCCGCGCCCGGACCGCTGTACATCCGGCCCGAGTTGAACTCCGGCGGAAAGGCCCCATAGAACATCTCTGCTGCCCCCTACCTGGCCGCGCGACGGGAAAGCGATTGGCGGCCAATCGGTTTGGTCTCGGTAATCATGGTGCTCATTCCTCGATGCACGGGATCACGATGATGGTGGCGGCGGCCGGGTCGGCCTCGGCGGCCACCCCACCCAGGGAGCTCGCGGCCGAGGCGGCCCCGCCGACCGGGCGGGTGGCGGCCGCGGCGACGGCGCGACCGGCCAGGCTGGACAGGGCCATCTGGCTGAACACGCCCTCTTCGCCGGCCATCGCGGCGGGTGCCGCCGCCATGTTTCCGGGCAGCACCTGGGCGAGGGTCCGGATCGCCGGGGCGGCTTCCGTCCAGCCCTGCGGCACCGACATGCTGCCGACCAGGGCGGCCTTGCCCATCGACCCCGACACCTGCCCCGCCCCGACCGCGGAGCTGAGCATGGGCTTGACGGCGTTGCCGCCACTGGCCAGCGGTGCCAACGCCCCCGAAATCGCTTTCGGCCCGGCCAAATACGCGGCGGCACCCTGCCCGTTCTGGCCCCAGGCGTAGGCCTGGCCGAACGACAGGAACGGGCCACCGGGGATGGTGGTCCATGACTGCGGCGAGTACACCCCGGTCACCACCGACCAGAACTCGTTCCAGTTGGTGATGAAGCTCGGCGTCGTCAGCTGGGTCGACGCGGCCGTCGTCGAGGCGGCATTGCCGGCCGCCTGGGCCGCCGGCTGCGCGGTCGCGCTCAGCTGGGACAGGTGGGCCGCGGTGTTGGAGCCGGACTGCGCAGCGCTCTGGGCGACCGCGGCCGACTGCAGCGGCCCGGCCGACTCGTTGGTGGTGCGCGGGGGTTCGGTGAACGGTGTCAGCTGGGCGGCGCTGGCCGAGGACGCCGCATAGGCGTACATCGCGGCCGCATCCTGGGCCCACATCTCCATGTAGTGCGCCTCGGTGGCGGCGATTGCCGGGGTGTTCTGCCCCAGGATGTTGGTGGCCACCAGCGTGGCGAGCAGGGCCCGGTTGGCCGCGATCACCGGCGGCGGCACCGTGGCGGCGAAGGCTGTCTCATAGGCGGCGGCGGCGAGCTTGGCCTGGGCGCCGGCCTGCTCGGCCTGCGCGCCGGTGGCCTGCAGCCACGCCACATACGGTGCCGCCGCGGCCGCCATCGCGATGGACGAGGGCCCGGTCCACGGGCCGGTGGTCAGCGTCTCGACGGTCGAGCCGTACGACGCCCCGACGCTCTGCAACTCCGCGGCCAGCTCGTCCCACGCCGCCGCGGCGGCCAGCAGCGGGCCCGAACCCGCGCCGACATACATCCGCCCCGAGTTGTATTCCGGCGGATAGGCACCGAAATCCAGCATTTAGGACCTCCCCCACCCCGCGCCACGCCGAGCATCCCGCCCCTCGCCCCGCAGCGACGAATTCGCGACGCCGAGTGAATTCATCGAAAGCGCTTTCAAATACATGCGCGCATTCCGCGCGTTGAAGACAGCAAGCCCCTACTCTCCTAGCTGTGCACCGGCGTCACGACGCCGGACGAAGGACCAGTCAGCCACGCTGCTAATGCACAGACAATGCTGCACAAAAGTTATTCAGCGGGCGTTCCCGTCAGGTAAACCCATGTAAAACATCGATGTCGCGGACCGCCGTCGCGTGTGAGAACACGCGGGCTGAAGGCCCAGCTCAGTGGCGCAAGTCACTCGGTCAACGTGCTGTGGGCAGCATCCGACCACGGGCCGATCCCGGTGAACAATCGGTTATCGGTTCGACGGGAAATGCTCGCGATTCGGCGTCATCGCCGATTTATACAATTGGCTGGAAAGCCATCCTTATTGCGCCCGAAATGCGTAACCTTGGAAACCTCCTGTCTCGCTTATCTCAGCGATGGAGTTCTGGCATTGCGGTTGCCTCGCACACCCCTGAGCGACCCGGCATCACCGGGGTGTGTCGCGCATCTTCAGTCGATGCTCGTCACCATTTCGGTGAAATGCGATCGACCGAAAATCGAGCCGACAGCGCTGTCGGTGACGTCCGCGCTCGTGCGGCCGCACGAGCGCGGCGACGTCCTCTCATACGAGTAGACGCGGCCAATCTGCCCTGGCACTGATTAGCTACTGACAGTTTCCTGTATGGCAATAACGACGTGGTCAGATCGATTTTCGGGCAGCGGGAACGCGTCGGTTCGGGTGTCTCGCGACATTGCCGGTGTGACGGAATTTACTGAATTGCCGTTGGAGAAAACCGGCGTCGTGTAGCGCCCTGCGGGCCGGGCCGGGGTGGCGGTACGTACCGCCCTAGCTATTGCTGTGCGGGTTCGTGCCGCCGTCGCTGATCGACAGCCGGTCGGGACAGTAGGCGCCGGCGGCGGCCTGAACGAACAGGGCCGCCTTTGCCGTACTGAATGCGGGGTTGAGCTCGTGGACATCCCGGATGATGTCCAGCTCCGTGGTGCCCGAGCCGGCCAGGTCGCACACCTTCTGGCCGGCCCTTATCGCGCGGGCGGGGTCGGGATAGGTGATGCCGGCCTTGTTGAGGGCGGCGAGGAACGCGTCGTCATCGGAATCGGCGTGCGCCGGTATCGCCATGCCGACCAGGGCGGCCGCGCCGGCCAGCAGCGCTAGGGCTCTCATGTCGCGACCTCCCGTCCTCACCCGGCGGCCGGCGGGCGGCCGATGATGCGCGGGCGGAACCCGTACATCGGCTCGGAGAACTCGTCCTCATGCGCACCGGGGAGGCCCGCCAGCGGCACCCCCGGCATGCCCACTGCCCCAGCCTCTTCCATCACCATCGGGGTGGCCGAGCCGAAGCCGTGGTAGGCGCCCAGGCCGACCTGAGTCGTCGCCGCCAGCGGCGTGATCGCCGCTCCGGTTGCACCCCAGGTCGGCGGAACCGACAGGGCCCCAACCAGACTCGCCTGCCCCACCTCCGCCGCCGCTGCCGCACCGGGCGCGGCTGCCGACGCCAGGTTCGCCGTGCCTCCGAGCCCGGCCGCCAGCACGCCCAGTCCCGACGTGGTGGAGTCGACGGCGTTCAGCGAGTTGATGGAGTTCATGTTGACCGCCGCGTCGACGAACGAGGTCGGGTTCAGCAGCCCGCTGGTGGTGAAGGCGTTGGAGAGGTTGGCGACCGAGGCGTTGTTGAGGAAGCTTCCCAACACGTTCCCGTCGGATCCATCCAAAAAGTTCATCAGTCCCGCGAGCCCGGGCTGGCCGGGTCCGTTGGTGTTGGGCGCCAGGCCGAGCCAGGCGAGTAAGCCGCCGGAGGGATCCCCGCTGCCGGCGTCGTTGGCGGCTTGGGCGACCGTGTTGGCCTGGGCGGCAATGCCGTTGGCGGTGGTGTCCGGGCGCGGCGGGGTGAACGGCGTCAGCTGCTGGCTGGCCGCGTTCGAGGCGCTGGCATAGCCGGTCATGGCGGCGGCGTCCTGCGCCCACATGTCGCCGTATTGGGCCTCGTTGGCCGCGATCAATCCGGCGTTCTGCCCGAAGATGTTGCCGGCCACCAGGTTCGCCAGCTGGGTGCGGTTGGCCGCGACGACGGCCGGGGGCACGGTCGCGGCGAACGCGGCCTGGTAGGCGGCGGCGGCCGCGTTGGCTTGGGCCCCGGCCTGCTCGGCCTGCGTGGCGGTGGTGTGCAGCCACTCGAGATACGGCGTGACCGCCGCCGACATCTTCGCCGCGGACGGTCCGAACCAGCCTTCGCCGGTGAGCGTCGCGATCGCCGACTCGTAATCGGCTGCGACGGACCGTAATTCAGCGGACAGTGCGTTCCAGGCGGCCGCGGCGGCCAGCATGGATTCCGAGCCCGGGCCGGAATACATTCTCGCCGAGTTGACTTCCGGCGGCAGTCCCGCGTAGATCGACATGACATCTTCTCCCGAGTTCTCAGCCGGCGGCCGGCGGACGTGGCATGACGACGGGCCGGAAACCGTATTTGGGGACAGCGCGGCGAAGTCGCCTGCCGGTGCCGCCCACCGGCCCCGCGACGCCCCCGGGCCCGCCCGCCGCCGGCGCCGCGTCGGTGAGACCGGTGACGCCGGTGGCGGGCACGGCGGCTTGACCGGGGTTGATCGTCGCGGCGTTGGCCCAGCCCTGCGGCGCCGACAGCGACCCCACCAGCTGCGCGCGGCCCATCCCGGCGGCTACCGGGGCCGATCCCCCCGTGCTGGCCGCCAGGTCGGCGGTCGCGGCGCCTTCGGCGTCGGCGGCGAAGTCCCCCAGCCCGCCCAGTGTGGTGGCGTGCTGCGCGGCCAGGATGCCCTGCACCGAGGAGATGATGAATTGCGGGTTGAACGGGCCGCCGGCGAGGGATCCGTTGACCACGGCGGTGCTGAAGAAGTTGCCGTTGGTGAAGGTTCCGAAGGCCGAGTTGTCCGAACCGCTCAACAGGCCGGCCAGCCCGGACGACGACACCGTCGACTGCACCGTTCCCGCCGGCGCCTGGGCGGCGTTGGTCACCGACGTGGCCTGGGCCGCAACACCTTCCGGGCTGGTGTTCGACCGTGGCGCCGTCATCGGTGTCAACCGTGTCGCCGCGGTCGAGGCGACGGCATACCCGTTCATCGCCGCAGCGTCCTGGGCCCACATCTGTCCGTACTCGGCCTCGGTGGCCGCGATGGCCGGGGTGTTCTGGCCGAAGACGTTGGTGGCCACCAACATTGCCAGCTGCGCGCGGTTGGCCGCCACCACCGCCGGGGGCACCGTCATGGCGAATGCCGCCTCGTACGCGGTCGCCGCGGAGTTGGCCTGCGCGGCCGCCTCTTCGGCCCGGGTGGCGGTGTCGGTCAGCCAGGTCAGATACGGCGTGACCGCCGCGAGCATCGACATCGACGACGGACCGAACCAGTCGGCACTGGTCAGCTCCGAAATCACCGCGCCGTAAGAGGCCGCGGCGGAACGCATTTCGGCAGCCATGGTGTTCCACGCGGCGGCGGCCGACATCATCGGCGCCGATCCGGGTCCGGCGTAGATTCCGGCCGAATTGATCTCTGGCGGCAACGCCGCGAAGTCGATCACGGGTCCCCCCTTGAAGGTTCAGCGGGCCGCCGCCGCGTTCGCGGCCTCGGTGGCCGCGTACGATCCGGCGCTGGTCTGCAAGGTGGTCACGAACATCTCGTGGACCGCGGCCGCTTCGGCGCTGACCGCCTGAAAAGCCTGCCCGTGCTGGGCGAATCGCGCCGCGGCCAGCAGCGAGACCGGGTCGGCGGCGGCCGGGACGACGCCGGTCATCGGCGCGGAGTTGGCCCCGGTCTGGGCTGCCAGTGCGGTGCCGATCTGCTGCAAGCGGTCGGCGGCGGCATTCATGGCTTCCGGCTGTGCGGTGACATACATCATCGGAGTGCTCCTGTTCAGGCGCGAGCGAGCCCGAGGGCTCGGGAAGGTTCCGCGCGCGCGTCAGCGCCACCGATCGGCGCGCAGGCGCTCGGAGTAAAGTTGGCTATTTACAAGCCAATTCAGGCAAAAACGATGCCGAGGACGGATCGAAGCGACGTCGTCGTCGATCTGGAGTAAGGACTGTCATCGGGACTCAATCGCTCTCACCTCCTCAAGGCCGCGGCACGCGCGGGTGCCATAGGTTCGCACATGGGGAGGAGCGACCAGCCGAAATAGCCGGGCGCGGCACCCCTCTCGTCAGAGCTTCGGCACCACACGGCGTATCCGGCCGTCAAAAGCCGGAAGCCACTTGGGCTCAACCCTTAATCCGGGAGGAGCTGTCCTGACCCTGGGCGTCTTTCGACGTTCGAGGTCAGTGGCCTGTGTCCGTGCAGACGCCTCACCTAGCGAGGTGCTTGCATTGGCAATGGTGGCACTCGGGGGTCGGCGAGTCAAGCTGATCCACAACGCGATACCAACGGTTCACGCCCGCGTCACCTCGGGGGAAGGCTAGGTGGTCTTCTTCTCTGCCACCGCCGCGCTGAGGCCCTCGGCGAGGTCCTCGCGGGTCAGCTCCTTGAAACGCAGCAGCTGGCGCTCGCTGAACTCGGTCACGTCGCTGGCCAGCACGGCATCCAGATCCTCGTCGTCCAGCCGGAAGCTGCGGTGATCGCGCGCCTTCTCCACCACGTTGCGCACGAAGCCGGCGTTGCCCAGCGTGTCGATGCCGCGGATGAGATCGCCGTCCTCCGAATAGCTTTCGTCGAGATAGAACTTGGTGTACGACGGCAGCAGCGCCTGCGCCGCTTCGTCGGTGATGACGTCCTCGTTCTCCTGGCCCATCAACCGGGTCAGCGCGACCAGTTCGTCCGGGGTGTAGCTGAAAAACTCGATCACGGTCGAAAAGCGCCGTCGCAGACCCTGATTCACCTCGAGCATCTTGTCCATGGCCTTGGCGTAGCCGGCGCCGAAGACCACCAGCTCGTCGCGATGGTTCTCCATGTACAGCAGCAAGGTGTTGATGATCGCGTTCCCGTACGGGTCACCCTGCTGGTAGCCCTTCTCGTGCAGGGTGTGCATCTCGTCGAAGAACACCGCGCCGCCCAGGGCGCCCTCGAGCATCTCCTCGGTGTTCTTCTCGGCGTCGGCCATGTATCGGCCCAACAGCTTGGTGCGGCTGGTCTCCACCACCAGCGGCTTGCGGAGCACCGTCAACCCGCACAGCTGCTTGGTGAAAGCCCTTGCCACCGAGGTCTTTCCGGTTCCCGGCGGGCCCAGCAGCAGGGTGTGGCGCGACGTCACCGGCACCGGGAGTCCCATCTTGGCGCGGGCCAGGTTCACCTTCGTCGTCGACTTGATCAGCTTGATCTCGCGCTTGGCCCGCTCCATGCCCAGCATGGCGTTGAGTTCGGCGTCGCCTTCGGCCAGGTACTTGGCCGCCTCCTCGGCGTGGCGGGCGGCTTCGGCTTCGGCGCGGGTGGGCGCGCTGTCGGGGTCCCACGGGTCGGTGCGGGCCTCGATCGTTTCCGGGTCGGTCAACACCAGCCGGTAGGTGGGGTTGTCCAGCGCTTCGCGGGCCGGGGTGAATTTGGGGTCGCGCGAATACACCCGCCGCAGCAGTTCGACGGCCTCGTCCTCGCGGCCCAGGTGCCGCAGGCACATGCCCTGGGTGTACAGGGCGATGTTGGCCGCGCCCGGCACCCGGTCGCCCTCGATGGCCTCCTGGCCGCGGCGCAGCGCCTCCTCGAACACCCCGAGCGAGGCCAGCGCCGTGGTGGCCATCGCCGCCCCGGCGGCCTTCAGCTCGGGCTGGCGCCAGCCCTTGCCCTCGGGGAACTGGTTGAGCACGTCCGGCCACCGGCCGGTGCGGAAGTACAGCACGCCGCGCACGTAGCAGAGCAGCTCTTCGTCCACCGGCTGGCGCGGTTCGACGCCGTCGATCAGTTTGGCCGCCTCGGCGTAGTGCTTCGCCTCGGCGAGCACCACGGCGTAGGCGCACGCCAGCGATTCCACGCTGGTGACGGCCAGCCGCAGGAACAGGCCGTCGGAAACCTCTGGGCGGAACTGCAATTCGGTGACGCCCAGGCGGCGGGTCTCCCAGCCGAACGTGCGGATGGAGGACCAGGCACCGGCCAGCACGTCGAGGCTCTGCTCCCCCGCCAGGATCCGCGCCAGCCAGGCGTCACACATGGTGGGATCCAGGTTGGTGGCGGTGGTGAACATCTGCGCCGCGACCTGTGGATTGTGGCTGGGCTGTAACCCGTTGACCGACACCCCCGATGCCAGCAGGCCGGCGACCATGGCGTTGCGGGCGCCCTCAGCGGTGGACTGCGGCCGCGTCATTGCGCCACGGGTACGCCCGCCGCGCTCTCCCGGGGTGCAGCCAGCGACAGCGACAGCTCGTCATCGTCGGCGCGCAGCGGACGGCTCGGCACCTCCAGCAGCGGCCGGGCGGTCGGGACGGGCAGGCTGGCCCGCACCGCGGCCAGCTGGCGCCCGGTGAGACGGTTCAGCCCCGACGAGATGTTCCGGCGCAGCCGCTTCTCGGTGTGGTAGCGCACCCACGCCGACACGTGCGGCCGGCCGGCGCGGGCGGTCAGCCGGATGGTCAGCACGGTGGCGAAGGTGTCGTCGTCCCACAGCTCCTCGAGCTTGTCGGTGGTGATGTCGGACGGCGACAGCCACAGGCTCGTCACGAACCCGTTGAAGTGCTTGAGGCGGCGCCACCCGGGGCGGCTCCAGGTCGGTTCCAGGTCGGCCAGCACCGCCCGGTCCACCTCGGCGATCTCCTCGGCGGTTAGCGGCCGGGCCGCGCAGGTCAGCCCGTCGAGATCCTGGGCCAGCCGTTCGGTGGCCGCCACCAGCGTCGAGGCCAGCGAATCGCGGGCCGCCACCGCTGCGACGTTGCGCTGCGGGTTCATCCGCAACACCAGCCAGGTCCGGCGAATGTAGGAGGTGGGTTCGTCGCCGACCACGTCCCACTCCTCGGGGCCGAAGTCGTCGAGCTTCGACAGCTCGGCGGACCTGGCGTCGGGACCGCCCCGCCGGACCTTGACCGACACGATGTCGATGTCGTCGAGGTGGATGTCGAACTGGCGCAGCCCCGAGGCGACGGCCGCCACCAGCAGGGTCGGGGACGCGGCGCGGTGCCGATGCCGCGACCCCGTCTCGTCCTCGCCGCCGTTGACGGCGATCACGGAAACGAGTTGGCCTTTGTACTCGCGTACCCCGACCTTGTCGCGGCCGAACCGGCGCTGGTGGTCCAGGGCCGGCGTGCAGCCCGCGGCCAGCGCGGAGCCGGGATCGGCGGACCAGTCCCACAGCCAGGTGGCCAGCCCCGACGCCACCGTGATGCCGTGGTAGGTCACCAGCGACAGCAGCGTCACCAGCACGGCCAGCCCGACGCCGACCCAGAACGCGATGCGATAGGTGCCCTGCCAGGATTCCGGGCAGTGGCTGGCCACCACCATGATCACGATGTCGACCAGAAACACCGTGGTCAGCCGGGGCCACGTCAAGGACAACCCCAATCTGCGCTGAGCCTTCATCAGTCTTGCTGCTCCGCCCCTATTGCTGCCTGCGCGATCGCTTCATCAGCATCGCCGTACCGAACACTGCGCCGCCGATCAGGAGCGCCCCGAACAATCCTCCGGCCGCCACCCATATTGGCACCATATCCCGGCGCGGGACCGGTTTCGGAATGGTCAGCGGCGCCGAGAGCTGCTGCGGCGGCTTGACCGGCCCGTCGGGCACGTCCCAGGTCAGCGCCGCGACCGGGTCGACGATCCCGTGACCGACCTGGTTGTCCACCCCGCGCGCGGGCGCCCGGGCGGTCCGCGTCAGCCGGTTGATCACCTGGTACGCCGACAGCTGCGGGTATTTGGCGCGAACCAGCGCCGCCACCCCGGACACGATCGCCGCGGAGAAGCTGGTGCCGGACGGGACCAGCAGGGTGTTGTCCGGCCCGTCGATGGCGTTGATCAGCCCGTCGTCGCGGGGTGAGAGTCCGACGACGTCGGTGCCGGGCGCGGCGATTCCCACCCACGGGCCGGCCACGCTGGTCGACGCCTGCCCCTGGTTGCCCTGGCTGAGCGGGTGGCCTTCGGTGTCGACCGCGCCGACCGTGAGCACGTAGTCGCTGAACCAGGACGGCGTCACGACGGTGGTGACGGAGTTCCAGTTGCGAGGATCGTTGGGCTGCAACGGATCATGCGGCGGGTTCTGTTTGCAGTCCTTCTTGCTGGTGTCCCCGGCCGCGGCGACGATGACGGCGTTCTTGTCGACCGCCGCGTAGCGCACCGCGGCGCCCAGCGCCCGCTGGTCGATGATGTTGCGGGCGCTCATGCAGGTCACGTCGGAGATGTTGATCACCGACGCGCCCATGTTGGCGGCGTGCACGATCGCGCGCGCCATCGTCTGCACGTTGTCGATCTTGGCCTGCGTCTGGGGATCCTCGTCGCCGGTGTAGGCGTCCTTGAGGCCGAACGCCTGGCTGGATTGCCGGATCGCGATGATGTCGACGTCCGGGGCCACCCCGCTGAACGCGTCGGGGCCCGGCTTGGGCGGCGCCGGCGGCGGCGGGTCGAGCGGGCGCGGGCCGCGCAAGTTGTCGACGTTGGTCACCCGGGCGGCGCCCGCGTGGCCCGGGATGGTCACCGTGCCGCCGCCGTGGTTGCCGGCCGGGGCCTGCCCGCCCTGCGGCGGCCCGGGCGGTGGTCCGGCCGGAGCGGGTCCTGCCGCCGGCGGCGGGGGCGGCGCCCCGAACGGTCCCGGTGGTGGCTGTTGCTGTTCCTGCGACGGCGGGGGCGGGACCATCGTCACGGTCTGCGGCAGCGGCGAGAGCGTCACCGTCTGCGGCGGCGGCGCTTTGGGCGGCGGCTCGGTGGTGGGGATGGTGACCGGTTTGCGCGGCGCCGCCGGCGGGACGCCCGCGCCGTCGGCCGACGCCGCCCCGATCATCGAGGCCACCAGGGTGCCGTGCGCGTCGCAGTCGGACAGGCCGTCGCCGGACATGATGTAGTCGCCGCCCGGGATCAGGTGCGGAAACCGCGGGTGCGGGGTGACGCCGGTGTCGATGACGGCCACCTTCTGGCCGGCCCCGCGACCGAACTGCCAGGCCTCCTGCAGGTTCAGCATGTCCATGTACTTGGGCTGCAACCGAAAATCGGTGCCCGGCAGCACGCCGACCTCGGTGCAGTACGAGTTCTGCTTCATCGGCGCGCCCGGACCGGGCGGTCCGTCCGGCGGCACCGCCGCGGGGTCGATCGTCGGCGGCGAAATCGCGGCGGCCGGCGGCAGTCCGGCCAGCGCGCCCGACGCGAGCAACAGGGCGGCCAGGGCCGCGGCGGACGCGCGGCCGCGCCACACGTTGGCCTCAGCGGTAGCGGATCGCTGCATAGACATTCATCAACCACAATGCCAGCGGGAAGATCGGCATCAGGCAGAGGTATTCGATCCATTCCACGAACTTGCGGAACAGCGGGCTGTAGACGGTGTTCGGCACCACGGCCGCCGACGTCAGGCCCGCCACCGGCACCAGCACCAGGATCGCGGCGCTGATCGAGACCGCGAGCGGCGACTGCAGCACCAGCGCGTAGCGCACCACCACCGCGCCGACGATCAGCACCGCCGTCCCGGCCAGGGTGATGGCCTGCCAGCGGTCGACGTAGGAGCGGCCGCGCAGCAGCAGGAAGCCCGCGCAGAAACCGGCCAGCAGCACCGGCAGCCAGCGTTGCCCGGTGCGCGGGTCCGACAGCGCGGTCAGCGAGACGACCATCAGCACGCCGAGCCCGATCAGCAGGCCCGACAGGAAGGAACGGGCACGCTCGGCCTGGGTCAGCACGTCGCGCACCGAGGCGGGACCCTCCAGCACCGGCGGGCCGCCGTCGGACCGCACCACGGTGGTGGGCAGGTCGGGCCGGGCCTCGAACACCCAGCGGCTGGTGGCCGACGGGAAGACGGGCAGCCGGATGCCGGCCAGCCGCCGCGAGATCGCCGGCGCGCTCTGGTAGATCAGCACCGACACCAGCACCACGCAGGTCAACAGCGTCACCGCGCCGGTCATCGCGACCATGCGGGCCAGGGCGGCCAGCGCCGCGATCGCGCTGACGGTGACGATCGCGGTGTAGATCGCCAGCCGACGCCCGGTGAACCGCAACGCGAGCACCGCGGCGATGGTCAGCACGCCGAAGCCCAGTACGGCCTGGGGCGAGCCCACGCCCCCGGGTGGCGCGGCCGCGGCGGCGACCGACACCGGCGCCAGGCTGCTCAGCAGCAGGGTGTCGCCCACCCGCCGCTCCTGCTGGGTGGTGGCGCGCATGAGCAGCAGCACCGACACGCCGAGCATCAGCACGCCGATCACGCCGGCGTAGACGGTCGGCAACCAGGAGTTGTGGTGCCAGCGCCACCAGCCGAGCAGGCCGGACGCGGCGGTGACGCCGACGGCCACCATGGTGGCACCGACCTGCACGGCCACCACCGGGTCGATGGCGGCGAAGCGCTTGCTGAGGTTGGCCGCGACGGCGGTGGAGATGTGCTCGATGACCTGTGAGCGGTGTTCGGTGTCCGGGATGAACCGGATCCACAGCCGGTCGCCGTCGTAGACGTCCTGCTCGCTGAGCGACTGGGTGGCCCGCAGCGGCGAGCCGTCCACCAGGCACAGCGCCCAGCGGCCCCGGCCCGTGGCCTCCAGCGGGGTCTCGCCGAGCTCACGCAGCCGACTGTTGACCACCTTGAGCAGCGGCTCGGTCATCACCGAGACCGGGGCGTTGGCGTCCAGCAGGACGCCGATCTGCACACCCGCGCCGGCCATCACGCCGACGACGACCGCCTGGGGCTGCGAGATGCCCTCTACGTCAGGCTGTGGTACTTCAACAACCGCAGTCATCGCCTTGCACTCCCTACCGTGATGAATGTGTGGGCCCGCGCCGCCAATCGGGCGCGGGCCGGTTCCGGCCTCCTCGAGGCGTCGCGGACCCCCGCACAGTGCATTCCGATCAACTGGAATTCCATCTGCCTCGCCTTGCGATCAAGAGTTCTGGTGGACACCGGTTCAAAATTTGCTGATGCCTGAGAGAAGTATGCCGTGTCCGCAGCTCAACCGCATGTTGAGCGCAAGACATTGACGAAATCCGTATTTGGTGTGGGTCACACCCTGCTGTGGGTTTTCCACTCCCCGTAGGGAAGTGTGTCCAGCACGGTTTTGACGCCCACCTGGACCAGCTGCGGGGTGGCCGGGCAGATGGCCAGCCACGCCTCGCCGGAGCCCGCGGTCCGGGCTTGCTGGTAGAGCGCGATGCGGCCGCCGGAGCCGTCTTTGAGCGACAGTACCGAGGCGCTCGGCCCTTTGGCGTCGTCCTGGTACTGGCGGGCGTACACCGCGACCTCGGCGGCGGGATCGGACAGCGCCTGGCCCAGCGCGGCCACCGTGGCGGCGCTGATGCCCATCCGGCGCAGGTCGCCGCCGGAGAACACGTTGAAGCCGGACTCCTGCCACGACTTGGTCGCTTCCAGCATCTCCTCCAGCGGCACGTTGACCGCGTTGATGGCGGCGGGCTCGGCGTGGTGGATGGATTCCAGCGCGTCGATCACCAGGGACGCGATCGAGGCGCTGTCGGCGACGGCGACGTCGTCGACGGTGATCTCACCGCCCACCCGGACCGCCGACACCCAGTGCTGGCCGCGGCGGGCCAGCACCACCCGGAACTCGTTGTCCGGGATGTCACGGGACCCGGGCGGCTGGTTCTGGTCGTCGATGACGCCGTAGGCCAGCTTGCCGCGGGACAGCAGCGCGATCACCTCGAGGTCGGGCGCCGCGAGCACCCGCATCCGCGCGGCGACCTGCTCGTTGACCTGGTCGCCCTCGACGATGCCCTGCTCGCGCATCACCGCCATCCCGGGATGGTCGTTGAGCCAGTCGTTGGAGTCGGTGGAGACGTACGGCCGGCACCGCAGCTCCGGCGCGACGTGCCGGATGTCCAGCAACGCCTGGAGCATCCAGAAACCGTCGACGTTGACCGTGATGTCGGTGCGGGTGCTCTGTTGGTCCATCAATTCCTCAATTGGTCGCTGACCGGCTCAAGCGTCAAATTGCACGATAACCGCAGGACGCGGCAGCACACCGACGGGTGGTGTGCTGCCGCGCCTGAAGTGAAGGCGTCAGGCCCAGCTGGACCCGACGGCGCTGTCGGTGCTGGCCATGTTGCTGCCCGCGGTCTGGACCTTCTGGCCGTGGGCGTTGGCCTGCTCGTAGATCACCTGGAAGTTGCGACCCAACTGGGT
>NZ_JACKSY010000021.1:0-3677 GCF_025821985.1 Mycobacterium timonense | reverse complement strand
GGGGTAACCGGCGCCTGGCGGCGCCTATGTGGTTGGTTGAGTATTGTTGTTAGGCAATGCTTTTCGTGTTGCCGGGTTGGGTTGGATGGCCTGCGGCCATCGCCGGCACTCGCTTATCCATTGGGGTGCAACGGTTTTCGTATCCGTAGGTGGTAATGGCTTCGCCATTGGGTCATACTTCAATTGTACTGTATTGCACTACTTTTCAGCTACTTTGCCTCGGCTTCGCCTCGACCGTGGTGGGTGGTCAATACCCTTCCGCCGGCGGCCGGGCCTTCGAGTTCCGTTGCTAGCCTAGCCTTCTCAACTTACCGACCGGACTACGCCATACAGCATGAGAGTCGCTATGCGGCAACATTATTCGTTCTTAACGAGGGGTGCGCCTGCGGCGCACCTTCGCTTGGGGGTCCGGCCCGGGACACTCGCCACCACCACCGCTACCACGCTAGCCACCGATCGCAATACCTGAGGGCCGGTCACGCTCTGCACCCCCCGGCCAGCCGGCGAATGGGATCGGCCTCCTCGGTGAGTGGCCCAGACAGCCCCGGCCTAAATCAATTGCCTTGCTCTTAGGCTTTCTGATATCCGTTGCGCCCCAGCGGTTTCTGATTCATGTTTTCAGATTGGGTCGCTGTAAGTGCGCCCGTTGATGGCGACCATGTGGGTCCAGCGTTGCCCATCCCACCACCGATGGTGGAAGCGTCGGAGGGGATCGGGGTACCAGCCGTGCGCCGGCAGAGGCGCGGCCGTCTGCGGAGTGGTCAGCACCGGCGCTGCCGCCGGCCGAGGGATCCGTGGCGTTATGAAGATGTCCCCGGGCAGGTCGGCGATCTGGTAGCCCATGTGGACGATCTCGGAGAGTGCGTCCTGCTCTGCTAGCGCCTTGTGCTCGGTCATCGCGGCAGCGGCGAAGCTGCGGACATCGATAAACGTCCGATCTCCACGCGGACCGGTCACCTCGCTGAACACGACCATCCATCGATAGCCGCGATCGTACAGAGTGGCGGCATCGGCGCCGGCCTCTTCGAGTGAGAAGACTCGGGCCGGGCAGTACTCGTCGAGCGCTTCGACGTAGTGCTGATACCAGCCACGCGGCAGGAGTTCGGGAGAGCCGGTGGCGTGCAACTCAGATGCGCTGATGATGCCGGCGCAGTACAGCTCGCGTTTGGTCAAGTAGTCAATGTCATCGTCCGGGCCGGCGTCCCGGGCCACCTCGTTGATGATTTGTCGGCGCAGTACTTCGGATTCCGCTGCTTTGCGCGCGAAGTAGTCCGGGTCGTCAGCGTGGGTTTTCGCCATTGCCCAAGCGACAGAGTCGCTGGTGAGGTCTGAGTGTTCAGCCATTGGTGGATTGTGCCGCAGGGGTTGCCCGAGGACAACAACGACGTCGATTGGGGACGCCGGTTATCGACTGGCGCGTGCACGAGCCTCAGCGACCAGGTCTTCGAAGGTGCGCTCCGTGTTGCCGTTTCATGTCCAATCCTCTCTGGGGGGTTGTTCACGCGGTCTTCAGCTCCGGCGCGCGGCTTCGATGACCGACATGGTGTCGTTGCTGTTCGCCGTGTACACGGTCTGGGTGGTTGGGTCGATCGCGGTGTCCCGGGCTCCACGGCGCACCGGCTGGTTAGAGCGAGCCGCCGCAGCTGCGCGGTGCATGAGCGTACAAAGATGCACAACGGACAACCGCCCGCTGTGCACCCTGCCCGCTCACTAAGAGAGCGATGCCCAGAAATCGACCGCACTGTCATCCTGGTTGAACACGCTCGGCAGCCCCGACGGAAACGCCGGCGAGATAGCGCTGCAAACATGCTCGATTGTTTCGCTGTCCCAATTCGACTCCGAGCCAAGAGCAACCATCGCTCGCGCGATAGCCATCTGGGCGGCGACTGGGTCAACCTGAGCCGCGATCTTACGAATGTTCATTGCTTACCGCCTTGTTAGGTGAGCAGACGAACACGTCTGCCCGGATGAACTGTTGTCTTTATTCTAAAGTGCGGCACTGACATTCCATTTGCGCTATCGCGCGCATGTCTACTGGAGGCGCGCCAAATACGGTCCACCTCAACCGTATCCGGGTCGACTAGCCCTGCCATCGACGTTAGGCATCCTCGTACGAAGAAGCGTAAACACGTCAAGTTGCAAGCACGCAAGCACCCAGACCGCGGGTCAGCCGGCAGCTCGTTATGGATCGTCGTCTCGGAAAATCGGCTCCTTGCCTGCGGTCAGCCAGCTCGGCGATAGGTACTCATCGAGTGACAGCACGAGTGTGGGCGCCGGACTGGACATGTCATCGACATAATGGTGACCCGGTCGCCCTCCATTGCTGGTCAATACCTTTGCCTTCTCGATGATTTCGCTTGCTTTCGCGTCATCTAATCGCCATACCACTCGATCGTCCGACAGTTCGATGGAGGCCGCGCCTGTCTCAATGACGAACTCGTGAACCCGGCGGCCATGCGTTAAGTAAGACACCCGGTTTCGCTGTGCCAGGGTGAGCGCTGCGGCAAAGGCGTCCAGTCCGGCGTTGTCAGCGGCCAACAGCACCACATCCTCGGAGCCTCTGAAATCCGGGACATCCTTAACGCGAATGACAGTCATGGATTACCAGTGTTGCAGTCGTTGCCGCTACGGCGGCCTGCGGCCGGCAGAAAGCGTTGGTCCGCTCGCGCGCCAGCCACCGCCACCTCCCCGTGACGCATGGGCCAGAACACCGAAGCCCTTGCGACGTTGGCCCGGCCACGACCCCATGACACGGTTACCATGATCGCTCCTGCTCTCGCCGACCCGGACTGGGCTCGACGCTGAGGCCGATACATTGCGCTACTGCGGCCTTAGGCAGGCCGGCTGACCTCGCAGCCACATGTCGAGATGGCAAGAGCCCTTCCCGGCGGGCGTCCCGCCCTGCCCCAACGGTTGCTGGGGCAGGGTCCGCTCTTAGGCGGACTTGAGCTTGAGCTGGCCGAGGACACATTCGGCGGGCTCGACATCGTCGCGGATGCCCAGCAGGACCGGCTGATAGAGCGCACCACCGGCCTGGGCGGCGTAGAGGTAGCGAATTTCGACGACGTCGCCGAGCTTCGGGACGTGCTGATTCGCGGGCACGGTCACGTTGCCGACGGCTTGCCAGACGTCGCCGTTGAGCAGGCTGACACCGACGCTGCGCTGCTGATTGACGGTGGTGACGACCGCGGATACGGTGGCGACGAACTTGAGCTTGAGCTGCGGGCCACCGCTGCTGGGGCGACCCTGGCGGTAGGGGGCATCCCAGCGCTTGAACACCACCCCTTCCGCGTTCCGCGCTTGTAGACCTTCGAGCTGTTTTCCCTTGTCCGTTGCGTCGGTCCAGCAGCTCACGCACCGGATGTGCGACGACTCGGCGTTGTCGGTCAGGGTGGTGAGAGCCTGGTAGCGGTCGCCGTAGGCCAGCTCGCGAAGGTCGGTACCGGCGACAGAGAGCACATCGAACACGTGCAGCGTGTCGTCGATGACTTCTCCGTCCATCACGAACTCGCCCGGCAGGTCGAGCGCCGCTGTGGCGACGGGCGCGGCCACGCGAGCAATGATCAGAACCTGTGGATGAGCCTCGGGGTGGGGGCGTGAAAGTGGGCGCACCTTCCCGAGGATGATCTGAATGTCAGTAGGTCCGATCATGAGCCGGCGTTGGCGCGCTGGTTCGG
>NZ_JACKSY010000020.1:0-616 GCF_025821985.1 Mycobacterium timonense | reverse complement strand
GCCGACAACCTCGCCTACCTCGTCTATACCTCGGGCACCACCGGCATGCCCAAGGGTGTGGGGGTCACGCACCATAATGTGACCCGGCTCCTCGAATCACTCGGTGCCGAGCTGGCGCCGGGACAGGTGTGGACGCAATGTCATTCCCTGGCCTTCGATTACTCCGTCTGGGAGATCTGGGCTCCGCTTCTGTACGGCGGGCGGCTGCTGATGGTGCCGGATGGTGTCGTTCGTTCGTCGGAAGAATTCCACGCCCTGCTCGTGCGCGAACAGGTCAGCGTCTTGAGCCAGACTCCGTCGGCGTTCCACGCCCTGCAAACCGCCGACGCGCTGCACTCCGAGATGGGGCAGCTGAACCTGACGACGGTGGTCTTCGGCGGCGAAGCGCTTGAACCGCAACGCCTTGCGTCGTGGTTCCGTAATCATCCGGAGCTGCCGCGGATGATCAACATGTACGGCATCACCGAGACGACTGTGCACGCCTCGTTCCGGCAGATCGTCGCCCGCGACGTCGACAACAGCGTCAGCCCGATCGGCGTGCCGTTGGAGCATCTGGCCTTCTTCGTACTGGACAAATTCCTGCGTCGGGTCTCGGTGGGAGCCGTCGGTGAGCTCT
>NZ_JACKSY010000019.1:0-208032 GCF_025821985.1 Mycobacterium timonense | reverse complement strand
TACCGTCACTATCCAAGCCGGCAAGCACACCCTGACCGCTGCTGAACCGCCACCACCCGACCTCGCCGAAATCCTCGCAAACATCCACAGCCTACGTGCGCACTAGCCTGATAAAAGTCGGGGCGTACGCCAAACTTGACACATGTCAAGTTTGGCGGCAGGATTGTCGTCCACGAGCGCAACCAACAGCGTGTCGCTCAGGTAGGAGGTCTGTTATGGCCAACCGCTACCTGCAGGGTCCATTCGCCCCGATGCATCACGAGTACACGCTGACCGGTTTGGAGGTCGTCGGCACGATCCCGGATTACCTGGATGGGCGGTATCTGCGCAACGGCGCCAACCCAATCGGCGACGTCGATCCTGAGCGTTATCACTGGTTCCTGGGCGACGGCATGGTGCACGGCATCCGAATCCGTGACGGCAAGGCCGAGTGGTACCGCAACCGTTGGGTGCGCAGCCCAGCCACCTCGAAAGCCCTCGGCCAGCCCGCACCGCCGGGTCACTTCGGCTTTTTTCCAACCGGCGCCAATACCAACGTAATCGGGCATGCCGGCAAGACACTCGCATTGATCGAAGGCGGCATCGCCAACTATGAACTCACCGAGGAATTGGACACCGTCGGCGTGTGCGACTTCGCCGGAACGCTCACCGGCGGGTACGCGGCGCACCCCCATCGTGACCCCGAGACGGGTGAGCTGCATGCGGTTTCGTACAACCCCTACCGCGGCAACAAGGTGCAGTATTCGGTGATCGACGTCGAGGGTCGAGCGCGACGGACCGTTGACGTCACCGTTGGCGGCAGCCCGATGATGCATGACTTTTCCCTGACTGAACGCTATGTCGTGTTCTACGACCTGCCGGTCACCTTCGATGCGGCGGTGGGCGCGGCCATGACGGCGCCGCGCGGGCTTCGGCCGATCGCCCGACTGATGCTGTCGGCGCTGATCGGCCGGGTCGCCATTCCCGATCCCATCGCCGCGCGGCTGCTGGCGGCGACCACGGACCGGCGAATGCCCTACTCGTGGAACCCGAACTACCCGGCCCGTGTCGGCGTGATGCCACGCGACGGTGAAGATGCCGATGTGCGCTGGTTCGACGTCGAACCGTGCTACGTATTCCATCCGATGAATGCCTACGAAGAGGATGGCACCATCGTGCTCGACGTAGTGCGAAACCCCAAGATGTCCGACCGGGACCGCACCGGTCCCAATGAGGGGCCACCCACGTTGGACCGTTGGGTGATCGATCTGGCGGCCGGGAAGGTGCGCGAATCTCGCATTGATGATCGGGGCCAGGAGTTTCCGCGCATCGACGAGCGCCTGGTTGGAAAGCGGCATCGTTACGGCTACACGCCGACGGTGCTGGAGGGCATCGAAGGCGGGGACTGCTTGCTCAAGCACGATCTTGTTGGCGGGAGCACCCAGTCGCGCTCCCTGGGCCCGCAAAAAGCATTGGGCGAGTTCGTGTTTCATCCTTCATCGCCGACCGCCGCGGAAGACGAGGGCGTGCTGATGGGCTATGTGTACGACCGGGCCACCAATCGCAGCGAGTTGGCGATCCTCGATGCTCAAACCCTTGAGGACGTTGCCAGCATCAAGCTGCCGCATCGAGTTCCCGCCGGCTTCCATGGCAACTGGGTGCCCAGCACCAACTAGCGGCCGCCGCGACTAGCGCGGCGCGATCAGCGCGAAGGCCTGTTTGGCCACCTGCAGCATCCAGCCCGTCGCGGTCGGGCCGTGATCGCGCGGCCAGTTCAGCTGGAAGCTGACCACCCACGGCTGGTGTGTCTTGTCGACCGCGTACCAGCTGAACGTCAAATCCCCCGGCAGCCCACCGGCTTTCGCGCCGATGTAGGGCCACACCGCCGGGTCCAGCTGGATGCCCGACACCGCGGACAGGATGTCGCGCACCGGTGCGGCCTTGCCCACCGCGTCGGCCTGCAGCGCCGCGTGCACCCGGCAGATGTCCTGCGCGTTGCCGTACCACTCCGCGCCGTAGGAGGACGCCGGCGAGTGGGCGCGCATCGGATCCGGGTCGTACGGCGTCGAATTCGCCTGCGCCAGCAGCCGGGCGCGAACCTGCGGGGATCCGTGCTCCCACTGGCTGCGCAGATCGGGTCGGCCCCAGCCGACCGAGAACAGCTCGTACATGGTGGGGAACGGAGTCATGCTGGACGGGTCGTGATGGCCGGCCGTGGCCAGCGCCTCCTCGATGGCGTGCGTGCCCAGCTTGTCGATCAGCAGGTCGGTCGCCATGTTGTCGCTGGTGGCGATCATCTTCTCGGCGGCGGTGCGCACCGAGACCTGCGCCCCGGCGGGCAGCGCCAGACCCGACGAACCCACGGCCCGGCTCTTGTCGGTGACGGTCAGCTGGTCGTCCCAGGACACCCTTCCGGCGGTGACGGCGCCGGCCAGGGCGTGCAGCACGTAGAGCTTGAAAATCGATGCCAGCGGCAGGGATTCGCCGGTGTTGGTGCCCGCCACCGGTTCGCAGCGGCCCTGCGGGTCGACCTTGGCGGCCTGATACGAGTAGCGCGCGCCGGTCTTGCTCAACACCGCATCGACGTCATGCCACGAGTTGACCGTGGGCGCCCGGGTGTCCAGGTCGAAGCGGTCCACCCAGCCGCCGTCGTCGGTGTGGATCCGGATGTCTTGGCGGGCACCGTAGGACGACGTCAGGTGCAGGGTGGCCACGCTGGCCCCGATGTCGACACCGTTGAGGGCGAACGGGCGATCCCACCACAGCGCCTCCAGCGTGGTCTGCACCGACTCCACCTTGTCGGCGGCGGCCAGGGTGCGAACGCCGACCGGGCCGATGGGCCAGTCCGAATTCAGCATGTCCAACGTCTGCTGGGCCCGGATGCCGGGCGGCGTCCGGGTGTCGATCTGGCGTCCCGGATTGGCCGCGTTCGCCTGCGGGGAGGGGGAGGAGGCGCACCCGGGCGCCAAGGTCGCCACCAGTGCGGCGGCAGCGCTCAGCACCAGTGCGCGGCGCCAGGCGAACAGCCCGCTAGCCAGCCTGCTTGTTTGCGGCAACGTCCAGCACAACCTCGAATTCCAGCAGAGACGCCCCGGTCGCCACCGGGTTGGCCCGATGGCCGGCGTGCGCTTCGATGGCGGGACCCTTCGCCCACGCCTGGAACGCCTCGTCGGACTCCCAGTGTGTCACCACGAAGTAGCGGTCCTCGCCCTGGACCGGACGCAGCAACTGGAAGCCGAGGAAGCCGGGCTGATTCTCCACCGCATGGGCGCGGTGGGCGAACCGCTTCTCCAGT
Source organism: Mycobacterium timonense (assembly GCF_025821985.1). Lineage (NCBI taxonomy): Bacteria > Bacillati > Actinomycetota > Actinomycetes > Mycobacteriales > Mycobacteriaceae > Mycobacterium > Mycobacterium timonense. The sequence continues at coordinate 204,758 of NZ_JACKSY010000019.1, read as the reverse complement.
TCCGGGCCCGCGTCGGCGGGCACTTCGATTGCGTTGATCTTCACCACTGGCGGCATGCCGCTAGGCTACCCCGGCCCCCGCCCGGGACAACCGGCGCGGTGCACGCAAGATGGTGGCATGCCCAGCACGGTGTTGACTCGCCACGGCGGCCACGGCGAGCCCCTGGTGCTGGTGCACGGCCTGATGGGCCGGGGCAGCACCTGGACGCGCCAGCTGCCGTGGCTGACCCGGCTGGGCACCGTCTACAGCTACGACGCGCCGTGGCACCGCGGCCGCGACGTCGAGGACCCGCACCCGATCAGCACCGAACGCTTCGTGGCCGACCTGGCCGACGCGGTGGGCACCCTGGATGCGCCGGCCCGGATGGTCGGGCATTCGATGGGCGCCCTGCACTCGTGGTGCCTGGCCGCGCAGCATCCCAAGCTGGTGTCGGCCCTGGTGGTCGAGGACATGGCCCCGGACTTCCGCGGCCGCACCACCGGCCCGTGGGAGCCGTGGCTGCACGCCCTGCCGGTCGAATTCGATTCCGCCGAACAGGTATTCGCCGAATTCGGGCCGGTCGCCGGGCAGTACTTCCTGGAGGCGTTCGACCGCACCGAAACGGGTTGGCGGCTGCACGGCCACACCTCGCGATGGATCGAGATCGCCGCGGAATGGGGCACCCGGGACTACTGGGCGCAGTGGCGCGCGGTGCGCGTCCCGGCGCTGCTGATCGAGGCCGGCAATTCGGTCACCCCGCCCGGCCAGATGCTCGAGATGGCCGAAAGGGCCGTCGCCGCAACCTATTTGCACGTCCCACAGGCCGGGCACCTGGTCCACGACGAGGCGCCGGAGGCGTACCGGCAGGCCGTCGAGTCATTCCTCGCCGGCTAGGGCGAACCGGCCGTCGGCCGTCTGCGTCACCAGGCCGTCGGCCAGCAGCGAATACAGCGCCCGGTCCCGCTGCGCTGTGTCGGTCAGCCAGGCCACATCCAGCTCGGCCCGGGTGACCGGAGAATCGTTGCCGCGCAACACATCCATGAGGCGTCCGCGCACCTGCCGGTCGGTTCCGGCGTAGGTCTGAACCCGCCGCGCCGGCCCGGTCGGCGGGGGATGACCGGCCTCGCGCCAGGCGCACCGGCGCAGCGGGCACAACCCGCAGCGCGGGGCGCGGGCGGTGCACACCGTGGCCCCCAGCTCCATCAGCGCGACCGAGAACTCCGGCGCGCTGCCGTCGCCCGGCAGCAGCGCCGCCACGTCGGCGTGGTCGCGGCCGGCGGACGGCGCTCCGGCGTCGGCCTGGCCGTGCACCGCGCGGGCCACCACCCGGCGCACGTTGGTGTCCACCACCGGCACCGGGCGTCGGTAGGCGAAGCAGGCGACGGCGCGGGCGGTGTAGCCGCCGACCCCCGGCAGCGTCAGCAGGGTGTCGATGTCGCGGGGAACCACGTCACCGTGATCGCGCGCGATCACGGTGGCGCACTCGTGTAATCGCTTGGCGCGCCGCGGATATCCCAGCTTGCCCCAGGCACGCAGCACGTCGGCGGCGCTGGCCGCCGCGGTGGCCGACGGGGTGGGCCAGCGCCGCACCCAGTCCGGCCAGATCGGCAGCACCCGCGACACCGGCGTCTGCTGCAGCATGAACTCGCTGACCAGGATCTGCCATGCGCTGACGCCGGGGGCGCGCCACGGCAGATCGCGGCGCGCAACCCGATACCACTCGAGAAGATCGGTAACCGATATGAGTGGGCTGCCGACGGCCGGCGGCTGCGGCATGATGTCAGCCATGCCTAACACCAGTCCGGTAACCGCGTGGAAGTCACTCAAAGAGGGTAACGAGCGATTCGTCGCCGGGAAGCCGCAGCATCCGAGCCAAAGCGTCGAGCATCGCGCCAGCCTGGCCGCCGGGCAGAGCCCCACCGCGGTGGTGTTCGGCTGCTCGGACAGCCGGGTCGCCGCCGAGCTGATCTTCGATCAGGGCCTGGGCGACATGTTCGTGGTGCGCACCGCGGGCCAGGCCATCGACACCGCGGTCCTGGGTTCCATCGAATTCGCGGTGAGCGTGCTCAACGTGCCGCTGATCGTGGTGTTGGGCCATGACAGCTGCGGCGCGGTCAAGGCCGCCCTGGGCGCCATCGAGGAGGGCGCCATCCCCGGCGGTTTCGTGCGCGACGTGGTGGAGCGGGTGGCGCCGTCGATCCTGATGGGCCGCCGCGAGGGCCTGAGCCGCGTCGACGAGTTCGAGGAGCGGCACGTCCGCGAAACCGTGGCCCAGCTGGTGTCGCGGTCCACGACCATCGCCGAGCGGATCGGCGACGGCACGGTCGCGGTGGCCGGCGTCACCTACCACCTGGCCGACGGGCGGGCGGCCCTGTGCGACCACGTGGGCGACATCGGCGAATAACGGGCGAGCGGCCCGCCGATCCCGCCCGAGCGGCCGGGTCGGCGCGCCACCCTTACACCGGGGTCAGCCAGCAAACCTCGCGACACGCCGGGGCGGGTCAGCCGAATCGGCGTGACCTGGGCCTACGCTGCGAACGTGCTCGATCTGGAACCGCGTGGCCCGCTACCCACCGAGATCTACTGGCGGCGCAGAGGCCTGGCCGTGGGCATCGCGGTCGTCGTGATCGGGGTCGTGGCCGCCGCGGTCATCGCCTTCATGGGACACAGCGCGGGAGCCAAGCCCGCCAACGCCGACAAGCCGAACTCCGCGCAGAGCAAGCCGGGATCACCGGCGCCGCAGGCGCCGCCGCCCCCCGGCCCGGAAGGCCCCGCCCCGGCGGTGCCGCCGGCGCAGGGCCAGAACCCCGAGACGCCCACACCCACCGCCGCCGTGCAGCCGCCGCCGGTGCTCAAGGAGGGCGACGACTGCCCCGACTCGACGCTGGCGGTCAAGGGGCTGACCAACGCGCCGCAATACTTCATCGGTGACCAGCCGAAGTTCACCATGGTCGTCACCAACATCGGGCTGGTGGCCTGCAAGCGCGACGTGGGCGCCGCGGTGCTGGCAGCCTACGTCTACTCGCTGGACAACAAGCGGCTGTGGTCGAACCTGGACTGCGCGCCGTCCAACGAGACGCTGATCAAGACCTTCACCCCGGGCGAGCAGGTGACCACCGCGGTGACCTGGACGGGCATGGGCTCGGCGCCGCACTGCCCGTTGCCGCGGCCGGCGATCGGGCCCGGCACCTACAACCTCGTCGTGCAGCTGGGCAATCTGCGCTCGCAGCCGGTTCCGTTCATCATGAACCAGCCGCCACCGCCGCCCGGCCCGGTGCCCGGACCCGGTCAGCCCGGGGCGGTGCCGCAGCCCGAGGCGCCGCCGGTGCCCCCGCCGCCGGCCGGCTGAAGCACCGGCGACTCAGCTCAACGCGACTCAGCTCAGCGAGTCGGTGATCGTCGACTCCGCCAGCTGCGAAAGTCCTTCTCGCACATGGCGGGCCCACATCGCGCCGATGCCGTCGATCGACTGCAGGTCGCTGGCGCTGGCCGCCAGCACGTTCTGCAGCGTCCCGAATGACCGGACCAACAGGTCGGCGTGAGCGAACTGCAGCCGGGGGATGCCGGCCAGCGCCCGGTAGCCGCGCGGGCTGACCGCCGAGTCCTGCGCCTCCGTCGTCGTCGGATAGCCGAAAACCTTTGCCAGCGCGGTGAAATCGAGCAGCTCGGTGTCCGAGAGCGCATCCAGCTCGTCGAGGGTGGCGGTCATCTGGGCCTCGGACAGCGGCTCGGGGCTGGCGTGGTAGTCACGCACGATCAACTCGCGGGCGTTGTCGTTGCCGCCCAGCAGCTCGTCGAGCTGCAGCCGCAGCTGCCGGCCGTCGGTGCCGAGCTCGACCACGTCGTTGTCGATCACCTGGCCGATTCGCCGCACCAGCTCCAGGCGCTGCACCACGGTCAGGACGTCGCGCAGCGTGACGAAGTCCTCGATCTCGGCGCGCGACAGCTGCCTGCTGACCTCGTCCAGCCGGATCTTGTACCGCTCCAGGGTGGCGATGGCCTGATTGGCCCGCGACAGAATGGTCGCCGAATCCGCCACCACGTGCCGCTCCCCGCCCACGTAGACGGTCACGATGTTCATCGAATGGCTCACCGAGATCACCGGATAGCCGGTCTGGATCGCGGCCCGCTCCGCCGAGCGGTGCCGGGTTCCCGACTCGTCGGTGGCGATCGAGGGGTCGGGGACCAGCTGCACGTTGGCCCGCACGATGCGGCTGCCGTCGGTGGACAGCACCACGGCGCCGTCCATCTTCGCCAGCTCGCGCAGCCGGGTCGGCGCGTAGCGCACATCCAGCGCGAAGCCGCCGTCGCAGATGGCCTCGACGTTTTCGTCGTTGCCGAGCACGATCAGCGCGCCGGTGCGGCCGCGCAGGATGCGCTCCAGGCCGTCACGCAGCCCGGTGCCCGGGGCCAGCCGGGCGACGGTCTCACGCAGCGTCGGACGAGTCACAGCGTGTCATTCTGCGGCCCCAGTGCACGATGCGTCCAGCCTTTGCGGGGCTCGGCGATGTCGACCATGTGCTGCAGGGCCGCACCAATGGTCGGGGCCCGTAGCGCCCGCATCCCGCTGGGCACGATCTCGCGCCGCGGGTCGTCGCCGTCCGGAATCAGCGCGATGGAAAACCCCTGCCGGGCGGCCTCGCTCAGCCGCCGCGCCATGCCGCTGACCCGCCGCAGGTCCCCGGCCAGCCCCACCTCGCCGATCATCACCGCCGTCGTCGGCAGCGGCAGCTCGGACAGCGCCGACGCCAGCGCGATCGCGACGGCCAGATCCGACGACGGGTCGGTCAGCCGCATGCCGCCGACCGTGGACAGGTAGATGTCGTTGACCGCGACCGGCAGCTTTCCGTGCTTTTCCAGCACCGCGGTGATCATCGCGGCCCGGGAGTGGTCGATGCCGCTGACCGCACGGCGCGGGGAGCCGCCCGACGGGCTGGCCAGCAACGCCTGCACCTCGCCGATCAGCGGCCGTTTGCCGTCCAGCGTCACCGTGATCGCGGTGCCCGGCACCGGGGCCGAGCGCTGATCCAGAAACAGGTTCGACGGGTCGGTGACGCCGGCGATCCCGTTGTCGTGCAACAGAAAACACCCGACCTCGTCGGCGGCGCCGAACCGGTTCTTGATGCCGCGGACCATCCGCAGCGAGCCGTTGCGGTCGCCCTCGAAGTGCAGCACCACGTCGACCAGGTGCTCGAGCGACCGCGGCCCGGCGATGGCGCCGTCCTTGGTGACGTGCCCGACCAGGATCAGCGCCACCCCGTTGGCCTTGGCCGCGGCGGTCAGCGCCGCCGTCACCGCCCGCACCTGCGTGACCCCGCCGGCGACGCCGTCGGCCTCGGTGGTGGACATGGTCTGCACCGAATCCACGATCACCAGCGCGGGCTTGACCGTGGCGACGTGCTCGAGCACCGTGTGCAGGTCGGATTCCGCAGCCAGATACACCTGGTCCCCGCCGCAGCCGATGCGGTCGGCCCGCAGCCGGATCTGGCCGGCCGACTCCTCACCGGAGATGTACAGCGCGCGCCGGCCGGACTGCGCCCAGCGGTGCGCGACCTCGAGCAGCAGCGTCGACTTGCCCACGCCCGGATCGCCGGCCAGCAGCGTGACCGAACCGGGCACCACGCCGCCGCCGAGCACCCGGTCGAGCTCGTCCACACCGGTCGAGCGGTGCCGGCTGGCGTCGGGCTTGATGGAGGTGATCGGCACGGCCTGCGACGCGGCCGTCAGGCGCGGGCGACGGCCGGCCACCGCGCTGAGCGCGGGAACCTCGTCGACGGTGCCCCAGGTGCCGCATTCCAGGCAGCGGCCGACCCACTTCGCCGTCACGTGCCGGCATTCCGAGCAGCGGTATTGGGAGCGTGCGGTTGCCACGTGATGACGGTAGCGAGCGGCTACGACAAGACCGCGCCGCGACAGGCGGTCAGCCGGCGTGATCCGGCTGCGGCGCCACCCCGGCCGAGATCGGGACCAGCACGCTGGCCTGCCCGGCCTTCTCGAACGAGAAGGTGAAGTTGTAGGTCAGGCCGTTGGTGATCGGCTTGGCCAGCGTGACCGTCGCCTTGGCCGCGGTGTTGGAGCCGATCGGGCCGGGCGCCACCTTCTGGCCCTCCGGCGTACCGATGAACAACATCCCGCCGGCCGGCAGCCGGGTGTCGCCGCTCAGCGTCACCGTGCCGATGTCGGTGGTGATGCCCACCAGCTTGTTCGGGGTGTTCGGGGACTGGTTGACGGCCACCGCCACCAGTTCCACCGCCCGGCCCGGCTGCAGGAAGTCGCCGGTCTGCACGGCCTGGATCCGGATGTCGCGCAACGCCACGTTGTTGAAGGTGACCTTGTTGCCGTTGATGGCGGGTTCCTGCACCGCCATCTGCGAGACCTGACCGGCCCCGCAACCGCTGAGCAGGACGGCCGGCACGGCCACCGCCCCGGCGAGGGCGACCCGGACGGCGCGCGCGGGAAGGCCGAGGCGGATCTTGAAGCGGTTCACTCTCTCGAGCCTCCTGCTGAGCCGTGCGACTGAATGCAACTATGCACAGTAGTAGGAACGTCTTCGGCGCGGTAGCGCGGGGCGCCAGACCAGCGCGGGAGCGCTCGCACAGGCCGCTTCCGGGGCCGACGGCGGGCATTGGTAATGTGCTGCACTGCACGACTTGCTCCTCATGTCAACCCCTAATCTGCGCGTGTTGTGCCCCTGACCTGCATCGTTGCTTCGCGCGTGGTTAGGCGGACGTGTTAGGATGAAGTAACGAAAGGGGCTCGAATCAGATGATCTTCAAGGTCGGCGACACCGTTGTGTACCCACATCACGGTGCTGCGTTAGTCGAGGCGATCGAAACCCGGACGATCAAAGGGGAACAAAAAGAGTATCTCGTCTTGAAGGTGGCGCAGGGCGACCTGACCGTTCGAGTTCCCGCCGAGAACGCCGAATACGTCGGCGTGCGCGACGTCGTCGGACAAGAAGGCCTCGACAAGGTATTCCAGGTGCTGCGCGCCCCGCACACCGAGGAGCCGACCAACTGGTCGCGCCGCTACAAGGCCAACCTGGAGAAGCTCGCCTCCGGTGACGTCAACAAGGTCGCCGAGGTGGTGCGCGACCTGTGGCGCCGCGACCAGGAGCGCGGCCTGTCGGCCGGCGAGAAGCGCATGCTGGCCAAGGCCCGCCAGATCCTGGTCGGTGAACTGGCGCTGGCCGAGAGCACCGACGACGCCAAGGCCGAGACCATCCTCGACGAGGTTCTGGCCGCCGCTTCCTGAAGGTCCTGACACTTCATTGGTCCCGGAGACGGGGTTGGCCCCGGAGACGGGCAGCTCAGGCGCCGTAGCCGCCGTCGTCCCGGCTGCCGGGTCGGGGGAGCGACTGGCAGCGGGAATTCCCAAGGCATTCTGTGAGATCGACGGTGCCAGCATGCTGGCCCGCGCCGTCGCCGGTCTGCTGGACTCCAAGGTGGTCGACCACGTGGTGGTGGCGGTGCCCGCCGACCGCGTCGACGAGGCCAAACGACTGCTGGCCGCGCAGGCCACCGTCGTCGCCGGCGGAGCCGACCGCACCGCATCCGTGCGCCTGGCCCTGGCCGCCGTGCCCGGCAACCCCGCGTTCGTGCTGGTGCACGACGCCGCCCGCGCCCTGACGCCGCCGGCGCTGATCGCCCGGGTGGTGCAGGCGCTGCGCGACGGTCACCGCGCCGTGGTGCCGGCGCTGCCGCTGCACGACACCGTCAAGGCCGTCGACGCCAACGGGGTGGTGCTCGGCACGCCGGAACGCGACGGGCTGCGGGCGGTGCAGACACCGCAGGGTTTCGCCACCGACCTGCTGCTGCGCGCCTACGCCGCCGGGGCCGGCACGGCGGGTTTCACCGACGATGCGTCGCTGGTCGAGCACGTCGGCGGCCAGGTCCAGGTGGTCGACGGCGACCCGCTGGCCTTCAAGATCACCACCCAGCTCGATCTGCTGCTGGCCGAGACCATCGTGCGCCGGTGAACACCACCCCGCGGATCGGCCTGGGCGTCGACGTGCACCCGATCCAGCCCGGGCGGCCGTGCCGGCTGCTGGGCCTGCTTTTCGACGACGCCGACGGCTGCGCCGGCCACTCCGACGGCGACGTGGGCGCGCACGCGCTGTGCGACGCCGTGTTGTCGGCGGCGGGACTGGGCGACGTGGGTGCGGTGTTCGGCGTCGACGATCCGCGCTGGGCGGGTGTCAGCGGCGCCGACATGCTGCGCCACGTCGCCGATCTGACGGCGCGCCACGGCTTTCGGGTGGGCAACGCCGCCGTCCAGGTGATCGGGAACCGGCCCAAGGTCGGGCCGCGCCGCGCCGAGGCGCAGCGGGTGCTGTCGGAGCTGCTGGGGGCGCCGGTGTCGGTGGCGGCGACGACGACCGACGGGCTCGGGCTGACCGGGCGCGGTGAGGGCCTGGCCGCCATCGCCACCGCGCTGGTGGTCCCCACCGGCTGAGCCCGCGCGGCGCGGACGCCGCGGAACCACCCGGTAAGCTGGCACGTCGTGACCGATCGCCCCCGCTTGCGGCTACACGACACGGCAGCCGGTGCTGTGCGTGATTTCGTGCCGCTGCGCGACGGCCACGTCTCCATCTACCTCTGCGGCGCCACCGTGCAGGGCCTGCCGCACATCGGCCACGTCCGCAGCGGGGTGGCCTTCGACATCCTGCGCCGCTGGCTGATCGCCCTCGGCTACGACGTCGCCTTCATCCGCAACGTCACCGACATCGACGACAAGATCCTCAACAAGGCCGCCGCGGCGGGCCGGCCGTGGTGGGAGTGGGCGGCCACCTACGAACGCGCGTTCAGCGCCGCCTACGACGCCCTGGACGTGTTGCCGCCGTCGGCCGAGCCGCGCGCCACCGGGCACATCACCCAGATGGTCGAATTGATCGAGCGGCTGATCGAAAAGGGCCACGCCTACACCGGCGACGGCGACGTCTACTTCGACGTGCTGAGCTACCCCGAGTACGGGCAGCTGTCCGGGCACAGGATCGACGACGTCCACCAGGGCGAGGGCGTGGCCAGCGGCAAGCGCGACCAACGCGACTTCACGCTGTGGAAGGGCGCCAAGCCCGGCGAGCCGTCCTGGCCCACGCCGTGGGGCCGCGGGCGCCCCGGCTGGCACACCGAATGCGTGGCCATGGCCCACGAGTACCTCGGCCCCGAATTCGACATCCATTGCGGCGGAATGGATTTGGTGTTCCCCCACCACGAGAACGAGATCGCCCAGAGCCGCGCGGCCGGGGACGGGTTCGCCCGCTACTGGCTGCACAACGGCTGGGTGACCATGGGCGGGGAGAAGATGAGCAAGTCGCTGGGCAACGTGTTGGCCATCCCGGCGATGCTGCAGCGGGTGCGGCCCGCCGAGCTGCGCTACTACCTGGGCAGCGCGCACTACCGGTCGATGCTGGAGTTCTCCGACACCGCGCTGCAGGACGCCGTGAAAGCCTATGTGGGAGTTGAGGAATTCCTGCACCGGGTGCGGGTGCGGGTCGGCGCGGTGGAGCCGGGCGAGCCCACCCCGCGGTTCGCCGACGCGCTCAACGACGACCTGGCGGTGCCGGCCGCGCTGGCCGAGGTGCACCAGGCCCGCGCCGAAGGCAACCGCGCCCTGGACAGCGGCGATCACGAGGGCGCGCTGCGGCAGGCCCGCTCCATCCGCGCGATGATGGGCATCCTGGGCTGCGACCCGCTGCACGAACGCTGGGAGACCCGCGACGAGTCATCGGCGGCCCTGGCCGCCGTCGACGTGCTGGTGCGCGCGGAGCTGCAGAATCGGGAGAAGGCGCGCGAGCAGCGCAACTGGGCGCTCGCCGACGAGATCCGAAACCGGCTCAAGCAGGCCGGCATCGAGGTCACCGACACCGCCGACGGGCCGCAGTGGACGTTGGGCGGAGACGGCAAGTAGATGGCGGGCAACTCGCGACGCCGCGGCGCGGTACGCAAAGCCGGCACCAAGAAGGGCCCGACCGTGGGTTCGGGGGGCCAGCGCCGCCGCGGGCTGGAGGGCCGCGGTCCCACGCCGCCCGCGCACCTGCGGCCCAACCACCCCGCCGCCAAGCGCGCCCAATCGCCGCCCCGCCGCCCCGCCAAGCGCACCGAGGAGACCGAGACGGTGCTGGGCCGCAACCCGGTGCTGGAATGCCTGCGCGCCGGCGTCCCGGCGACCGCGCTGTATGTGGCGCTGGGCACCGAGGCCGACGAACGGCTCACCGAATCCGTCTCTCGCGCAGCCGATTCGGGCATCTCGATCCTCGAGGTGCCGCGCGCCGACCTGGACCGGATGACCGGCAACCACCTGCATCAGGGCATCGCGTTGCAGGTGCCGCCGTATATCTACGCCCACCCCGACGACCTGCTCGAGGCCGCGGCCGGTTCGCCGCCGGCACTGCTGGTCGCGCTGGACAACATCTCCGACCCGCGCAACCTGGGCGCCATCGTCCGGTCGGTCGCCGCGTTCGGCGGCCACGGTGTGCTGATCCCGCAGCGGCGGTCGGCGTCGGTGACGGCGGTGGCCTGGCGCACCAGCGCCGGGGCCGCCGCCCGCATCCCGGTCGCGCGGGCCACCAATCTCACCCGCACACTGCAGGATTGGGCCGACCGCGGGCTGCGGGTGATCGGGCTGGACGCCGGCGGGGACACCACGCTCGACGACCTGGACGGCAGCGACCCGCTGGTGGTCGTCGTGGGCTCGGAAGGCAAGGGGCTGTCCCGGCTGGTGCGGCAGAACTGTGACGAGGTGGTGTCCATCCCGATGGCCGGCAGCGCCGAATCGCTGAACGCCTCGGTGGCCGCGGGGGTGGTGCTGGCCGAGATCTCCAGGCAGCGCAGGGGTTGAGTTCCCTGGGCTCGCGGTGGGCGGTGGCGGCGGCGGTGGCGCTGCTGATGGCGGTGCTGCTGTCGGCGGCGCCGGTGTATGGGCAGCCGGCGACCTTTGATCTGCAGGCCCATCGCGGCGGCCGCGGCGAGACGACGGAGGAGTCGCTGCGCGCCTTCGCCAAGGCGATCCAAACCGGCGTCAGCACACTGGAACTCGACATCGTCGTGACCCGCGACGGCCAACCGCTGGTGTGGCACGACCCGACGATCCAGGCCGACAAATGCAGCGACACCGGCCCGGCGTTCCCCGGCGACCCGGGCTACCCGTATGTCGGCAAGCTGGTGCACCAGCTCACCGTCGCGCAGATCCACACCCTGGACTGCGGGCACCGGCTGAAAGAGTTCCCGGACGCGGAAGTGGTGCGCGGCAACAAGATCGCGACCCTTCCTGAGGTCTTCGCGGTGGCCGACTCGCACCGCGCCGACGCGATCCGCTACAACATCGAAACCAAGGTGGAGCCCGACGACACCGGCGCGTCGGCGCCGCCCCAGGAGTTCGTCGACGTGATCCTGGCCGCGGTCAGGTCGGCGGACAAGCTCGCGCGGGTGGAGATCCAGAGCTTCGACTGGCGCACCCTGCCGCTGGTACGGCGGGCCGAGCCGTCCATCCCGCTGGTGGCCCTGTACGACGAGCGGGCCGCCGGTGACCCGGTGCTCGGGGCGCGGGCGGCCGGTGCCGACATCGTCTCCCCGGACTACCGGCTGGTCACCGGCAAACCGTACGTCGACCGCGCGCATGCGTTGGGGCTCAAGGTCATTCCGTGGACCGTCGACGACGCCGAGAACATGCGGCGCCAGATCGACTACGGAGTCGACGGGCTCATCACCGACTTCCCGACGTTGGCGCGCGGGGTGCTGGCCGAACTCGGCGTGCCGCTGCCGCCGGCCGTGCCGGGGTGATCGGCGCCGCGGGCGCGCGCGGCGCGCCACATGATGCTCGGCCGCAACAGCCGGGTCGCGGGGTCGACGAGCGAGGTGACCCTGATGAACTGGTTCAGCGCGACCGTGTCGGTTTCGGCCGCGGTGAGCACCCGATCGACGTACTTGTTGAACGCCCGGGCTATCAGCGGCGGGGTGCCCTCGATTTCGGGCAGGGCGAGGTCGGGGTTGGTGGACAGCTGCCAGGCCTGCCGGATCGGCGCCGCCGCGGCGCGGAAGAATCGGCGCGCCAGATCCGTTGTGCCGCTTGACAAGCAGTCGCGCAGCGCCAGTGCCTCCAACGCGGCCACCGACATGCCCTGGCCGTAGATCGGGTTGAAGCTGCAGATCGCGTCGCCGGTGACCAGCAGGCCGTCCGGGAAACGCCGCAGCTTGTCGTAGCGGCGCCAGCGGCTGCACGGCATCCGGTGCCGCACCGGCTCCCCGACGGGTTCGGCGCCGCGCACCGCGGCGAGCAGGTGCGCCGGTGCGCAGTCGGCGATGAAATCGCACAGGGTGGCGAGGTCCAGCGTCGCGGGCTCCTCGCCGCCGACCCCCATCACGGTGAGCAGCCAGGTGTCGTGCTCGCAGTGCAGCAGCCCGCAGCCGCGCGGCCTGCCCGGCACGATCCCGATCAGCAAGCCGAGTTCGCGCGGCGCCTCGCCCGTCATGCGCAACGCCTGGCTGGCGTAGGTGAGCTGCACGGTGACGCGGTCCTCGCGCGGGCGGTCATACCCCAGGCTGTCCAGCCAGGTGGGCGTGTGGGCGGCGCGCCCGGTGGCGTCGACCACCAAATCGGCGGGCATCGCGGTGGTTTCGCCGGTCCGGCCGTCGGCCACCCACGCCCCCACCACGCGCCGGCGGTCGGCGGTCGAGACGAGACGCGTGACGCAGTGCTCGTCGCGCAGGGTGACGTTGGGAATGCCGCGCAGCCGCCCGCGGACGTGGTCCTCGAGGAACGGCCGGGTCGCGCTGTAGGCGGTCAGTCCGGGGGCGGCGCCGCTGCGCGTCATCAGATGCCCGCCGATGTTGTAGTAGAGCTGCGAGAGGTCCTGGCCGTCGAAGTACTGGGCGCCGTCGCGGACCATCTGGTCGAGAACACCCGGGAACAACTCCTCGATCGCCTGGGCGCCGCGGCACAATAGGGCGTGCAGATGCCGGCCCTGCGGCACACCCCGCCGAGCGCCGTGGGCGTCGGGCAGCGGGTCGCGCTCCACCACGGTGACCCGGTCGAAGAAGTCGGCCAGCGAGCGCCCGGCCAGCAAACCGCCCATGCTCGCCCCCAACACCACCGCGTGCTCACCCACCTTGGTCGTCATGTCGCCGCCTTTCCGAGCTGTTAGCTGACAAAAACAATGCTCACGGGCACCGGCGGGCGCCGATAGCGTAGTCGGGTACTCCACCTCGGGTGGCCGCGCCGCCGCCGGTCCCGCGGCCGCGCGACCGAAGGCGGGCAATCCCGCCCGCGCGGCGCCCCCGCGCGGCTATGCTCGCCGCGTGATCGGCGGCGAGCTGCTGATTGGGCGCGACAGCGAATTGGCCGCCATTCGCCGCGCCCTGAACGGGGCTGACCACCACCGCGGGGTGGTGATCGCCGGGGCCGCCGGCGTGGGCAAGACCTGGCTGGCCCGTGCGGCGCTGCGGCGCGCCGGGGCGTCGGGCGAGCAGATCAAATGGATCGTCGGCACCCAGTCCGCCCAGGCCCTGCCGCTCGGGGCGTTCATCGGCCTGCTCGGCGACGCGATGTCGGAGCCGCTCACCAGCGTGCGGCGGGTGATCGAGACGTTCGTGGCCCGGCAACGCCGGGGCCGGGTGGTGGTGGGCGTCGACGACGCGCACCTGCTGGACGGATTGTCGGCCCTGGTGGTGCACCAGCTGGCGCAGTCCGGCGGGGTCCGGCTGGTGGTGACGGTGCGCACCGGCAGCCACCAGCCCGACGCCGTGACGGCGCTGTGGAAGGACGACCTGCTGACTCGCCTTGATCTGGAACCACTTTCGGCCGCGGCGACCCGCGAGGTGATCGAGAGCACGCTGGGTGGCCCGGTCGATGCGCGGTGCGCGGCGCGGTTCCGGCGGCTCACCGGGGGCAACACGCTGTTTCTGCGGCAGCTGCTGAGCGACCAGATGGCCGCCGGGCGGATGCGCCGCGTGGCCGGGGTGTGGATGTGGGACGGCGACGTCGCCGTCTCGGCCAGCCTGTCCGACACGGTGGGACGCCAGCTGGGCCGGCTCACCCCACCGCTGGCGCTGGTGGTGGACACATTGTCGCAGTGCGAGCCGCTGCCGGTAGACCTGTTGTGCGACTTGGCATCTCGAGAAGACCTAGTTGCGGCCGAGGCGATGGGACTGGTGACCGTCGAACGCACCCCGCGCGCCTTGATGGCCCGGCTCGCGCACCCGCTGTTCGGTGAGCTCCGCCGGGCCGGCGCCGGCGAGATGTACCTGTCGACGATCCGGGGCCGGCTGGCGACCCGGCTGGCGCAGGACCAAGACGCCGACATGCAGGCCACGGTGCGCCGGGCGTTGCTGACCCTGGAGTCCGACCTGGACCCGCAACCCGAGCTGTACCTGGAGTCGGCGCGGCACGCGATGACGCTGTTGGACCTGGACCTGGCCGACCGGCTGGCCAACGCCGCCGCGCGGGCCGGGGCGCCCGGCGCCGCCGGGGTGCGGGCGATGAACCTGGTGCTGCTCGGCCGGGGCGAGCAGGCCGAGGAGGCGTTGCGGGCCATCACCGACGGCGCCGACGGCGACGCGTCCGACCGGCACTATTGGGCGACGGTGCGCGCGGCCAACCTGGTGTGGATGCTGGGCCGGCCGGCCGATGCCGCGCTGGTCCTCGACGGCCTCGCCGCGCGGCCCGAGACCCCGGCGCAGGCCGCGGCCCGTTGCGCGGTGCAGGCCTGCCTGGACGCGGTGGCCGCGCGCTGTCAGCTCGCCGCCGAACGGGCAAGGGCCGCACTGGATTCCGAGTCGCTGCCGGATTTCCACGCGATGATGGCGTCGCTGGCGCTGATCATGGCGATGGGGGCGCTGGGACAGGTCGACGACCTGACCGCGGTGGCCGAGCAGGCGCTGCGCCGCGCGACGACGTCGTTCGAGGCGTCACACATGCGGTTCTGGTTCGGCGCCGTGTACGGGCGGGCGTGCCGGCTGACCGGACGCATCGACGAATTCGTCAGCACCGCAAGACGATTGGCCGACTCGGCCCGTGACGTCCCCGGTTTGGCGTATGCGAACCTGGCCCTGTTGCTGGGCAACGCCGAGCTGGCCCGCGGGGCCGCGGCCGAGGCGGCCCGGCTGGTGCAGGAAGCGCTCGCCGGTGCGCAGATACACGAAGTCACCAGCGGTTTGCGGCCGGCCAGCTATTTCGCCTTGGCCGAGGCGCACGGCAGGCTCGGGCACCCGGCGCAAGCCAACGAGGCGATCGCCGGGGCGAGATCCTGCGTGCCGCCGGACTTCCTGTTCATGCACACCGGTCTGGCGCTGGCCACCGGCTGGGCGCTGGCCGCCGGCGGCCAGCTGCGCGAGGCCGTCGCCACCGCGCAGGCGGCGGCGCGGCTCGCCCGCGACCGCGGCCAGCCCACCCACGAACTGGCCTGCATCCAAGCCGCGGCGCAATGGGGGGACGCCGCGGGGGCGGTGCGCGCCCGCGCGCTGGCCGACGCGCTGTCGCTGCCGCTGGCCGACGCCATCGCCTGCCACGCCGAGGCGCTGCGGGCCGGCAACGGCGAGGCCCTGCTGACGGTCGCGGCGGCCTACCGGGCGATCGGCGACGCGGCGGCCGCCGCCGACGCGGCCGCGCAGGCCTCCGCCGCGTTCGTCGAGGGGCAGCAGCACCAGCGCGGGCGGTATGCGGCGGCCCTGGCCGGTGAGCTGGCCGAGGAATGCGGCGGCCTGTGCACGCCGGCGTTGCGGACCCCGGCGGGGCTCAAGCTATCGGGCCGGCAGCGCGACGTCATCGAACTCGCCGTCGCCGGCCTGTCCAACCGCCAGATCGCCGAGCGGTTGGTGATGTCGGTGCGCACCGTGGAGGGCCATATCTACCGGGCCTGCCAACGGGTGGGCGCCCAGTCGCGCGACGAACTGGCCACCATCATCCGCTCCAGGCCGGCCGGCCGCGAAAGCTAGCCGCCCAGCAGCCGCGCCGACGCCCACAGCGCCAGCACGGCCACCAGCAGCGAGACCGGCACCGTGCACACGCCGAGGCGGGTGTATTCGCCCACCCCGGCGTCCACGCCGTGTTGACGTAACACCCTGCGCCACAACAGGTTCGACAGCGAACCGACATAGGTCAGGTTGGGGCCGATGTTCACTCCGATCAACACCGCCAGCACCGCCACCGGCCCGGCCGGCGCGACCAGCGGCAGCAGCACCAGCGTCGCCGGCAGGTTGTTGACGACGTTGGCCAGCACCGCGGCCGTCGCGGCGATCGCGAGCAGGGCGGGCAGGCCCGAGCCCGACGGCAGCAGCGCCGACATCGCCCGGTCCATCCCGTTGCGCATGACGGCCTGCACCACCACACCCAGCGCCAGCACGAAAACCAGGAACGACACGTGGACCGAGCGCGCGATCTCCGTCACCGTGGTGTGCCCGCGGGCCAGACTGCGCACCGCCAGCACCGACGCGCCGCACAGCGCCACCCACGCCGGGGCGATCCCCACCGACTGGGCGACCGCGAACCCGGCGAGCGTCAGTGCGACCACCACCAACACGAACACCGGCGGGCGCGGCGGCGCGCCGAGCGCCGCCGGGTCGGGCTGCACCCGCAGGTCCTTGGCGAAGAACCCGCGGAAGACGGCGTAGAGGGTGGCCACCGCGGCCAGCCACGGCGCCGCCATCAACAGCGTGAACCTGGTGAACGACAGCTGGGCCGTGTGGAAGGCCAGCAGGTTGGTCAGGTTGGACACCGGCAGCAACAGCGAGGCGCCGTTGGCCAGGTGGGCGGTGGCATAGGCGTACGGCCGCACCGCGGTGCGCTGACGGCGCACCGCGGCCAGCACCACCGGGGTCAGCAACACCACGGCGGCGTCCAGGCTCAGCACCGCGGTGATGGCCGAGGCGATGACGAACACCCGCCGCAGCATGCCGGCCGACCCGACGCGGCCCCTCGCGATCGCCGCACCCGCCGCCTCGAACAGGCCCTCGTCGTCGCACAGCTTGGCCAGCACCAGCACCGCGCCCAGGAAGGCGACCACCCCGGACAGGTCGGCGATCTGCTGTTCGGCCGCGGCGACCGGGATCGCGCCGACACCCACCAGCAGCAGCGCCGCCGGCACCGCCGCCACCGCCTCCGGCCAACCCCGCGGGCGCGCGACGGCGAACCCGAGCACCACCGCAAGCAGCACCAGCGCAACGGTCAATGCCATCGAAAACGCTTTACGCCCAAGGGTCTTCGCGTCGCCACACGCTCGGCAGGTGCAGCGCGACACCGTCGCGCTCGGCGAGCTCGTCCAGGACGCGGATGGAGGAGTCCAGGTCATCGCCCGCATAAGGCAACGCCCGCAACGGTTTTGACAGCGGACGGAAGAAGTCGTCCCAATGGATCAGGATCACCCGGCGCGCCCCGACCGTGCGCACGGTCTGGTCCCAATACTCGTCCAGGTACGACCGCGGCCGCAGCCCCAGCTGCCCGACGGACAGATAGGCCGCCCCGGCGCGCTGCCCGGCCAGCGCGCCGGGCACGAATCCGGCGCTGCCGCAGATCAGCAGCCGGCGCCCCGTCGGCCGGTGCCGCACCAGTGTCGACCAGGACTCGCCGCAGCGGTACGCCGACGCCCGCGCCGGCGGGATCAGCGGCTCCGCGATCACGCCGGGGAACCGGTCGGGCGGGCAGTGGTGGGACTTGACCAGCGTTACGTCGAAGGCGCCCAACCGGAT
The DNA here is from genome assembly GCF_025821985.1 of Mycobacterium timonense. Lineage (NCBI taxonomy): Bacteria > Bacillati > Actinomycetota > Actinomycetes > Mycobacteriales > Mycobacteriaceae > Mycobacterium > Mycobacterium timonense. Next base: position 187,101 of record NZ_JACKSY010000019.1, on the reverse strand, counting down.
TGGCTCGCCGTCGGCCGCGACGACGATGCGGTCCTCGGGCAGCCCATAGCCGCGTCCGACATTGGCCGCGGACTCTCCGCCGACCAGCAGCGCGCCGGTGCGGTCGGCCACCAGCGCGGAGTCCAGCGCGTGGTCGAAGTGGGTGTGCACCGGGATGACGGCCTCCAGCCGGGACACCTTGGCCCGGGCCAGGCAGCCGTCGACGCGCGGCGGCGACGGCGACACCTTGCCGGCGACCACCCGGGCCAGGCCGGGCCGGGAGAAGTAGCCGTCGGTCAGCAGCGCCGACGAGCCGTCGTCGATCAGCAGGCTCGCCACCCCCAGCCAGGTCACCGACAGCCCACCGGGGCCGGCCGCGGGCACGTCGAACCTGTCGGCGTAGCGGGTGATGTCGGGGCGACCGAGCCTGAGCCGCATCAGCAGAACGCCCGGATCTCGACGCCGGCCGCCCGCAGGCGATCGCGCACCGCGGTGGCGATCTGCACCGCCCCCGGCGAATCGCCATGCACGCAAACCGATTCCACGCTCAGCGCGAGCCGGGTGCCGTCGACGGCGGTGACCGCCCCGGTCTCGACCATGGCCAGCACCCGCTCGGCGATGGCCGCCGGGTCTGCCAGCACCGCGCCCGGTTCCCGGCGGGAGACCAGCCGGCCGTCCGGCCGGTAGGCCCGATCGGCGAACGCCTCGGCGACCACCCGCAGACCGCGGCGGGCGGCCTCGTCGAAAAACACTGAGCCGGCCATGCCCAGCACCGGCAGGCCGGGGTCCACCAGCCGGACCGCCTCGGCCACGGCGGCGGCCTGCGCGGGGTGCGTCACGATCGTGTTGTACAGCGCGCCATGCGGTTTGACGTAGCACACGGAAGAACCCGCCGCGTGCGCGATCGCCTGCAGCGCGCCGATCTGGTACACCACGTCGGCGAGCAGCTCGTCGGCGGCGACGTCGATGAAACGCCGGCCGAACCCGGCCAGGTCGCGGTAGCTGACCTGCGCGCCGACTCGCACCCCGCGCTCGGCGGCCGACCGGCACACCCGCAGCAGCCCGGCGGGGTCGCCGGCGTGGAAACCGCACGCCACGTTGGCGCTGCTGACGATGCCGAGCATGGCGTCGTCGTCACCGAGGCGCCAGACGCCGAAGCCCTCGCCCAGGTCGGCGTTGAGGTCGATACCGGCCACCCGCCCAGCTTAGGTGGCGGCCTCCCGGCGGCGCCCGATCAGCCAGCAGGCCAGATAGATCAGGAACGAGATGGTCGCGACGAACACCGACACCGGCACGCCCGGCGCCAGCGACAGCACGATCCCGCCCAGCGCCGACACCTCGGCGAAGGCCACCGAGGCCAGCATCGCAGCCCCGGGCGAGGCGACCACCCGGGCCGCCGCGGCCGCCGGGGTGATCAGCAGCGACATCACCAGCAGCGCGCCGACGATCTGCACCGCCTGGGCCGCCACCACACCGACCAGCGCCGCGAACACGATGCCCAGCGCGTGCACCGGCACCCCGCGCGCGGCGGCGACGTCGGGGTCGACGGTGGCGAACAACAGCGGGCGGTAACACGTCGCCAGCACGGCGATCACCAGCAGGCACACCAGCGCCAGCATGGTCAGCCCGGTGTAGCCGACCCCGACGATCTGGCCGGTCAGCAACGCGAAACTGGTCGCGGTGCGACCCGGGTAGAGGTGGATGAACAGCACCGCCAGCCCCAACCCGAACGCCAGCACCACGCCGATCACCGAGTCGCGTTCCCGGGCGCGCCGGCCCAGCACCCCGAACAGCGCGGCCGCCAGCGCGCTGCCGATCAGCGCGCCCACCCCGACGCCGATCCCGACCAGCAGCGCGAACGCGGCCCCGGTCAGCGACAATTCGCTGGAGCCGTGCACCGCGAACGACATCTGCCGCATCACGATGAACGGCCCGATCAGCCCGGCCACCAAACCCAGCAGGGCCGCCGCGACCAGCGCCTGCTGCACGAAGTCGTGGCCCAGCAGGTGCACCGTGATGTCGAAGGAGAACAGGTGGTCGGCCATGTCGGCGAGGCGATGCTCCATCAGCCGTGCCCGTCGGTGTGCTCGCCGGCCACCACGTAGCCGCCCTTGACCTTCACCACCTGGATGTCGGCCCGGTACAGCGCCGAGAGCGTCTCGCTGTTCATCACCTGCTCGACGGTGCCGATCCGGAATCGGCCGTCGACCAGATACAGCACCCGGTCCACGTACGGAAGGATCGGGTTGATCTCGTGGGTGACGACGATGACCGTGGTCGCGGCGTCCCGGCGGCGACGCTCCAGCAGCGCCGACACCAGCTTGGCGTTGGCGGGGTCCAGGGTCAGCAGCGGCTCGTCGCACAGCAGCAGCAGCGGGTCGCTGACCAGGGCCTGGGCGACGCGCATCCGCTGCAGCTCGCCGCCCGACATCACCCCGGCCCGCACGTCCGCCAGGTGTTCGCCGTTGACCTGGCGCAGCGCCTGGTCCACCGTGGCGCGGCGGCGGGCCCGCTCCCGGGGCCGCAGCGGCGCGGCGCCCCAGCGCCCGCCGTCCAGGCCCAGCCGGACCAGGTCGCGTCCGCGCAGCATCACGTCGCGCTCCATCGGGCGGTGTTGCGGCACGTAGCCGATGCGCCCGCTGCCCGAGGTGATCGGCTTGCCGTCCACCAGCCCCACCCCGGCGCTCAGCGGCAGCTGGCCCAGCAGCACCTTCAGCAGCGACGTCTTGCCGCTGCCGTTCGGGCCGAGCACCGCGACGAACTCGCCCCGCGACACCGACAGGTCCAGGTCCTCCCACAGCACCCGGTCGCCGAACGCCAGCCGGGCGCCGCGCAGCGAGACGGTGTCGGCGTCGTGGTCGACGGCCGCGGCGGCCTGCAGGCTCACGGCTGCAACGACCGTACGGGTTGCAGCGCCGTCTGCAGCTGGCCCACCGTATTGCGTTGCCAGCTCAGGTAATCCGCGCCGTCGGGCAACGTCTCGCGGACCTCGACGACCGGGACGCCGGCGCGCCGGGCGGCCTCGCGCAGGCCGTTGACCGCGGACGCCGACGTCTGCGGGTTGACCACCAGCGCCGACACCTGGCGCCGGTCGAGCAGGTCGAGGGCCCGCGCCAGGTCGGCGGGCGCGGGGTCGGTCTCGTTCTCGACGGCCGCTTCCAGCGCCGGCGGCGTCCGGTTCACCAGGCCCGACGCCTCGAGCAGGTAGAAGGCGACCGGCTCTGTGGCGACGACCGAGCCGCCGGGGTGGGCGGCCGCGATGGTGTGCTCAATGCCGGCGATGGCGTCGGCGTCGCGGCCGAACGCGGCCGCATTGCGCCGGTAGTCCGCGGCGTTGCCCGGGTCGATCGCCGCCAGCCGGTCGGCGACGGCGGCGGCCACCGCCTTGGCGACGCCCAGGTGGTAGAACACGTGCTCGTTTCGGGGGCGGCCGGCGTCGGGCAGCAACGCGTAGGCGTCGACCCGCGCGACGCCGGGATGATGCGCCAGCACGTCGTCGACCCAGCCGTCGTAGCCGCCGCCGTTGAAGACGACCAGGCCGGCGTCGGCGATCGCGGCGGCATCCGACGGGCTGGCCTCATAGGAGTGCGGGTCTTGGTCGGACCCGCTCAGGATGGACGCGACCGCCACGTGGCCGCCGGCCACCGCCCGCGCCACGCTGCCCCACACGTCGGTGGACGCGACGACGGCGGTCGCGTGCGGATGCGCCGGACCGGTGCACCCGGTCAGCGCCGCCCAGCCGGTCACCGCCAGCACGGTCGCCAGCCACCGCGTCGTGCGGCCGACCCGCGTTGCGTCCCGCGTCAGTGCCGTGCCCACGTCCGATGTCCTCCCGCCGGCCAGCCAGCCGATGCACAATACTAATGAAAATCGTTTCCATTACAAAGCCGGCCGGAGAAGCGCGTACGCGAGCGCACCGATCCGCTGTAGCGTCACCGAGCGTGAGTCCCACCCCGCGCCGGCGGGCGACTCTGGCGTCGCTGGCCGACGAACTCAAGGTCTCGCGCACGACGGTGTCGAACGCCTTCAACCGGCCCGATCAGCTGTCCGCGGACCTGCGTGAGCGGGTGCTCGCGACGGCCAAGCGGCTGGGCTACCCCGGCCCCGACCCGGTGGCGCGGTCGTTGCGGACCCGCAAGGCCGGCGCGGTCGGACTGGTGATGGCCGAACCGCTGACCTACTTCTTCAGCGACCCCGCCGCCCGCGACTTCGTCACCGGGGTGGCGCAGTCCTGCGAGGCGCTGGGGCAGGGGCTGCTGCTGGTCGCCGTCGGGCCCAGCCGCAGCCTGGATGAGGGAACCGCGGCGGTGCTGTCGGCCGGGGTGGACGGCTTCGTGGTGTATTCGGTGTGCGACGACGACCCCTACCTGCAGGCCGTGTTGCAGCGGCGGCTGCCGGTGGTGGTGGTCGACCAGCCCAAGGGACTGACCGGGGTGTCGCGGGTGGGCATCGACGACCGCGCGGCGATGCGGGAGCTCGCCGACTACGTGCTCGGCTTGGGGCATCGCGAGATCGGGCTGCTGACCATGCGGCTGGGCCGGGACCGCCGCCAGGGCCTGGTGGACGCCGAACGGCTGCGTTCGCCCGCCTTCGACGTGCAGCGCGAGCGCATCACCGGGGTGTGGGAGGCGATGACGGCCGCCGGCGTCGACCCGGATTCGCTGACCGTGGTGGAGAGCTACGAACACCTGCCCGAGTCGGGCGGCGCGGCCGCCAAGGTGGCGCTGGAGGCCAACCCGCGGATCACCGCGCTGATGTGCACCGCCGACATCCTGGCCCTGTCGGCCATGGATTACCTACGCGCCCATGGTGTTTACGTGCCCGGGCAGCTGACGGTGACCGGATTCGACGGCGTGCCCGACGCGATCAGCCGGGGCCTGACCACGGTGTCGCAGTCCAGCCTGCACAAGGGCCGCCGGGCCGGTGAGCTGCTGCTCAAGCCGGCACGGTCGGGCCTGCCGGTGGTGGAGCTGCTCGACACCGAGCTGATTCGCGGCCGTACCGCCGGTCCGCCGGCCTAGCCGTGCTCGCCGAGCAGCAACCGCACCGCCAGATCGAGGCGCTTGCTGACGTCGGTGGCCGAGGCGCGCCGGGTCAGCCAGGCGAGCAGGTTGGACAGCCACACGTCGGAGATCACCCGGGCGATGTGGTACTGGTCCTCGGTGGGTTCGCCGTCGGCCATCGCGCGGGCGAACATCGAGTCGATGAGCTTCTCCACCTGGTCGACCTCGCTGGCCGCCGACGCGTCGGCGAACACGTAGGCCCGCGTCATCGCCTCGGTCAGCAGCGGGTTGCGCTGCATGGCCCGGTTGAGCTTGCCCACCATGAAGTTCAGCCGCTGAAACGGGGTGCCCCCGGTCAGCGCCGCGCGGTCGGTCTTGGCGTCGATGCGGCTGAACTCGCGGCCCAGCGCGGACACCAGCAGGTGCACCTTCGACGGGAAATACCGGTACAGCGTGCCCACCGCGACGTCGGCGCGATCGGCCACCGCGCGCATCTGGACCGCCTCGTAGCCGCCCTTGGAGGCGATCGCCATGGTGGCGTCCAGGATGCGTTTGCGGCGTTCCCGCTGCGCCTCCGAGCCGAGTTCGGACTCCGCCAGTACCGCCACGTTCATGACCTCGCGCGGCTGCGAGTCGGAGACGCGGCTGGAATCGGCCTTCGACTCTGCCTTCGAAGTGGCCCTAGCTGGCATGTGGCGGTGTGCTCCTGTTCCGGGCGGTTCGTCTGCAAACGATACGCATTCTGCGTGTGAATTTCCCACCTCCGTACCGCCGGGGACAAGCGCATGTGCTGCTGCGATGGCGTTCGACTTGACGGTCGATCACTGGCACTATTAGAACACGTTCTAGTCTCCGGTGAGCGAGTTGCGCGCCAACACGTGGCGCGGATGTCCCCGCTCGCGGCGAGATCGGACAATCAGGACACGGGTGCCGGGCGCCTGGTCACGTCGAGTCAAGGACGCGGAGGTCCCCACGGTGGTAGCGACCGTCACCGACGAGCAGTTCGCCGCGCGCGCCCTGGTGCGCGACTGGGCCCGCAACGCCAGCACCGGGCCCGGCGGGACCGCCGCCATCCGCGACGTCGAGCAGGGCAACCCCGACGCCTGGCGGCCGGTGTTCGCCCGGCTGGCCGAGCTGGGCATTTTCGGGGTGGCGGTTCCCGAAGAGGCCGGCGGGGCGGGCGGCAGCGTCGAGGACCTGTGCGCCATGGTCGAGGAGGCGGCCAAGGCGCTGATCCCGGGTCCGGTCGCCACCACCGCGCTGGCCACCCTGGTGCTCTCCGATGCCGAGTTGCTGGCCGCGCTGGCCGCCGGCGAGCGGTTCGCCGGGCTGGCGCTGCAGGGCGACATCACCTTCGACGGGGCGGCGTCGACGGCCTCGGGCACGCTGCCGTTCGTGCTGGGTGCCGCCGACGGCGGGGTGCTGCTGCTGCCGGCCGACGGCAGGTGGCTGGTGGTCGACACCGCAAGCGACGGCGTGCACATCGAGCCGCTGGCCGCGACCGACTTCTCCCGGCCGCTGGCGCGGGTGGTGCTGGACTCGGCCCCGGCCACCGTGCTGGCGCAAACCCCCGAGCGGGTCGAGGAGCTGGCCGCGACCGTGCTGGCGGCCGAGGCCGCCGGGATCACCCGCTGGTCGCTGCAGACCGCCGTCGACTACGCCAAGGTCCGCGAGCAGTTCGGCAAGCCGATCGGCAGCTTCCAGGCCATAAAACACCTCTGCGCCGAAATGCTGTGCCGCGCCGAGCAGGCCGAGGTGGCCGCCGCCGACGCCGCCCGCGCGGCCGCCGAGGACGACCCGGCCCAGTTCTCCCTCGCGGCGGCCCTGGCCGCGGCCACCGCCATCACCGCGGTGAAGGCCAACGTCAAGGACTGCATCCAGGTGCTCGGCGGCATCGGCTGCACCTGGGAACACGACGCCCACCTGTACCTGCGCCGTGCACACGCCATCGGCCGCTTCCTGGGCGGGGCGGAACGCTGGCTGCGCCGTATCACCGCGCTCACCCAGGCGGGCGTGCGCCGCCGGCTGGGTATCGACCTGACCGAGGTCGAGGACCAGCGGCCCCAGATCGCCGAGGCCGTCGCCCGCATCGCCGCGCTGCCCGCCGAGCAGCGGCAGGCCGCGCTGGCCGAGGCCGGGCTGCAGGCCCCGCACTGGCCGGCGCCGTACGGACGCGGCGCCTCGCCGGCCGAGCAACTGCTGATCGATCAGGAGCTGGCCGCCGCCGGGGTGGCCCGTCCCGACCTGGTGATCGGGTGGTGGGCGGCGCCGACCATTCTCGAGCACGGCACACCCGAGCAGATCGAGCGCTTCGTGCCCGGCACCTTGCGCGGCGAATTCCTTTGGTGCCAGCTGTTTTCCGAGCCCGGCGCCGGCTCCGACCTGGCCTCGCTGCGCACCAAGGCGGTACGCACCGACGGTGGCTGGCTGCTGACCGGGCAGAAGGTGTGGACGTCGGCGGCGCACAAGGCGCGCTGGGGGGTGTGTTTGGCCCGCACCGATCCGGATGCGCCGAAACACAAGGGCATCACCTACTTCCTGGTGGACATGAGCGCCCCGGGCATCGAGATCCGCCCGCTGCGCGAGATCACCGGTGACTCGCTGTTCAACGAGGTCTTCCTGGACAACGTGTTCGTCCCCGACGAGATGGTGGTCGGCGAGGTGAACGACGGCTGGCGGCTGGCCCGCACGACGCTGGCCAACGAGCGGGTCGCGATGGCCAGCGGCACGGCGCTGGGCAACCCGATGGAGGAGCTGCTCGAGCTGCTGTCGACGCTGCCCCTCGACAGCGCTCAGCAGGATCGGCTGGGGCGGTTGATCGTCACCGCGCAGACCGGTGCGCTGCTGGACCAGCGGATCGCCCAGCTCGCCGTCGGTGGCCAGGACCCCGGCGCGCAGTCCAGCGTGCGCAAACTCATCGGGGTGCGCTACCGCCAGGCGCTGGCCGAATACACGATGGATGTGTCCGAGGGCGGCGGCCTGGTGCACAACCGGGCGGTGTACGACTTCCTGAACACCCGCTGTCTGACCATCGCCGGCGGCACCGAGCAGATTCTGCTCACCGTCGCCGCGGAGCGGCTGCTGGGTCTGCCGCGTTAACCGAGATCGGCTGCGGCAGCGTGTAATTCGCGCAGCGCCTGGCATGCCATGTCGCCCAGGTCGCCGCTTTCGTCCGGTTCGGCCCAGCGGGCGTAGGCGGTTTTGAACGCCAGCGCGCCCAGCTCGGCGGCCAACGCCGCCGCCGGTTCGGGCACGCCGCGTGCTTGCAGCGCCTCGGACACCGCCAGGGCCAGCCCGATCTGCTTGAGCGCGTTGCGCTCCTGCAGCTCGGCGCTGGCGGCGATCGCGGCCCTGAGCCGCGGCGCGAGCTCCTTGTTGAACGGCGTGAACGCCGCCGCTGCCGACTTCAGGCCGGAGCACACCAAGGCTAGCGGTGTCGCGTCGGCGGGCGCCGCGGCGATGCCCTCGCGGAGTAGTTGGGCGATGGCGTCCTGGCCGGCGGCCAGCACGTCCCGCTTGTCCGGGAAGTGTCTAAAGAACGTGCTTTTCGTCAGGCCGGCGCGCTCGGCGATCTCCGCGACGGTCGTCTGGTCGTAGCCGCGCTCGTTGAACAGGTCCAGCGCCGCGGCGACCAGGCGTGCGCGCGCGTCGGGTTCCCAGCGAGCCATGGCCCCACTTTAGTGATGCGACCTTTGTCCCGTCACTGGTGTAGGGTGATGGGACCATTGTCTCATCACTCGAAGGAGCAGCTCGTGCGCGTACTCGTCACCGGCGCCAGCGGAGGAATCGGCTCGGCCGTCGTCAAAGAATTGCTCGCCGCCGGTCATCACGTCATCGGCCTGGCCCGCTCCGAGGCTTCGGCCGCAACCGTCAGCGGACTCGGCGCCGAACCGCTGCGCGGCGACATCGCCGACCTCGACGTCCTACAGAAGGCGGCCGTCGACACCGACGGCGTCGCCTACCTGGCCTTCTCACACGACTTCAGCGACGTCGGGGACGCGATCGCCGACGAGGCCCGCGCGATCGACGCGCTGGGGGCCGCGCTCGCCGACACCGGCAAACCGCTGGTGCTGGCCAGCGGGACCCCGGCCCGGCCCGGATCGGTGAGCACCGAGGACGACCCCTTCATCGCCGACGGGCCGCTGGCCGGGCGCGGCCGCACCGGCCAGGCCGTCGTCGAGCTGGCCGGGCGCGGTGTCCGCTCGGCCGTGGTGCGGCTGCCGCGCGCGGTGCACGATGCCGGCGGCCGCTACGGCCTGGCCGGCATCCTGATCCAGCTCGCCCGGCAGCGCGGCGTGTCGTCCTTCGCCGGCGACGGCACCCAACGCTGGCCGGCAGTGCATCGCGACGACGCCGCGGCGTTGTTCCGGCTCGCCCTCGAGCAGGCCCCAGCCGGCTCGGTGCTGCACGCGGTGGGGGACGAGGGCGTTCCGCTGCGCGCGATCGCCGAGGTGATCGGCCGCCGGCTCGGCGTGCCCGTCGAGTCCGCCCCGGCCGACGCCTTCGGTCCGCTCGGCCAAGTCTTCGCCGTCGACCAGCCCTCGTCCAGCGCGCTCACCCAGCGGCGCTTCGGGTGGCAGCCCGTCGGCCCCGGCCTGCTGGACGACCTCGAAACCGGCGTCTACCCGGAATAGGTCACGAGAAGGTGGTCACCGCGCAGGTGCTGGGCGAGGTGATGTTGACCCCGGAGTAGACCACCTGGATGTGGGTGCACAGGATGACGTTGTTGTCGGTCTTGGGCTGGCCGGTCTGCCAGTCGGTGGAGTCGATGCGGCCATGGGTTTCGTACTTGTCCGGCGGGCCCTCGCCCATGTAGATGGTGGTGATCTCGTCGGATCCCATCGACTTGTGCACCCGCTCGTACTGGCCGTCGGCGTGCGCGTCGAGGTAGGCCAGCCGGTTGGAGGACCGGATCTCGCTGGTTTGCCGGGCCCACAGGCCGGGCGGGAAGCCGGTCACACCGTCGGGGGTGAGCATGTCCGCCCCGGCGGTGAAATCGCAGTGGCCGTCGGACTTGAAGCAGTTGAGCAGGGCCCGGGTCTCCAGCTGGTTGGGACCGTCCAGCGGGAACAGCGTGGTAGCGGTGTTGCTGGCGGCGGCGCACACCCCGGCGGGCAGAAACATCGGCAGCGCCGCCGCCACCGCGAAGCCCGACACCAGCCGCATCATCGCTGCTTCCCTTCCCTGTGATCCCACCGGTGAACTTAACCCGCGACTAGTCGTCGTAGGTGACTTCCACCGAATCAGATTCCGGGTGAGATTGACAGGCCAGGATCAGGCCCTCGTCCAGGTCCTGCTGCTCGAGCACGTCGTTGACCTCCATGCTGACCTGGCCCTTGCGCAGGGTGCAGGCACACGCGCCGCAGTGGCCCTCGCGGCAGGAGAACGGCGCATCGAGGCCCTTGGCCAGCAGCACGTCGAGCAGCTTGGCGTTGCGCGGCCACGACACGGTGTGGGTTTCCCCGTCGAGCTCCACCACCGCGGTGGCCGGCGGCTCATCGCCCTCGGCGGTGTCCTCGATCTTGACCGCCGCGAACGGGTCGGAGTCCAGCGACTTGAACACCTCGATATGTATTTGCGCCGCAGGCACTTTCAGCGTTTCCAGGGCCTCACGCGCCGAGTCCATGAAGGCGCCCGGGCCGCAGATGTAGACCGGCCGGTCGGTGTAGGGGGCGGCCAGCTGGGCCAGCGCGGTCACGCTGGGCAGGCCCTGCAGCGATTCCAGCCAGTGCAGCACGGTGAGCCGGTCGGGATATTTGGCGGACAGCTCGCGCAGCGCGTCGGCGAAGATCACCGAACGCTCGTCGCGGTTGGCGTAGAGCAGAGTCACCCGCCCGCTGCCCTCCGACAGCGCCGACTTGGCGATCGACATGATCGGGGTGATCCCGCTGCCCGCGGCCATCAACAGGAAGTCGTCGCCCAGCGTCTTGGGCACGAAGTTGCCCGACGGCGCCAGCACGTGGATCCGCATCCCCGGGCGCGCGTTGTCGCACAGCCAGTTGGACGCGTAGCCGTCCGCGGTCCGCTTGACCGTCACGGTCAGCGCGTCGTCGGTGAACGGTGAGCTGCACAGCGAATAGCAGCGCGCCACCGATCCGGTGCGTTCGCTGGGCACCCGCAGCGTCAAGAACTGGCCCGGGGCGTAGCGCAGCCGCTCGGGCGGGATGTCGGGGTCTCCGTCGTCGTCCGGCACCGCGAACACCAGCGACCGCGCGTCGTCGGTCTCGGCGATGACCTCGGCGATCTGCAGTTCGAGGACGTGGTCACCGAGCGGCTCGTCGAGTGCTTGGGCCGAATCAGCCTCGGTCAAGGCCCGTCCCTTCCTTTCGTGGCAAAACGTGTCGACCCGCTGCGACCGGCTCCGCCGCTCTTGCGATCGCCACGGGCAACTAGAACATGTTACAGAAAAGCGGATTCGTATCGCTACCAGCCGCAGGAATACCCTGCTCGACACGAATCGGAACGTGTTCTAGTCTCTGGGGTAAGTCCGCTGAGTAAGTTTGGCCCAGGAAGGCAAACCTAGTGACGTCCATTCAACAGCGTGATGCCCAGTCCGTCTTGGCGGGCATCGACGATCTGCTTCCGCGGATTCGGGAGCGCGCTCAGGCCACGGAGGATCTGCGCCGGCTGCCCGACGAGACCGTAGCCGACCTTCAGGACGTCGGGTTCTTCACCCTGCTGCAGCCCGAGCAGTGGGGTGGGCTGCAGTGCGACCCCACGCTGTTCTACGAGGCGGTCCGCCGGCTGGCCAGCGCGTGCGGTTCCACCGGCTGGGTGAGCTCGATCATCGGCGTGCACAACTGGCACCTGGCCCTGTTCGACCAGCAGGCCCAGGAGGAGGTCTGGGGCGAGGACCCCAACGTGCGGATCTCCTCGTCGTATGCGCCGATGGGCGCGGGCGTGGTGACCGACGGCGGCTACCTGGTCAACGGTTCGTGGAACTGGTCCTCCGGCTGCGACCACGCCACCTGGGCGTTCCTCGGCGGCCCGGTGATCAAGGACGGCCGCCCGGTCGACTTCGGCAGCTTCCTGATCCCGCGCAGCGAGTACCGCATCGACGACGTGTGGCACGTGGTCGGCCTGCGCGGCACCGGCAGCAACACCGTCGTCGTCAAGGATGTGTTCGTGCCGCGGCACCGGTTCCTGTCCTACAAGGCGATGAACGACGGCACCGCCGGCGGCTATGAGACCAACACCGCGCCGGTATACAAGATGCCTTGGGGCACAATGCATCCCACCACCATCTCGGCGCCCATCGTCGGCATGGCATACGGGGCGTACGCCGCCCACGTCGAGCATCAGGGCAAGCGGGTGCGCGCGGCGTTCGCCGGCGAGAAGGCCAAGGACGACCCGTTCGCCAAGGTCCGCATCGCCGAGGCGGCCAGCGACATCGACGCGGCGTGGCGCCAGCTGTCCGGCAACGTGGCCGACGAGTACGCGCTGCTGTCCGCCGGCAAGGAGATCCCGTTCGAACTGCGCGCCAGGGCCCGCCGCGACCAGGTGCGCGCCACCGGGCGCGCGATCGCCTCCATCGACCGGCTGTTCGAGGCTTCGGGGGCCACCGCGTTGGCCAATGACCAACCGGTGCAACGCTTCTGGCGTGACGCGCACGCCGGCCGGGTGCACGCGGCCAACGACCCCGAGCGGGCCTACCAGATCTTCGGAAACCACGAGTTCGGGTTGCCGCCGGGCGACACGATGGTATGACCGCGACCGAGGAGTTGACGTTCGAGTCGACCTCGCGCTTCGCCGAAGTCGACGTCGACGGGCCGCTCAAGCTGCACTACCACGAGGCCGGTTTGTCCTTCAAGGGCACCGGGCGCACGGTGGTGTTGCTGCACGGCGGCGGCCCGGGCGCGGCCAGCTGGACCAACTTCGGCCGCAACATCCCGGTGCTGGCCCGGCACTTCCACGTGCTGGCCGTCGACCAGCCCGGCTACGGCCTGTCCGACAAGCGCGCCGAGCACGGACAGTTCAACCGCTACGCCGCCCGGGCGCTCAACGGGCTGTTCGAGCAGCTGGAGCTGGGACGCGTTCCGCTGGTGGGCAATTCGCTGGGCGGGGGCACCGCGGTGCGGTTCGCCCTGGACTACCCGGACAAGGCCGGGCGGCTGGTACTGATGGGCCCCGGCGGGTTGAGCATCAACCTGTTCGCGCCCGACCCCACCGAGGGCGTCAAACGGCTGGGAAAGTTCTCCGCCGAGCCGACGCGGGAAAACCTCGAGGCGTTCCTGCGGGTGATGGTCTACGACCAGAAGCTGATCACCGACGAATTGATCGACGAGCGGTTCGCGCTGGCCAGCACGCCGGAATCGCTGGCGGCCACCCGGGCGATGGGAATGTCGTTCGCGGGGGCCGACTTCGAGCTGGGCATGATGTGGCGCGAGGTGCACCGGCTGCGCCAACCGGTGCTGCTGATCTGGGGTCGCGAGGACCGGGTCAACCCGCTCGATGGCGCGCTGGTCGCGCTGAAAACGATTGCCCGCGCCCAGCTTCACGTGTTCGGGCAGTGTGGGCACTGGGCGCAGGTGGAGAAATTCGACGAGTTCAACAAGCTCACCATCGATTTCCTGGGAGGTGCGTGATGAGCAACGGAGCCATCAGGTCGCTGGGCTATCTGCGCATCGAGGCCACCGACATGGCGGCCTGGCGCGACTACGGCCTGAAGGTTCTCGGCATGGTCGAGGGCAAGGGCGACACCGAAGGCGCCCTGTATCTGCGGATGGACGATTTCCCGGCCCGGCTGGTGATCGTGCCCGGCGAGCGCGACCACCTGCTGGAGGCCGGCTGGGAATGCGCGAATGCCGAAGGCCTGCAAGAGATCCGGGATCGGCTCGACATGGAGGGCGTCCCGTACAAGGAGGCCACCGCCGCGCAGCTGGCCGACCGCCGGGTGGTCGAGATGATCCGGTTCTCCGACCCGTCGGGCAACTGCCTGGAGGTGTTCCACGGGGTGGCCCTCGAACACCGCCGGGTGGTCAGCCCGTACGGGCACAAGTTCGTCACCGGCGAGCAGGGCCTGGGGCACGTGGTGCTGTCCACCCGGGACGACGAGGAGTCGCTGCACTTCTACCGCGACGTGCTGGGGTTCAAGCTGCGCGACTCGATGCGGATGCCGCCGCAGGTGGTCGGCCGGCCCGCCGACGGCGCGCCCGCCTGGTTGCGCTTCTTCGGCTGCAACCCGCGCCACCACAGCCTGGCGTTCCTGCCGCTGCCCACGCCGAGCGGAATCGTGCACCTGATGCTCGAGGTGGAGAACGCCGACGACGTGGGGCTGTGCCTGGACCGGGCGCTGCGCCGCAAGGTGCCCATGTCGGCCACCCTGGGCCGGCACGTCAACGACCTGATGCTGTCCTTCTACATGAAGACGCCGGGCGGCTTCGACGTCGAATTCGGTTGCGAGGGAAGGCAAGTCGAAGACGACGACTGGGTCGCCCGGGAAAGCACGGCGGTCAGCCTGTGGGGCCACGACTTCACGGTCGGCATGCGCGGCTGACCATGGCTGCGCCGATCGATCCGCGGACCTTCCGGCAGGTGCTGGGCCAGTTCTGTACGGGCATCACCATCATCACCACGGTGCACGACGAGGTGCCCGTCGGCTTCGCCTGCCAGTCCTTCGCGGCGCTGTCGCTGGACCCGCCGCTGGTGCTGTTCTGCCCCACCAAGGTGTCGCGGTCCTGGAAGGCCATCGAGGCCACCGGCCGATTCTGCGTCAACGTGCTGACCGAGAAGCAGAAGCACGTCTCGGCGCGGTTCGGTTCCAAGGAACCCGACAAGTTCGCCGGCATCGACTGGCATCCCTCCGAACTCGGCTCGCCGATCATCGACGGGGCGCTGGCCCACATCGACTGCACCGTGGCCTCGGTGCACGAGGGGGGCGATCACTTCGTGGTGTTCGGTGCGGTCCAATCCCTTTCGGAAGCACCGAAGATCAAGCCGCGGCCGCTGCTGTTCTATCGCGGGGAATACACCGGGATCGAGCCGGACAAGACGACCCCGGCGCAGTGGCGCGACGACCTGGAGGCGTTTTTGACCACCACCACCCAGGACACCTGGCTGTAACGCGCCGGGCGCGGACAATGGTGGCATGACGCTGGATCTGGGCGCGTATTTCGACCGCATCGGTTACGGCGGCAAGGCCGCGCCCAACCTCGAGGTGCTGCGGGCCCTGATGGCCGCGCACACCGGGTCGATCCCGTTCGAGAACCTCGACCCGCTGATGGGGGTGCCGGTCGACGACCTGAGCCCGGCGGCGCTGACCGACAAGCTGGTCCACCGGCGCCGCGGCGGCTACTGCTACGAGCAGAACGGCCTGCTGGGCTACGCGCTGGCCGAAATCGGTTTCCGGGTGCGCCGATTGGCCGGCCGGGTGGTGTGGATGCAGCCGCCCGACACGCCGCCGCGCGCCCAGACGCACACGGTGTTGGCGGTGACGTTCCCGGGCTCGCAGGGCGCCTACCTGGTCGACGTCGGCTTCGGTGGTCAGACGTTGCCCTCGCCCATCCGTTTCGAGACCGGCAACTCCCAGCAGACCACCCACGAGCCCTACCGGCTCGATGACCGCGGCGAGGGCCTGGTGCTGCAGGCCCTGGTGCGCGATGAATGGCAGCCGCTGTACGTGTTCGGCACCCGCACCGTGCCGCAGATCGACCTGCTGGTGGGCAGCTGGTACGTCTCCACCCACCCGTCGTCGATGTTCGTCACCGGGCTGATGGTAGCGCTGACCACCGCCGACGCCCGGTGGAATCTGGCCGGGCGCGAGCTGACCGTGCACCGCGCGCAGGGCAGCGAGAAGATCCGCCTCGACGACGCGGACGCGGTGCTCGACGTGCTCGGGGAGCGGTTCGGCATCGACGTGGACGGGATCGGCCAGCGCGGCGCGCTGCTGGCGCGCATCGAGCAGGTGCTGGACGCCTGAGGGCGGGATTTGGCTAGCGGGCGCGCAGCCACGAGCCCAGCCGTCGCACCGCCTCCTCGATGTCGGTGGTGGGGCCGGCGAAGGACAGCCGGACGAACGAGTTGCCCCGTGTGGTGTCGAAGTCGATCCCGGGTGCGATGGCAACGCCGGTCTGCTCCAACAACTTCGAGCAGAACTCCATGGAGTTGTCGGTGAAGTCCGAGACGTCGGCGTACACGTAGAAGGCGCCGTCGGTGGGGGCCAGGCGGGTGATGCCGATGCCGCGCAGGCCGTCCAGCAGCAGCGCGCGGTTCTTGGCGTAGTGGTGCAGGTGGCCGTCGGCCTCGGCGGTGGCCTCGGGGGTGAAGGCGGCCACCGCGGCCAGCTGCGACAGCACGGGCGGGCAGATGGTGAAGTTGCCGGTCAGGCATTCCACCGCGCGGCGCAGTTCGACCGGCACCAGCAGCCAGC
Source organism: Mycobacterium timonense (assembly GCF_025821985.1). Taxonomy (NCBI): domain Bacteria; kingdom Bacillati; phylum Actinomycetota; class Actinomycetes; order Mycobacteriales; family Mycobacteriaceae; genus Mycobacterium; species Mycobacterium timonense. The sequence goes on along the minus strand of NZ_JACKSY010000019.1, from coordinate 170,751 downwards.
CCAGCCGCCAGCCGGTCATCGCGTAGTACTTCGAAAAGCTGTTGACCACCACGGCATTCCGCGAGGTCTGCCACGCGCAGCTGGTGGGTGGCGCCCCCTCGTAGACCAGGCCGTGGTAGACCTCGTCGCTGACGAGGCGGGCCCCGGACGCCTCGCACCAGGACGCGATGGCGGCCAACTCCTCCGGCGCGATCACGGTTCCTGTGGGGTTGGCCGGGCTCGCCACGATGACGCCCTGCACCGGCGGGTCGAGTTCGGCGAGCATCGCCGCGGTGGGCTGGAACCGGGTCTGCGGCCCGCAGGGGATCTCCACCACCTCACATCCCAACGCCGACAAGATGTTTCGGTAGCACGGGTAGCCGGGGCTGGCCACCGCCACCCGGTCGCCGACGTCGAAGCAGGCCAGGAACGTCAGCAGGAACCCGCCGGAGGAGCCGGTGGTGATCACCACCGCGTCGGGCTCCACCTCCAGCCCGTGCTGGCGCCGGTAGTCCGCGGCGATCGCGGCCCGCAGCTCCGGCGTGCCCAGCGACACCGAGTAGCCCAGCTCGTTGGAATGCACGGCCGCCGCCGCGGCCGCGCGCACCGGCTCGGGTGCGCCCACGCTGGGCTGGCCCGCCGACAGGTTGACCAAATCGCCGTGGCTGCGCTGCCTTTCGGCGGCCGCCAGCCAGACATCCATCACGTAGAACGGCGGGATGCCGGCGCGCAGCGAGACGCGGTCGGTCACGGTGTCGCGAGCACCTCCGGTTCGAGCCGAGTGAGCAGCTGTTGCGGCGTGTCGAGCAGATGCGCGCTGCCGTGTGCGCGTTTGAAGTACAGGTGCATGTCGTGCTCCCAGGTGATCGCGATGCCGCCGTGCAACTGGATGCCCTCGGCGGCCACGACATTCAGCGCCTCGGTGGCGGCCAGCCGGGCGGTGGCGGCGTTGGTGGGCGAGGGATCCAGGCAGGCCTCGTCGACCACGGCCTTGGCCGCGGCGACGGTGACGTAGAGGTCGGCCATCCGGTGCTTGAGCGCCTGGAAGCTGCCGATCGGCCGGCCGAATTGCACTCTGTCCTTGGCGTATTCGACGGTACGCGCCAGACACTGCTCGGCGGCGCCGATCTGCTCGGCGGCCAGCAGGACGGCCGCGGTGTCCGCCAGGCCCGGGTCGGTGCCGATCGGCTCGGTCTGCTGCGCCCGGACCCGCGCCAGCCGCCGGGTCGGGTCCATGGTGGTCACGGGTTGCGCGGTGACGCCGGTCCAGCGGCTCAGCCGGCCGTCCTCGACGCCGATGACCACGTCGGCGATGTCCCCGTTGACCACGTAGTCGGGGTCGAGCACCAGCGCGCCGATCGCGCTGCCCTCGGCCAGGGCCTGCAGCGCGGCGGTGTCGGGCTCGGCGGCGCCGAGCAGCGCCAGCTCGGCCAGCGTGGTACCCAGCAGCGGGGAGGGCACCAGGGCGCGGCCCAGCTCCTGCAAAACCGTTGCCGCGTCGGCCAATTCACCGCCGGCGCCGCCCAACTCCTCGGGGATCACCAGCGCCGCGGCGCCGACCTGCTCGCACAGCAGCCGCCACAGCGATTCGTCGTAACCGCGCTCGGACTCCATCGCCGTGCGCACCGCCGCCGGACCGGCGTGCTTGGCCACCAGCGCGGCGACGGTCTCGCGCAGCATCTGCCGTTCTTCACTGATCGCACTCATAGCGCCTCCAGCACTCGCCGCCGGTGAACCTGCGGCGGACCCCACGCCGACCGCACCGCCTGCACCCGCAACAGCAACAGCGACAGGTCGTGTTCCTGGGTGAAACCGATCGCGCCGTGGGTCTGCAGCGCCGAGCGCGCCGCCAGCAGGGCCGCGTCGGACGCCGCCGCCTTGGCCGCGCTGACGTCCCGCGGTTGCAGCGTCAGGGCCGCGCCGTACACCAGCGGCCGGGCCAGTTCGATCGCGATGTGCACGTCGGCCAGCTTGTGTTTGATCGCCTGGTACGAGCCGATCACGCGGCCGAACTGGGTGCGCTGCTTGGCGTAGTCGACCGCCGCGTCGCGCAGCGCCTCGGCCGCACCGACCAGCTGGGCAGCGGTGGCCAGCGCGCCGAATTCGTAGCCGCGCCCGACGTCCGCCTGCCAGCGGTCGCCGGTCGGCTCTACGTCGTAGAGCCGGCGGCTGGGGTCGACGGACGCGTGCTGCCGGCCCGCGGCGGCCTCGGCCACCCCGTCCTGGTCGGCGAGCAGTACCAGCCCGGCCTCCTCGGCGTCGACGGCCCGCGGCACCTGCGGCGGCAGCGCCACGGTGGCGATGAGCTCACCGGAGGCCAGAGCGGCGCAGCGTTCGGCGTGCTCGTCGCCGGCCAGCAATACCGGTGCCACGGCGATGGATTCGACCACCGGGCCGGGCACACACCAGCGCCCGAGCCGCTCGATGGCCACCACCAGATCGATCGGCTCGGCCTCGATGCCGTCGAATTTCTCCGGCACCGCCAGCGCGGTGACGCCGAGGTTGGCCAGCTGCTCCCACACCTTGCGGCCGGGCGCGGTGTCGCCCACCGCCCAGGCGCGCACCGCCGCGGGCAGGTCGGCCGCGCCGAGCGCGGCGTCGATGCTGGCCGCGAAGTCCCGCTGCTGTTCGTCTAGCGCGAATTTCACTTCTTGCTCCCGGACTTCTCGCGCGGCAGCCCCAGTAACCGCTCGGAGATGATGTTGCGCTGAATCTCGTTGGTGCCGGCGTAGATCGGGCCGCCCAGAGCGAACAGCAGCCCCTCGGTCCACGGGCCGGCGAGTTCGCCGTCGGCGGCCAGGATGTCCAGGGCGGTCTGGTGCAATTCGACGTCGAGGTCCGACCAGAACACTTTGGTCACCGACGATTCGGCGCCCAGCTCACCGCCGGCGGCCAGCCGGGTCACCGTGCCGAAGGTCTGCAGCCGGTAGGCCTGCGCCTTGATCCAGCCGTCGGCGACGCGGTCGGCGAACTCGGCCGGTGACCCGCGGTCCTGCCACAGCCGCACCACCCGCTCGGCGGTGGCCAGGAAACGGGCCGGGCTGCGCAGCGACATGCCGCGTTCGTTGCTCGACGTGCTCATCGCCGCCCGCCAGCCCTGGTGCGGGGTGCCGATCACATCCCGGTCGGGCACGAAGACGTCGTCGAGGAAGATCTCACCGAACCCGGTGTCGCCGCCCAACTGGACGATGGGCCGCACCGTGACGCCCTCGGCCTTCAGGTCGAACATGAAATAGGTCAGGCCATGGTGCCGCTCGGCGCTGGGGTCGGACCGGAACAGCCCGAAGCCCCGCTCGGCGAACGGCGCCCGCGAGCTCCAGATCTTCTGTCCGTTCAGCAGCCAGCCGCCGTCGGTCGGTGTCGCGGTGGACCGCAGTGACGCCAGGTCGCTGCCGGACTCGGGCTCCGACCACGCCTGCGCCCAGATCTCTTCGCCGCTGGCCATTTTCGGCAGGATGCGGTCGCGTTGCTCCTCGGTGCCGTGCGCGAACAGCGTCGGGGCCAGCATCGAGGTGCCGTTGGCGCTGGCCCGGCCGGGCGCCCCGGCGCGGAAGTACTCCTCTTCGAACACCACCCAGTGCAGCAGCGGCGCGTCCCGGCCGCCGTACTTCTTCGGCCAGGTGATCACCGACAGCCCGGCGTCGTAGAGCACCCGGTCCCAACGCCGGTGCTGCTCAAAGCCTTCGGCGTTGTCATACGACTTCGTTGGGATCGCCTCGGCGTTGGCCGACAGGAATTGCCGCACCTCGTCCCGAAACGCCAGGGTGCCCTCGTCCAGATCAAGATCCATCAGTCCAGCTCTCGCAGTTGTGGTTTGACCACCTTGCCGCCGGAATTGCGCGGCAACGCGTCGACGAACCGCACCGACCGGGGTGCCTTGAAATTCGCCAAATGATCACGGGTGTAAGCGATCACGGATTGCTCGTCGAGTTGAGCCCCGGGGCGGGGGACCACGAACGCGCGGCCCACCTCGCCGAGCCGCTCGTCGGGAACGCCGATCACCGCGGCGTCGGCCACGCCCTCCATCCGGGCCAGCACCTGCTCCACCTCGGCGGGGTAGACGTTGAATCCGCCGCAGATGTACATGTCTTTCAACCGGTCGGTGATGCGCAGGTTGCCGGCCTCGTCGAGAACGCCGATGTCGCCGGTGTGCAGCCACCCGTCGGCGTCGATGGCCGCCGCCGTCGCGTCCGGGTCGTCGAGATAGCCCAGCATCACGTTGGGCCCGCGCAGCAGCACCTCACCGGAATCGTCGATGCGCAGCTCGAAGTCGGCGAACGGGCGCCCGCAGGTGGTGGCCACGGTGACCGCGTCGTCGTCGGCGCGGCACATGGTGCCCATCCCGTTGGCCTCGGTCAGCCCGTAGGCGGTCAGCACGATGTCGATGTCGAGCTCGGACTGCATCCGCTCGACCAGCACGACGGGTACGGTGGCCGCGCCGGTCACCGCGAAGCGCAGCGAGCTCAGGTCGTAATCGCGGCGGGCCGGATGGTCCAGCAGGGTCTGGTAAATCGTTGGGGGACCGGGCAATACGGTGATGCGGTGCTGCTCGATCGCTTGCAGCGCGCGCAGCGGGTCGAACGTCAGGTGCGGGATCAGCGTGGCGCCGGTCTGCAGGCAGGCCAGGATGCCGGCCTTGTAGCCGAAGTTGTGGAAGAACGGGTTGATGCACAGGTAGCGGTCGTCGCTGGTGATCTTGCCGTTGGCCGCCCAGGACGCCGACGCCGACAGCGACTGCCGGTGCGCGCACAGCACGCCCTTGCTGCGGCCGGTGGTGCCCGAGGTGAACAGGATGTCGCTGACGTCGTCGGACGTCACGGCGGCCGCGCGCTCGGCCACCGCGCCGAGATCCGTTCCGTGCGCGATGAATTCGTCCCAGCTGCCCGGAACGGGATCGTCGGTTTCGATCGGTATCCGCACGATGTGGCGCAGCGCGGGCAGCGCGGCGCGATCCAGGTCGGCCAGGCGGTCGTGGCCGAGGAACCTGCCCATGCCGAACAGCACCGGCGCGCCGACGCGGGCCAGGATGTCGCCGGCCTCCGCGGCGGTGTAGCGGGTGTTCAGCGGGACCATGGCCGCCCCGGCGTGGTGGATCGCCAGGCAGGCCACCACCCAGTGCCAGGTGTTGGGCGACCAGATCGCCACCCGGTCGCCGGCCCGCACCCCCAGCTCGATCAGGGCCGCGGCAGCCCGGTGCACCTCGTCGCGCAGGGCGGCGGCCGTGAAGGATCGGTCCTCGGTGATCAGGGCGTCGTGATCGGGCAGCCGGCGCGCGAGACGATCCAGCGCCGCGGGCACGGTGCGGGGATCGGTGGTCACGGCGGCGCTCCTCGAATGCCTGTAACAAAGCAAGTGCTTGGTAGGTTAGCCTACAAGGCATGCAGGACGTCGAGGAGTTCCGGGCCGAGGTCCGCTCTTGGCTCGCCGACAATCTGGTCGGCGAATTCGCCGCTCTGAAGGGCCTCGGCGGCCCCGGCCGCGAGCACGAGGCCTTCGAGGAACGCCGGGCCTGGAACCAGCACCTGGCCAAGGCCGGGCTGACCTGCCTGGGCTGGCCGGTCGAGCACGGCGGGCGCGGGCTGTCCACCGCGCACCGGGTGGCCTTCTACGAGGAGTACGCCCGCGCCGACGCGCCGGACAAGGTCAACCACTTCGGCGAGGAGCTGCTCGGCCCCACGTTGATCGCGTTCGGCACCCCCGAGCAGCAGCAGCGCTTCCTGCCCCGCATCCTCGACGTCACCGAGCTGTGGTGCCAGGGGTATTCCGAGCCCGGCGCCGGCAGCGACCTGGCCAACGTGTCGACCACCGCCGAACTGGACGGCGACCAGTGGGTGATCAACGGCCAGAAGGTGTGGACCTCGCTGGCGCACCTGTCGCAGTGGTGCTTCGTGGTCGCGCGCACCGAGAAGGGCTCCAAGCGGCACGCCGGGCTGTCGTATCTGCTGGTGCCGCTGGACCAGCCGGGGGTGCAGATCCGGCCCATCGTGCAGATCACCGGCACCGCGGAGTTCAATGAGGTGTTCTTCGACGACGCCCGCACCGACGCGTCGATGGTGGTCGGCCAGCCCGGCGACGGGTGGCGGGTCGCCATGGGAACGCTGACCTTCGAGCGCGGCGTGTCCACGCTCGGGCAGCAGATCCGTTACGCGCGTGAGCTTTCCAACCTTGCCGAGCTCGCGCGGCGCAACGGCGCCGCCGACGACCCGTTCATCCGGGAGCGGCTGACCCGCGCCTGGACCGGGCTGCGCGCGATGCGGTCGTATGCCCTGGCCACCATGGACGTCGAGCAGCCCGGGCAGGACAACGTGTCGAAGTTGTTGTGGGCCAACTGGCATCGGGCTCTCGGCGAGCTGGCCATGGACGTCATCGGCAAGCCCGGCATGACCATGCCCGACGGCGAATTCGACGAGTGGCAGCGGTTGTTCCTGTTCACCCGCGCCGACACCATCTACGGCGGCTCCAACGAGATCCAGCGCAACATCATCGCCGAGCGGGTGCTCGGCCTGCCCCGGGAGGTAAAGGGATGAGCCTGTCCGAAGCTCCGAAAGAGATTGCGGGACACGGGCTTCTGGAAGGCAAGGTGGTGATCGTCACCGCGGCGGCCGGCACGGGTATCGGCTCGGCGACGGCCAAACGAGCGCTCGCCGAGGGCGCCGACGTGGTGATCTCCGACCACCACGAGCGTCGGCTGGGCGAGACCGCCGACCAGCTCGCGGCGCTCGGCCAGGGCCGGGTGGAAAGCGTGCTGTGCGACGTGACGTCCACCGCCCAGGTCGATGCGCTGTTCGCGTCGGCCCACGCGCGGATGGGGCGCATCGACGTGCTGGTCAACAACGCCGGGCTGGGCGGGCAGACCCCGGTGGTCGACATGACCGACGACGAGTGGGACCGGGTGCTCGATGTCACCCTGACCTCGGTTTTCCGCGCCACCCGTGCCGCGCTGCGCTACTTCCGCGACGCGCCGCACGGCGGGGTGATCGTCAACAACGCCAGCGTGCTGGGCTGGCGGGCGCAGCACTCCCAGTCGCACTACGCCGCCGCCAAGGCCGGGGTGATGGCGTTGACCCGGTGCAGCGCAATCGAAGCCGCCGAGTACGACGTGCGGATCAACGCGGTGTCGCCGAGCATCGCCCGGCACAAGTTCCTGGAGAAGACGTCGTCGGCCGACCTGCTCGACCGGCTCTCGGCCGGTGAGGCGTTCGGTCGCGCCGCCGAGCCCTGGGAGGTCGCGGCCACCATCGCGTTTTTGGCCAGCGACTACTCCAGCTACCTGACCGGCGAGGTCATCTCGGTGTCCAGCCAGCATCCGTGAGCCGGCGTGGTCAGCCGGGACCGGCGTCCCTCCCGCTGGCCAAGCAAGCGCTTGGTTGATACCCTGTCCGGGTGGACCGAGTGACCGGTCCGGCCAACAGCCGGCGAGACGAGTTGCTGGAGCTGGCCGCGGCCATGTTCGCCGAGCGCGGATTGCGTGCCACCACGGTGCGCGACATCGCCGACAGCGCCGGGATCCTGTCCGGCAGCCTGTATCACCACTTCTCCTCCAAGGAGGAGATGGTCGACGAGGTGCTGCGCAGCTTCCTGGACTGGTTGTTCGCCCGCTATCGCGAAATCATCGACAGCGAGAGTAACCCGCTGGAGCGGCTCAAGGGCCTGTTCATGGCGTCGTTCGAGGCGATCGAGCACCGGCACGCGCAGGTCGTCATCTATCAGGACGAGGCCAAACGGCTGCTGTCGCAGCCGCGGTTCTCCTACATCGAGGACATGAACCGCCAGCAACGCAAGATGTGGCTCGAGGTACTCAACCAGGGCGTCGACGAGGGCTACTTCCGGCCCGACCTCGACGTCGACCTCGTCTACCGATTCATCCGGGACACCACCTGGGTGTCGGTGCGCTGGTATCAGCCCGGCGGACCGCTCACCGCCGAGCAAGTGGGTCAGCAGTACCTCGCCATCGTGTTGGGCGGGATCACGGTGGACGCGAAGAAAGACTAACGAAGGAGTCTGAAAATGCCTGAGGCGTACGTCATCGACGCTGTACGCACCGCGGTCGGCAAGCGCGGTGGATCGCTGGCCGGAATCCATCCGGTCGACCTGGGCGCCCTGGGCTGGCGCGGGCTGCTGGACCGGGTCGACGTCGACCCCGCCGCCGTCGACGACGTGATCGCCGGCTGCGTCGACGCCATCGGCGCCCAGGCCGGCAACATCGCCCGGCTGTCCTGGCTGGCCGCCGGCTATCCCGAAGAGGTGCCCGGCGTCACCGTGGACCGGCAGTGCGGTTCCAGCCAGCAGGCGATTTCCTTTGGCGCGCAAGCGATCATGTCCGGGACCGCCGACCTGATCGTGGCCGGCGGCGTGCAGAACATGAGCCAGATCCCGATCTCGTCGGCGATGACGGTCGGCGAGCAGTTCGGCTTCACCTCGCCCACCAACGAGTCCAAGCAGTGGCTGCACCGCTACGGCGATCAGGAGATCTCGCAATTCCGTGGCTCGGAGCTGATCGCCGAGAAGTGGAACCTGTCCCGCGAGGAGATGGAACGCTACGCGCTGACCAGCCACGAGCGCGCCTTCGCGGCCATCCGCGGCGGCCACTTCGACAACGAAATCATCACCGTGGAAACCGAATCCGGGCCGTTCCGGGTCGACGAGGGTCCGCGCGAGTCGTCGCTGGAGAAGATGGCCGGCCTCAAGCCGCTGGTCGAGGGCGGCCGGCTGACCGCCGCGATGGCCAGTCAGATCTCCGACGGCGCCAGCGCGGTGCTGCTGGCCTCCGAGCGGGCCGTCAAGGACCACGGCCTGCAACCGCGCGCCCGGATCCACCACATCAGCGCCCGCGCCGCCGACCCGGTGTTCATGCTCACCGGCCCCATCCCGGCCACCCGCTACGCGCTGGACAAGACCGGGCTGTCCATCGACGACATCGACACCGTCGAGATCAACGAGGCCTTCGCGCCGGTGGTTTTGGCCTGGCTCAAGGAGATCAAGGCCGACCCGGAGAAGGTCAACCCGAACGGCGGGGCGATCGCGCTCGGTCACCCGCTGGGCGCCACCGGCGCCAAGCTGTTCGCCACCATGCTCAACGAGCTGGAGCGCATCGGTGGCCGGTACGGTCTGCAGACGATGTGCGAGGGCGGGGGCACCGCCAACGTCACCATCATCGAGCGGCTGTAGCGGTTTTCCCGCGAGCTGCCCCTTCGCGACACTGCAACTACGCACCCGACACGCCGATCGGGGTGTGCGTGGTTGCAATCTCGTCGGGGCGTCTACCGGGTGGCCAGCACCAGCCCGATGCCGCCGAGGGCCAGCAGCCAGCTGGTGAAGCTGCCGACCAGGAAGTACTCGGTCACCTCGTCGATCCCCACGTCGCCGTTCTGACCCTTCTGGGCGTTCAGTTCGGGAAACCGGATGATGCCCTTGGCGGCGACGACGGCGCCGGCCGCGGCCAGCTGCCCGCCGACGCCCAGGCTCAGGATCAGCAGCCGTTCCATCGGGCCCAGCAGCCGGCCCCCCTTGAGCCGGTCCGACGGCTGCGGTTGGCCGGCCGGGCGGACGGCACCGACGGAGCCGAGCACCAGGCGCACCAGCTGATTCGCGGTGGCGAACTGCACTAGCACGACACCGACGACCATCAGCGCACGGGTGGGCGGGACGTGGCTCAGCGGCAGGTGCGCCCAGGCCGACCACCGCGAGATCGCGCCGGCGACCGGGGAGGACCAGCCGGACAACACCGTCAGCAACATCAGCGCCGCGGCCAACACCGCCACCGGGGCGGCTTGCTGGGCACCGCTGAGTTCGCTTCGCGCGCACAGCCATTCCCACGCGACCACCGCGACGGCCGCCAGCGCGAGCAGCGCGATGTCGGCGCCGCGCCAGAGCCCGCCCAGGGCCGCACACGCCGCCACCACGATCGGCCCGGCCGCCAGCGGCACCCAGGCCGCAGCGACCGCACGCCGGCACAGGTCGGCCACGCCGAGCGCGGTGAGCAGGACGGCGACAGCGCTCACGGCAGCTCCCGAAGGTATTGGCTGGCCAGGACGATCAGATCCAGGCCGTCGCGGCCGGCGCGTTGGGACACCGCCGACGGGCTGATGCCCTCGGCCGCGGCGAGTTCCCTTTTGCTCCGGCCGGTCATCAGGCCCCTCACAATCCGCAGCGATCTCTCGTCGAGTGATCCAAGCAGATGGTCCCGACAGATCAGGGCCGCGTTGACCGCGTCGGCGTCGGCGCGGGTGCCGTCGTCGGCCCGAAAGGTGGTGCGCACCAGCGCCAACCCGGGCTGTCGCTGCGCGTGGGCGGTCTGCTGGATGGCCGCGCGCGCGGTCCACCAGCCCGGCCCGTCCTGGATTCCCGCGGCGGCGTCGAGGACGGTGACGGCGCCCCAGCCGAGCCCGAAGCGGACGTCGATCTCGGGGGCGAGCAGTAGGCGCACCGTCAGCGCCGCGTCGATGGCGGCCCCGACGCTGGGATAGCTGCCCTGGAACTCGTCACCCACGGTGAAGGCCGGCGGGTCGATCGCGCCGTCGGCGACTTCCCGCAGAGCGGCGGCGACGCGGCGATGCAGGGCGGGTCGGTCGGCGGCGCGCCGGGATCCCACCACGTCGCCGATCACGGTCGCCCGTGGTGAAGGTTTAGCCTTCACCCTCGCCATATGAAGATCATAGCTTCATGCAGAAGATATTTAGCAATATCCTTAACGGAAGCGTGACCCGGAGGCGATCGCGCGGTGGCCTACTCCTCGATCAGACCGGACGCGGACCGCAGGTGCGCGATCGCGTCCCGGACGATCGAGTCGATCAGTTCGGCGCACGACGGCAGGTCTTCGAGGATGCCGGCCACCTGACCCGACGCCAGCACCCCGGCCTCGGTGTTGCCTTCCACCAGACCGGCTTTCAGCAGCATCGGGGTGTTGGCCGCCATCACCACCTGCGACCAGGTCATCTCTTTGCCGTGGCGCATGGCCAGGCCGTCGCTGATCATCGACCGCCAGGTCATCTTCGACATGTGCTTGAATTTCGCCGCATTGCGCACGGCCGCGGTCAAACCCCGCACCGGCGAACCGCTTTCCAGCTTCTCGACCAGCCCGGTGCGCAGCACCCGGTGCGGCATTCCGTCGACCCGGGTGGTGACGACGGTGCCGTCCAGCGCCGCTTCCAGGTAGCGCTTCTTGACCGCGTCGGGCACGGTCGAATCCGAGGTCAGCAGGAACCGCGTGCCCATCGCCACGCCGGCGGCGCCGTAGCTCAACGCGGCCGCCAGGCCGCGCCCGTCGAAGAATCCGCCCGCCGCGATCACCGGAATCCCGGTGCCCCGCACCGCATCCAGCACCGACGGCAGCAACAGCGTGGTGGCGACCGGCCCGGTGTGCCCGCCGCCCTCGCCGCCCTGCACGATCATCGCGTCGGCGCCCCAGCCGGCGACCTTGCGGGCGTGCTTGGCCGCGCCGATCGACGGAATCACCACTGCGCCGGCCTCTTTGAGCCGGGCGATGAGCTCCTGCTTGGGCGCCAGGGCGAACGACGCCACCTTGACGCCCTCACGGATCATCAGATCCACCCGGTCGGCGGCGTCGGCGGCGTCGGCGCGGATGTTGACGCCGAAGGGCTTGTCGGTGGCGGCCTTGACCTTGGCGATCGCCGTGGCCAGCTCGTCCAGGGTCATGGTGGCCGAGGCCAGGATGCCCAGCCCGCCCGCGTTGGCCGTGGCCGACACCAGCCGGGCGCCGGCCACCCAGCCCATCCCGGTCTGCACCACCGGGTGCTCGACACCGACCAGCTCGGTCAGCGGCGTGCGTAGTCTCATATCCACCGCCGACGATGCAGAGCGCAGCGATGAGGAGGAGGCGGAATAATCATCAACGGATCTCCCTGTCCCGCAGCGACTTCGGGTCGATCACCTCGCGGATCAGGCGCAGCTCGTCGTCGGTGGGCAGCCGGGTCTCGTCGGCCTCGTCCAGGCCGTGGATCTCGAACGAGGTGGCTTCCCGCACGTCTTGCGGCGACACCCCGGGGTGCAGGCTCACCGCCCGCATGGTCCGGTCCGGGCCGCCGAAGTCGAACACCCCCAGGTTGGACACCACCCGATGGGTGTTGGCGAAGCGGAACGCCGGGTTGTCGGAATCCACGTTGTCCCAGCCGATCCCGCACACCACGTCCACCTTCTCGCAGAACACCCGCTTGGAGTGGTTGCCCACCCAATAGCTGGTGGCGTGGTTGATGGCATTGCCGGGCGCGCCGCGCACCCCGAACATCTGACGGGTGGGCTGCTGCAGCGGTCCGAACGCTGAGATGTTCTGATTGCCGAACCGGTCAACCTGATTGGCGCCCATCACCACGTGGCGCCGGCCCCAGGACAGCGTCTCGAACACCCGGCCGAACGGCATCCACCCTTCGACGGCCCCGGCCGCACCGAGCGCCGGGGTGTCGGCCAGCAACTGCGCCTCGCCGTCGGTCAACAGGATGTCGGGGGAGAACGTCAACCGGGCCAGCCGCGCGCCGACCGAGGCCATGTTGGTCATCGGGCTGACCATGATTTCGCCGGCTTCCCTGAACAATTCGGCGCAGGCGACGGCGCAGATCTCGGCGCGGGTGCTGGTCACTTGGCGGCCTCCTCGGCGAATGCGCGAACCGCGGCCTGGTAGTCGTCTTCGTTGCCGGGCAGGTAGGTTTGCACGAACTGTCGCCAGCCTTCCTCCGTCGAGGCCGCCTCGGCGTAGTGCCGCTGAAACTTTTCGTCGCGGCCGTAATCCGGTGCGGCGGTGGTGAAGTGAGCGCCGTTCGGCGCCTCGACCACGGCGTCGACCATCATGCGGTTGACCAGCAGCGCTTGCGGCGGCACCGCCTTGACCAGCTCCTGGGTGGAGACGACCCGCTCCACCGACAGGAAGCGCTTGTCCGCGGCCATCAAAAACAGGTCGTCGAAGTACGGATCGATCCCGGTGTAGGCCGCATTGCCTTGGGCGTCACCGAGATTGAGGTGCACGAAGGCGGCATCCAGCCGCAGTGCGGGCATGGCGATCAGCGTCTCGTGCGCCCCATCCGTCGGGTAGGGCGAGGTGACCGTCTGCAGCTCGCCCTCCCAGAAGTCGGGCACCGAACTGCCCAGCCCGGCCCGAATCGGCAGGAACGGCAACCGGTTCGCGGCGGCCTGTAACCCGCAGCGCAGCATGCCCTCGTCCATTTCGCGGGCCTGGATCGCCCCGCTGGTCCGCGCCTTGGCGAACCACGGGTCGTAGAACGGCGGCGAGTCCAGCGAGACGAACCCGTAGTAGACGCGCTTGACCTTGCCGGCAGAGCAGAGCAGCCCCAGGTCCGGCCCGCCGTAGGTCACCACGGTCAGGTCGGTGACGTCGGTGCGCAGCAGCGCGCGCACGAAGGCCATCGGCTTGCGCCGCGATCCCCAGCCGCCGATGCCGATGGTCATGCCGCTGCGCAGCTGCGCGACGGCCTCGTCCAAAGAGGTGCGTTTGTCGGCCACTATTTCTTGCCCTTCTGGGTGCCGGCGAATGCGTCGCGGTGCTCGTCGGACACCCCGGCCAGATTGAGCTCGAACGTAAAGCCTTGCTCCATCCGGTAACTCGAGTTGACCCGCTGCACGTCGATGAAGTTCAGCGCCTCCTTGGCCGCCCGGATGACCCGGGTGTCCTTGGCGGCGATCTCGCGCGCGACCCGCAGCGCCGCGTCATCCAGCTCGCCGCGCGGCACCACCTCGTGCACCGACCCGAAGTGGTGCAGGGTGGCGGCGTCGACGGTGGCGGCGGTGAAGAACAGCCTGCGCATCAGGTGCTGTGGCACCAGCCGGGACAGGTGGGTGGCGGCGCCGAGCGCGCCCCGCTCCACCTCGGGCAGCCCGAAGGTGGCGTCGTCGGAGGCGACGATGACATCGGAGTTGCCGACCAGGCCGATGCCGCCGCCGACGCAGAATCCGTTGACCGCCGCGACGACGGGCACCGCGCACTCGTAGACCGCCCGGAACGCGGCGAAGCAGCCGCGGTTGGCGTCGATCAGCGCGGTGAATCCCTCGGTGCGCTGCATCTCCTTGATGTCCACCCCGGCGTTGAAGCCGCGGCCCTCGGCCCGCAGGATCACCACGTGGGTCTCGGGGTCCTGGCCGGCCGCGGTGACGGTGTCGGCGAGGTCGAACCAGCCGCGCGACGGGATGGCGTTGACGGGCGGGAAGTCGACGGTGACCGCGACGATGCCCGGTTCGATGGTTTTGGATGTGATGGGCAAGGTGCCACTTCCTTGTGGGGTAACTACCTAAGCAAGCACTTGCTTGGTACGCTAGCACAGTGACTCGCGCCGAAGCATGCCCCCCGTTTGCAGAAGCCATCAACCTGGGGCTGACCGGTCGGGTGGTCCTGGTCACCGGCGGAGTTCGCGGGGTCGGTGCCGGCATCAGCTCGGTTTTCGCCGCACAGGGCGCCACCGTCGTCACCTGCGCGCGACGGGCGGTCGAGGGGCTGCCGTATGAGTTCCACTCCTGCGATGTCCGCGACGACGACGCCGTCAAGGCGCTGATCGACACCATCGCCGACCGGCACGGCAGGCTCGACGTCGTGGTCAACAACGCCGGGGGATCGCCCTACGTGCTGACCGCGGAATCCAGCGCCAAGTTCAACCGCAAGATCATCGAGCTGAACCTCATTGGCGCGCTGTCGGTTTCGCAGCACGCCAACGCTCACATGCAGAAGCAGGCCCAGGGCGGGTCGATCGTCAACATCTGCAGCCTGTCCGGCCGCCGGCCCTCGCCGGGCACCGGCGCCTACGGGGCGGCCAAGGCCGGCCTGGAAAGCCTCACCCAGACCCTGGCGGTGGAGTGGGGGCCCAAGGTCCGGGTGAACGCCTGCGTGGTGGGCATGGTGGAGACCGAGCAGTCGGAGCTGTTCTACGGCGACGCCGACTCCATCGCCGCGATCTCGAAGAACGTGCCCCTGGGCCGGTTGGCCAAGCCGGCCGACATCGGTTGGGCCGCAGCATTTTTAGCCTCCGATGCGGCCTGCTACATCAGCGGGGCCTCGCTGGAGGTGCACGGCGGCGGTGAGCCGCCGCACTATCTGGCCACCACGAACGCGAGCGCGATCAAGTAGAGGAGACAAGGACTATGGGAGTGGTTGACGGCCGCGTCGTCATCGTCACCGGAGCGGGCGGCGGTATCGGTCGCGCGCACGCACTGGCCTTCGCCGCCGAAGGGGCGCGTGTGGTGGTCAACGACATCGGGGTGGGCCTCGACGGTTCACCGGCCAGCGGCGGCAGCGCCGCCCAGAGCGTGGTGGACGAGATCACCGCCGCCGGCGGGGAAGCCGTCGCCGACGGATCCAACGTCGCCGACTGGGACCAGGCCGCCGGTCTGATCCAGACCGCCGTCGAAACCTTCGGTGGTCTCGACGTTTTGGTGAACAACGCCGGCATTGTGCGCGACAGGATGATCGCCAACACCAGCGAGGAGGAGTTCGACGCCGTCATCGCGGTGCACCTCAAGGGGCACTTCGCCACCATGCGGCACGCCGCGGCGTACTGGCGGGGGCTGTCCAAGGCGGGCAAGGCCGTCGACGGCCGGATCATCAACACCAGCTCGGGCGCCGGCCTGCAGGGGAGCGTCGGGCAGGGCAACTACAGCGCCGCCAAGGCCGGTATCGCGACGCTGACGCTGGTCGGCGCGGCGGAGATGGGCCGCTACGGCGTCACCGTCAACGCGATCGCGCCGTCGGCCCGCACCCGGATGACCGAGACCGTGTTCGCCGAGATGATGGCAACGCAGGACCAGGATTTCGACGCGATGGCCCCGGAAAACGTGTCGCCCCTGGTGGTTTGGCTGGGCAGTGCGGAAGCCCGCGACGTGACCGGCAAGGTGTTCGAGGTCGAGGGCGGCAAGATCCGGGTCGCCGAGGGCTGGGCGCACGGCCCGCAGATCGACAAGGGCGCGAGGTGGGATCCCGCCGAGCTGGGGCCCGTCGTCGCCGACCTGCTCGGCAAGGCCCGCCCGCCGGTGCCGGTCTACGGCGCCTAACGCACCGGACGCGCCGGACGCACCAAGGCACCCGACGCACCCTCGCCGCCGAACGTGCACCCACCGCGAGAATTCCGCCGATTCTTCGCTACCAGTGCACGCTCGACGACGGCGAGGTGCCTAGTTGCCGATCCGGTTCACGGGTCGCAGATCACGACCGGGATCACCCGGTCGGTCCACGACTGATAGTCGTCGAACGAGGGATACATGGCCACCAGTTTCGGCCAGTACTGTTCGCGTTCCTCGGGCGTAGCGTCGCGCGCCTGAAGTTGCAGCACCTCGTCTTTGATCTGCACGGACACTTTCGGATTCGCCTTGAGGTTGAGGTACCACAGCGGATGCTTGTCGCGGCCACCCTGCGAGGCAACCAGGATCACCCGATCGCCCTCGCGCAGGTACAGCAGCGGGCTCACCCGCGGCTGCCCGGTCTTGCGGCCGGTGGTGGTCAGCAGCGCCACCGGGCGTTTCTGGAACGTGCCGCCCCACTTGCCCCTGCTGACGCGGTACATCCAGGTGTTGACCCGGGACATCCACTTGATGAAGAACCCGGTCATCGGCGAATTCAAGGATTTGGGTTTTTCCACTGCGCTACTGCCGTCCTCGCGTCTGGATGAAGGGTTGGAAGCGAACCTTGATGTGCTGGATTTCGGCTCTGCCGCTTGGGCTTTCGGCCGGAATCAGGAAGGTCTCGGTGACGTGCGCGGCCAGTCGGCGTCCGCCCAGCGCCGCCTTGGTCAGCACCTGGTAGGACGCGTGCACCCGGTCGCCGTCGATGCGGTAGTCCGGGGTAGTGGTGTGCGCGAGCAACCGGTACTGCGGACCGCGATTGAGGCTGCGGCGCAGGTGATTTCCCGAGAACCCGTTCTTGATTCCCTGCTCGACGCGGGTGCAGCCGGGCGCGAACGGAACGGCGTCGCCGTCATGGCTGACCAGGGCGTCGATGTAGGCCTGCGCCGCGGCGATGCGGCTTTCGTCCGAGACGCTCACCACCGAAGCCGGACCGGGGACCTAGATGCGTTCGATGATGGTGCCGGTGGACAGCGCACCGCCCGCGCACATCGTGATCAGCGCGGTGGTCTGATCGGAGCGCTCCAGCTCGTGCAGGGCGGTGGTGATCAGCCGGCTGCCGGTGCACCCCACCGGGTGGCCCAGCGCGATGGCGCCGCCGTTGACGTTGACCCGGGCCATGTCGGGCTCGTGCACCCGCGCCCAGGACAGCACCACCGAGGCGAACGCCTCGTTGATCTCGGTGATGTCGATGTCGCCCATCTTCATGCCGGCCTTTTCCAGCACCTTGGCGGTGGACTGCACCGGGCCGTCCAGGTGGTAGTACGGCTCGGCGCCGACCAGCGCCTGGCTGATGATGCGGGCCCGCGGCCGCAGGCCGAGCGCCTTGGCCTTGTCCTCGTCCATCCACAGCACGGCGGCCGCGCCGTCGGAGATCTGTGAGGACGTGCCCGCGGTGTGGATCCCGCCCTCGATGACCGGTTTCAGCGCGGACAGACCCGACAGGGTGGTCTCGCGCAGGCCCTGGTCGCGGCTGATGGTGACGCGCTCGGCGGTGGGCTGCTTGTTCTCGTCGAGGGCCGGCGCCACGATCGGCGAGATCTCACGGTCGAAACGGCCCTCGTCCCAGGCCTGTTTCGCCTTGGCCTGGGAGGCCAGACCGAACTCGTCGATGTCTTCCCGGGTGATGCCGCGGCGCTTGGCGATCCGCTCGGCCGCCTCGAACTGGTTGGGCATGTCGATGTCCCACGACTCGGCCCGCCAGTTGTGGTCGGGGCCCGCGTTGGCGCCCAGCCCGACCCGGCTCATCGCCTCGATGCCGCAGGCGATGCCCACGTCGATGGCGCCGGTGGCGATCAAACCCGCGATCAGGTGGTTGGCCTGCTGCCCGCTGCCGCACTGGCAGTCCACGGTGGTGGCGCCGACGTGGTCGGGCAATCCGGCGGTGAGCCACGCCGTCCGGCTGATGTTGTTGGACTGCTCGGCGTACTGCGTGACGCAACCGCCGATCACCTGTTCGACGTCGCCGGCGTCGATGCCGGCCTTCTCGACCACGGCCTTCTGCACCGCCCCGAGCAGCTCGGTGGCGTGCAGCCCTGACAACCAGCCGTTGCGCTTGCCGATCGGGCTGCGGGTGGCTGCGACGATTACCGGGTTACCCATGCCCGTCAGGCTAGAACACGTTTCATTACTATGACAAGCGAGGATATGTCGCCGCCTTTTGTCTGCGGTGGAGGCATGTTTTACTGGCACCAGAGCATCACTAGGACAGCTAGTGTCCTGGGATCGCAAGTCAGCGAGGACTGTAGTTAGGAGAAGAGCGTGCCCAGTCCGAATCTTCCACCCGGGTTCGACCTTCTGGACCCGGACGTCTGCGTCAAGGGCCTGCCGGTCGCCGAATTAGCCGAACTGCGCAAGTCCGCGCCAATCTACTGGATGGACGTCCCCGGCGGGACCGGCGGGTTCGGTGACAAAGGCTATTGGGCGATCACCAAGCACAAGGACGTCAAAGAGATCTCCGTGCGCAGCGACATCTTCTCGTCGCAGCAGGACTGCGCCATCCCGGTCTGGCCGAAGGAGATGACGCGCGAGCAGATCGACCTGCAGCGCAACGTCATGCTCAACATGGACGCGCCGCACCACACCCGGCTGCGCAAAATCATCTCGCGCGGTTTCACCCCGCGGGCCGTCGGCCGGCTGCGTGACGAGCTGGACGCCCGCGCGCAGAACATCGCCAAGACCGCGGCCGCGGCCGGCGCCGGCGACTTCGTCGAGCAGGTCTCCTGCGAGCTGCCGCTGCAGGCCATCGCCGGTCTGCTGGGTGTTCCGCAGGAGGACCGGGACAAGATCTTCCGCTGGTCCAACGAGATGACCGGCAACGAGGACCCCGAGTACGCGCACATCGACCCGGCGATGTCGTCGGCCGAGCTGATCATGTACGCGATGAAGATGGCCGAGGAGCGGGCCAAGAACCCCGGCGACGACATCGTCACCCAGCTGATCCAGGCCGACCTCGACGGCGAGAAGCTCTCCGACGACGAATTCGGTTTCTTCGTGGTGATGCTCGCGGTCGCCGGCAACGAGACCACCCGGAACTCGATCACGCACGGCATGATCGCCTTCGCCGACAACCCCGACCAGTGGGAGCTGTTCAAGAAGGAGCGCCCGGAGACCGCGCCGGACGAAATCGTGCGCTGGGCAACGCCGGTCACCGCGTTCCAGCGCACCGCGCTCGAGGATTACGAGCTGTCCGGGGTGCAGATCAAGAAGGGCCAGCGGGTGGTGATGTTCTACCGCTCGGCGAACTTCGACGAAGAGGTCTTCGAGGATCCGCACCGCTTCAACATCTTGCGAAACCCCAACCCGCACGTCGGTTTTGGCGGTACGGGTGCGCACTACTGCATCGGCGCCAACCTGGCCCGGATGACCATCAGCCTGATCTTCAACGCCGTGGCCGACCACATGCCGGACCTCAAGCCGCTGTCGGCGCCCGAGCGGTTGCGGTCGGGCTGGCTCAACGGCATCAAGCACTGGCAGGTCGACTACACCGGCAAGTGCCCGGTGGCGCACTGATATGGCGTCAGAAACGACGATGGACTTCGACCCCAGTCCGACACAACAGGCGGTCGCCGACGTCGTCACGTCGGTGCTGGATCGCGAATTGAGTTGGGAGGCACTGGTCGACGGGGGTGTGACGGCGCTGCCGGTGCCCGAGCGTCTCGGCGGCGACGGGGTGGGTCTGCCCGAGGTCGCCACGGTGCTCACCGAAGTCGGTCGCCGCGGCGCCATCACGCCGGCGCTGGCCACGTTGGGTTTTGCGGTGCTTCCGTTGCTCGAGCTGGCCTCCGAGGAGCAGCAGGACCGGTTCCTGGCCGGGGTCGCCAGGGGCGGGGTGCTGACGGCCGCGCTCAACGAACCCGGTACCCCGCTGCCGGACCGGCCCGCGACCACCTTCGCCGACGGCCGGTTGTCGGGCACCAAGATCGGCGTCGGCTATGCGGCACAAGCGGATTGGATGATCGTCACCGCCGACAGTGCGGTTGTCGTGGTCTCGCCCAAGGCCGACGGCGTCCAGGTGGTGCAGACGCCGACCTCGAACGGCTCCGACGAGTACACGGTCAGCTTCACCGGCGTCGCGGTGGCCGATTCCGACGTGCTGGCGGGCGCCACGGCGGCGCGGGTCAACCAGCTGGCGCTGGCGGCCGTGGGCGCCTACGCCGACGGGCTGGTCAGCGGGGCGCTGCGGTTGACCGCCGACTACGTGGCCAACCGCAAGCAGTTCGGCAAGCCGCTGTCCACCTTCCAGACCGTGGCCGCGCAGCTCGCCGAGGTCTACATCGCCTCGCGCACCATCGATTTGGTGGCCAAGTCGGTGGTCTGGGGGCTGTCCGAGGGCCGGGATGTCGATCACGACCTGGGTGTGCTGGGATACTGGGTGGCGTCGCAGGCGCCCCCGGCGATGCAGCTCTGCCACCACCTGCACGGCGGCATGGGCATGGACATCACCTATCCGATGCATCGGTACTACTCCACGATCAAGGACCTGACCCGGCTGCTGGGCGGGCCGTCGCATCGCCTGGACCTCGTGGCGATCGCAAGCACGGCGCAGCCGGGCGCAGCGGGTCGGCACGCAGACGACCTGGTGGGAGCGCAATGTTCATAGACCTGACCCCAGAACAGCGTCAGCTGCAAGCCGAACTGCGGGAATACTTTTCGAACCTGATCTCGTCCGACGAGATGAAGGCGATGGAGCAGGACCGCCACAACGAGGCCTACCGGGCGGTGATCCGGCGGATGGGCCGGGACGGCAAGCTCGGGGTGGGCTGGCCAAAGGAGTTCGGCGGCTTGGGCTTCGGCCCGATCGAGCAGTCGATCTTCGTCAACGAGGCGCATCGCGCCGACGTGCCGCTGCCCGCGGTGACCCTGCAGACGGTCGGGCCGACGCTGCAACAGTTCGGCAGCGAGATGCAGAAGAAGAAGTTCCTGCCGGCGATCCTGGCCGGCGAGGTGCACTTCGCGATCGGCTACACCGAGCCGGAGGCCGGCACCGACCTGGCGTCGCTGCGCACCACGGCCGTGCGGCAGGGCGACGAGTACATCGTCAACGGGCAGAAGATCTTCACCACCGGTGCCCATGACGCCGACTACATCTGGCTGGCCTGCCGCACCGATCCGGAAGCCGTGAAACACAAGGGCATTTCGATCCTGATCGTGGACACCAAGGACCCCGGCTACTCCTGGACGCCGATCATCCTGTCCGACGGCGCCCACCACACCAACGCCACCTACTACAACGACGTGCGGGTGCCCGCCGACATGCTGGTCGGCGAGGAGAACGGCGGGTGGAAGCTGATCACCACCCAGCTCAACAACGAGCGGGTGATGCTGGGCCCGGCCGGCCGTACCGCCGGCATCTACGACCGGGTTCGCGAGTGGGCGTCCAAGCCGGGCAGCGACGGGGTCACCCCGATCGACCACGCCGACGTCCAGCGGGCGCTCGGTGAGATCTATGCGATGTGGCGGATCAACGAGTTGCTCAACTGGCAGGTGGCGGCGGCCGGTGAGGACATCAACGTCGCCGACGCCGCGTCGACGAAAGTCTTTGGCACCGAGCGGATTCAGTACATCGGCCGGCTCGCCGAGGAAGTCGTCGGCAAGTACGGTAACCCCGCCGACCCGGAGACCGGCGAACTGCTCAGGTGGCTGGACTCGCAAACCAAGCGCAACCTGGTGATCACGTTCGGCGGCGGTGTCAACGAAGTGATGCGCGAGATGATCGCCGCCGCCGGGCTCAAAGTGCCGAGGGTGCCCCGATGACCGATATCGCCGAAGCCATCGCGGAGATCAAAGCGGCCGGCGGGCCGAAACCGCGCGCCGGGCGCGACCCGGTGAATCAGCCGATGATCAACAACTGGGTGGAGGCCATCGGCGACCGCAACCCGATCTATGTCGACGAGGCCGCGGCCCGCGCCGTCGGACATCCCGGGATCGTGGCCCCGCCGGCCATGATTCAGGTGTGGACCATGTTCGGCCTGGGCGGGGAGCGTCCCAAGGACGACCCCATGGGGCCCATCATGGAGTTGTTCGACAACGCCGGGTACGTCGGTGTGGTCGCCACCAACTGCGAGCAGACCTACCACCGCTACCTGCGGCCCGGTGAGCAGGTCAGCATCACCTCGGAGATGGGCGATGTGATCGGGCCCAAGCAGACGGCGCTCGGCGAGGGCTGGTTCATCAACCAGCACATCATCTGGCGGGTGGGGGACGAGGATGTGGCCGAGATGAATTGGCGCATCCTCAAATTCAGGCCCCGCGAATCCGACGCGGCGGCGTCGCCGGTGCCCGACGACCTCGATCCGGCCACCATGATGCGGCCCGCGTCGTCACGCGACACCGCCTTCTTCTGGGAGGGTGTCAAGGCGCACGAGCTGCGGATCCAGCGGCGGCCGGACGGCAGCCTGCAGCACCCGCCGGTGCCGGCGGTGTGGCAGGACAAGACCGCCCCCATCGACTATGTGGTGGCCAGCGGCAAGGGCACGGTGTACAGCTTCGTGGTGCATCACGCGCCCAAAGTGCCCGGCCGCACACTGCCTTTCGTGATCGCACTGGTCGAACTCGCCGAGGGCGTCCGGATGCTGGGCGAGCTGCGCGGCATCGACCCGGCCCGGGTGCGGATCGGGCTGCCGGTGCGGGCCACCTACCTCGATTTCCCGGCCGACGACAACGGTCCGGAGTGGAGCCTCTACGCCTGGGAGCCTGACGCATGAGCGCACCCGTCATCGAAGTCGGCACCACGTTGCCCGAGCTCAAGCTCTACGGCGACCCGACGTTCATCATCTCAACCGCCCTGGCCACCAGGGACTTTCAGGACGTGCACCACGACCGGGACAAGGCGCAGGCCAAAGGGTCGAAGGACATCTTCGTCAACATCCTCACCGACACCGGCCTGGTGCAGCGCTACGTCACCGATTGGGCCGGGCCGTCGGCGCTGATCAAGTCGATCGGCCTGCGTCTCGGTGTGCCGTGGTATGCCTACGACACGGTGACGTTCTCCGGCGAGGTGACCGCCGTCCAGGACGGCCTGGTGACGTTAAAGGTGTTCGGCCGCAACAGCCTTGGCGATCACGTCATCGCGACGGTGACGCTGACGATGGGGGATGCCTGATGCTTTCCCGCAAGGCGGCGATCGTCGGCATCGGCGCGACCGACTTTTCGAAGGATTCCGGCCGCAGTGAGCTGCGGCTGGCGGCCGAGGCGGTGCTGGACGCCCTGGACGACGCCGGGCTTTCGCCGGCGGACGTCGACGGGCTGACCACCTTCACGATGGACACCAACAACGAGACGGCCGTCGCCCGCGCCGTCGGCATCGGTGACCTGAAGTTCTTCTCCCAGATCGGTTACGGCGGCGGGGCCGCCTGCGCGACCGTGCAGCAGGCCGCGATCGCGGTGGCCACCGGGGTGGCCGACGTCGTGGTGGCGTACCGGGCGTTCAACGAGCGCTCGGGCATGCGGTTCGGTCAGGTGCAGACGCGGCTGGCGGGAGATGCTCGCGCGCAGGCGGATTCGACCGCGGCGGACAATTCGTTCTCCTACCCGCACGGGCTGTCCACGCCGGCAGCGCAGGTCGCCATGATCGCGCGGCGCTACATGCACCTGTCCGGCGCGACCAGCCGGGACTTCGGTGCGATCTCGGTGGCCGACCGCAAGCACGCGGCCAAGAACCCGAAGGCGTACTTCTACGAGAAGCCGATAACCATTGAGGACCACCAGAATTCGCGGTGGATCGCCGAACCGTTGCGGCTGCTGGACTGCTGCCAGGAGACCGACGGTGCGGTGGCGATCGTGGTGACGTCCGTCGAGCGGGCACGCGACCTCAAGCAGCGGCCGGCGGTCATCGAGGCGGCGGCGCAGGGGTCCAGCCCCGACCAGTACACGATGGTCAGCTACTACCGCTCGGAGCTCGGCCTGCCCGAGATGGGCGTGGTGGGCCGGCAGCTGTGGCAGCAGTCCGGCCTGAAGCCGACCGACATTCAGACCGCCGTGCTCTACGACCACTTCACGCCCTTCACGCTGATTCAGTTGGAGGAGTTGGGATTCTGCGGCAAGGGTGAGGCCAAGGACTTCATCGCCGACGGCGCCATCGAGATCGGCGGGCGGCTGCCGATCAACACGCACGGCGGCCAGCTTGGTGAGGCCTACATCCACGGCATGAACGGCATCGCCGAGGGGGTGCGGCAACTGCGGGGCACCTCGGTGAACCCGGTGCCCGACGTCGAGCACGTGCTGGTCACCGCGGGCACCGGTGTGCCCACGTCGGGCCTGATCCTGGGCTAGCTTCCCGCCTTCGCTCGAGCGTCAAGTTAGCGTCACGCTCGCGGCCGAGCGTGAAATTAACATCACGCTCGACGAGTGAAGTGACGGTGCGCGGGTCGCGTGCGACGCTGCCGTCGTGGGTGAGCCGTTCCTCGGCAGTGAGGCCGTAGCGCGAGGCGTGTTGACGAGAAGTCGGCTGAGCACTGGCTACACCCGGCTGTTCCGAGACGTGTATGTCAGCAGAGACGACGAGGTTACCGCCGTGCTACGCGCGAGGGCCGGGTGGCTGTGGAGCGGGCGCCGGGGTGTGGTCGCCGGGTTCTCCGCGGCGGCGCTGCACGGAAGCAAATGGGTTGACGCCATGACGGTGGTGGACCTCATCCACCACAACCGCCACCGCCAGCCCGGGATCAGGGTCCATGAAGAGCGAATCGAAGAAGACGAAATTGCGGTCTTAGACGGGATTCTGGTGACCTCGGCGTCCAGAACGGCTCTCGATCTCGGCTGCTGGTATCCGACCACCGCAGCGGTTGCCGGCATCGATGCATTAGCCCGCGAAACCCGAATCAAGGCGGCCGATGTCGAGCTGCTCGCGCAGAGATACCCGGGACGCCGCGGCATCGTCCGGGCAAGGGAAGCTATCGCACTCTTCGACGGTGGGTCGCAGTCTCCCAAGGAGTCCTGGCTGCGCGTTGTTTTGACCCAGGCCGGATTACCGCCACCACAGACGCAGATCCGGGTCGTTGACGACCTTGGCGACCCGGTGGCCTACCTCGATATGGGTTGGGAGGACTTGAAAGTCGCGGTCGAGTACGACGGTGATCATCATCGCAGCGACCGGCGTCAGTATGGCTGGGATATTCGTCGCTCGGAAATGCTGCAGCGACTCGGTTGGATCGTGGTGAGGGTGGTCGCCGGGGACCGGCCCGCCGACATCATCGCCCGGGTACGCGAGGCGCGCGCCCGCCGAGCGTGAAACTAGTTTCACGCTCGGCACCGAACGTGAAGCTAACTTCACGTTCGGCGGCAAAACGGCAAAAAGGCAAGCAGCGCGAGCCCTACGCCGGGACCAGCTCGACGCCGGAGAGCACGACGGCGTTGTCGCGCGAAGGCGCGACAACGCTGGCCAGAAATCGCCCACCCTCTTTCCAGATGCCGACCTTCAGCGTTTCGCCGGGGAAGGCCACCCCGGCGAAACGCGCGCCGTAGGCCGCCACCGCGCCGGCGTCGCTGTCGAGCAGGGCGTCGACGATCGCCTTGCAGGTCATGCCGTAGGTGCACAACCCGTGCAGGATCGGCTGGGAAAACCCTGCGGCAGCGGCGAATTCGGGATCCGAGTGCAGCGGGTTGCGGTCGCCGCACAGCCGGTACAGCAGCGCCTGCTGCGGCAGGATCGGCACGTCGACCTCCAGGTCGGGCGCCCGCTCCGGCGCGGCGTCACCCCCCGACGGGCCGCGTTCCCCGCCGAAGCCGCCCTCGCCGCGGGCGAAGATCGACCGTTTCTGCGTCCACAACAGGGTGCCGTCCGGTGCGGTCACCTTCGTCTCGCTCCAGATCACCGCGGCCTTGCCCTTGTCCCAGATGTCGGTGAACCGGGTGACGGCGCGCGCGGAGCCCGAAGGCGGCAGCGGAGCGGGCACCTCCACCCGCTCGGACGCGTGCAGCACCTTGCCCAGCTCGATGTCGATGCCGGGGAACTGCACGGTCGGCGGCTTGGTGGCGTGGAAGGTGGCGGCCACGTTGCCGAACGTCGGCAGCACCTGCGGGGTGTCGTCGACCAGGTAGCGCAGCTCGCGCGGATCCATCGGGTCGGACCCCGCGCCCAGCGCCAGGTGGTAGAGCTGGACATCACTGCTGGTCCAAGAGAATTCGATGGGATCCAGCTCGGCGTTCAGCGCGACGTCGACGTCGATCGGCATGTCAGTTCTCTCCCGCGATGTGCAGCGCCGCCAGGTAGCCGAATGTCATGGCCGGGCCGATCGTGCCACCCGGACCCGGGTACGTGTGGCCCATCACCGGCGCGCTGACATTGCCCGCGGCGTAGAGACCTTCGATGATACTGCCGTCGTCGCGCAGCGCGCGGCCGTGGATGTCGGTGCGGATGCCACCCTTGGTGCCCAAATCGCCCGGCACCATCTTGGCGGCGTAGTAGGGCGGGTGGCTGATCTCGCCGAGGTTGGGATTGGGCTTGTTGGTGGGATCGCCGTAGTACCTGTCGTAGGCGCTCTCGCCGCGATGGTAGTCCTCGTCGATGCCGGTGCGCGCGAAGCCGTTGAACCGCTGCACGGTGGCCAGGAATTCGTCGACCGGAAGGCCCGCCTTTGAGGCCAGCTCCTCGAGCGTTTCGGCCTGGATGATGACGCCGGACTCCAGCCATTTACGCGGAATGCGTTGCCCCGGTTGCAATCCGGCGAAGATGTAGCGGTCCCGGTACTGCTGGTCGAACACCAGCCACGCCGGGATGTTCTCACCCGGCCCGGGGCCCTGACCGTATTCGCCGCCGTACATGTGATGGCAGGCCTCGACATAGGGCATCGACTCGTTCATGAACCGCTTGCCCGACATGTTGACGATGATCGACCCCGGCGAATTGCGCTCGGACAGCGCGAACCACGGCGCCCCGACCAGCGGCACGGTCGGACCCCACCAGGCGTCTTCCATCAATTCCAGTGCGGCGCCCAGCTTTTCGGCCGCCAGAATCCCGTCACCGGTGTTCGCCTTGGCACCCACGGTCCACTCGGTGGTGATGGGCGCGCGCTGGTATTTCACCCGCATCTGCTCGTTGTGCTCGAAGCCGCCGCTGGCCAGGATCACGCCGCGGCGCGCCCGGATCAGCCGCGGTTCGGCGGACTCGGCCGCCTGACTGTCACGGACATAGACGCCGCGCACCACGCCGTCTTCGAGGTACAGGTCGGTCAGCGCGGTGTTGAGCACCACCGGAACGCCGGCCCGCTGCAAACCGATGCGCAGCGGCCCGATCAGCGCCCGGCCCATGCCGACCAGGTTCTTGCCGGTCGCCTTGGCCCACATGGTGCGGGCGCCGACCTTCAGGCTGCGCAGCACACCCCGCGGGTGGCGCTTGAGCTGGTTCAACCGCACGTAGTCCTGTTGCATGACAACGACGTTCAGCGGCACCTTGCCGTACGCCGGTTCCAGGCCGGCCTCGTCGGGCCCCAGTTTGCGGGCGTTGAACGGCTTCGGCTCGATCGACCGGCCCTCCGCGCGTCCGCCCGGCGACTCCGGGTAGTAGTCGGAGTACCGCGGCACCCAGCACATCTTCAACGGCGTGTGCTTGAGCACGAAGGACAGCATTTCCGGCCCGCGTTCCAGGTAGGTGTCGATGCGTTCCGGCTCGACGACGTCGCCGATGATCCCGTGCAGATAGGTGCGGGCCGCCTCCGGGGTGTCCTTCACCCCATCACGCTTGAGCACTTCGTTATTTGGGATCCAAACACCGCCGCCCGACCGCGCGGTCGAGCCGCCGAAGTGGGGGGCCTTCTCGATGACTATGGTGGAAAGACCCCGGTGAGCGGCGGTAAGGGCGGCCACCATACCGGCTCCGCCGCTCCCGACCACGACGACGTCGTACTCCTGCGCTGACATGTAGAACACGTTATAGAATTGCCCGGGGCGGCCGCTACTGGCCCGGTCGACCGTACGAGGAGACTGCAAGAAAATGCTCAGTGTTGCCACCCGCGACGAGCTGGCTGCCGAGTTGGCGCAGGCCGAGCGGAGCGGTGAGCCCATCCCACCGTTGACCGCCGCCTACCCCGAGATCGACGTCGTCGACGCGTATGAGATTCAGCTGATCAACATCCGGCAGCGGGTCGCCGAGGGCGCCCGGGTGCTGGGCCACAAGGTCGGGTTGTCGTCGTTGGCGATCCAGCAAATGATGGGCGTCGACGAGCCGGACTACGGGCATCTGCTCGACGACATGCAGTTGTTCGAAGACACCCCGGTCAAGACGAACCGCTACCTCTACCCGCGGGTGGAGGTCGAAGTCGGCTTCATCCTGAACGCCGACCTGCCGGGGGCGGGCTGCACCGAGGACGACGTGATGGCGGCCACCGAGGCGTTCGTTCCGGCCATCGAGCTGATCGACACCCGGATCACCGACTGGAAGATCGAGTTGTGCGACACCATCGCCGACAACGCCTCGTCGGCCGGCTTCGTCCTGGGTGCGGCCCGGGTGTCCCCGCAAGACATTGACATCAAGGGGATCGACGCGGTGCTGCGCCGCAACGGTGAGGTGGTGGCCGAGGGCCGCACCGACGCGGTGCTGGGCAACCCGGTGACCGCGGTGGCCTGGCTGGCCCGCAAGGTGGATGGCTTCGGGGTGCGGCTGCGCAAGGGCGACGTGGTGTTGCCCGGCTCGTGCACGAAGGCGATCGACGCGCACCCCGGCGACGAGTTCGTCGCCGACTTCGCGGGCCTGGGTTCGGTGCGTCTGTCGTTCGAATAGGCTCGAGTTAAATCGACCAACTTAAATCTCAACAGCTTCGTAAGGAGCGTCATGCCGACTAAAGCAAAAGTGGCGATTGTCGGGTCGGGGAACATCAGCACGGACCTGCTCTACAAGCTGCTGCGATCCGACTGGCTGGAACCGCGCTGGATGGTCGGCATCGACCCGCAGAGCGAGGGCCTGGCCCGGGCCCGCAAGCTGGGCTTGGAGACCACCCACGAGGGGGTCGACTGGCTGCTGGCGCAGCCGGAGAAACCCGACCTGGTCTTCGAGGCGACCAGCGCCTACGTGCACCGCGACGCCGCCCCCAAGTACGAGGCCGCCGGCATCCGGGCCATCGACCTGACGCCCGCCGCGGTGGGCCCGGCCGTCATCCCGCCGGCGAACCTGCGCCAGCACCTGGACGCGCCGAACGTCAACATGATCACCTGCGGCGGGCAGGCCACGATTCCGATCGTCTACGCCGTCAGCCGCGTCGTCGAGGTGCCCTACGCCGAGATCGTCGCGTCGGTGGCGAGCGTGTCGGCGGGCCCGGGCACCCGCGCCAACATCGACGAGTTCACCAAGACCACCAGCCGGGGCGTGGAGACCATCGGCGGCGCCAAGCGGGGCAAGGCGATCATCATCCTCAACCCGGCCGACCCGCCGATGATCATGCGCGACACCATCTTCTGCGCCATCCCCGAGGACGCCGACCGGGACGCGATCGCGCAGTCGATTCACGACGTCGTCAAAGAGGTGCAGAGCTACGTGCCCGGCTACCGGCTGCTCAACGAGCCGCAGTTCGACGACCCGTCGCTCAACTCCGGCGGCCAGGCGCTGGTCACCACCTTCGTCGAGGTCGAGGGCGCCGGCGATTACCTGCCCCCGTATGCGGGCAACCTGGACATCATGACCGCCGCGGCCACGAAGGTGGGCGAGGAGATCGCCAAGGAGACGCTGGCCACGACGGCGGGAGGAGCGCAATGACTACCGATATTTTCTTCAACCCGATTTGGGACGTCCGGTTGACCGACACGTCGCTGCGCGACGGCAGCCACCACAAGCGCCACCAGTTCACCAAGGACGAGGTGCAAGCCATCGTCGCGGCCCTGGACGCCGCGGGGGTGCCGGTCATCGAGGTCACCCACGGCGACGGGCTGGGCGGCTCGAGCTTCAACTACGGGTTCTCCAAGACCCCCGAGCAGGAGCTGATCAAGCTGGCCGCCGAGACCGCCAAGGAGGCCAAGATCGCCTTCCTGATGCTGCCCGGGGTGGGCACCAAGGAGGACATCAAGGAGGCCCAGAACAACGGCGGCTCGATCTGCCGGATCGCCACGCACTGCACCGAGGCCGACGTGTCCATCCAGCACTTCGGCCTGGCCCGCGAACTCGGGCTGGAGACCGTCGGCTTCCTGATGATGAGCCACACCATCCCGCCGGAAAAGCTCGCCCAGCAGGCCCGCATCATGGCCGACGCCGGCTGCCAGTGCGTCTACGTGGTCGACTCGGCCGGCGCGCTGGTGCTCGAGGGCGTGCGCGACCGGGTGGCCGCGCTGGTCGCCGAGCTGGGCGACGACGCCCAGGTCGGTTTCCACGGGCACGAGAACCTCGGGCTCGGGGTGGCCAACAGCGTCGAGGCCGTCCGGGCCGGCGCCAAGCAGATCGACGGCTCGTGCCGCCGGTTCGGAGCCGGAGCGGGCAACGCGCCCGTCGAGGCGCTGATCGGCGTGTTCGACAAGATCGGCGTCAAGACCGGCATCGACTTCTTCGACATCGCCGACGCCGCCGAGGAGGTGGTCGCGCCGGCCATGCCCGCCGAGTGCCTGCTCGACCGCAACGCCCTGATCATGGGCTATTCCGGGGTGTACTCGAGTTTCCTCAAGCACGCCATCCGCCAGTCCGAGCGCTACGGGGTGCCCGCACACCAGCTGCTGCACCGGGCCGGTCAGCGCAAACTCATCGGCGGTCAGGAAGACCAGCTGATCGACATCGCGCTGGAGATCAAGCGCGAGCAGGAAAGCGGGGCCGCGGCGGCGCGCTGAGCCGCCGCGTTCGCACAGCCGACGCAAAGCTTGCGCGGGTAACCTGGCGCGCATGAGCACATCCAACACAGTCGGCGCCCGTCGCCGCGGGCTGTACGGCCTGCTCGCCGGGGGGTTACTCACCGCTGCCGCCGCGACGGTGATCGCGCTACCCGTGGCGGGCATCGCCCACGCGGAATGCAATCAGGACGTCGGTCAGTCCATCGACTCCTACCTGCAGAAGCACCCGGACCTGCACCAGCAGCTGCAGCAAAGGTCGCAGGCCGAGGGTGGCAACGGCAACGTCATCGACTACCTCAATCGGCATCCCGACGTGCGCCAGCACCTGATTGACCTGTCGCACTCCTGCCCGCCCTAGGTGAGCCGGCCTCGTCGCGCGACGCCGTGGGCGACGCGCGGGAACGTTCGCCATTGACGAAAAAGTAGAACACGTTCTAGCGTCTAGGCGTGTTCTCTGATCCGCTCACCTCCGCGATCGCCGAGGCCGAAAATCTGGTGGCCGCCGCGCCGCACATCGAGACCGAAGCCGACCTGCTAGAGGGACTGCAGTACCTGGCCGGCTGCATCTCGGCCTGTATCCACCTGGCGGTCGACTACGAGCGCGACCACCCCTTCCTGCAATCGGGCACCGGGCCGTTCACCAAGATGGGCCTGGACAACCCCGACACGCTGTACTTCGGCACCCGGGTGCACGCCGGCTACGACTACGTCGTCACCGGCCGCCGCGGCACCACCACCGATTTGAGTTTTCAGCTGCTCGGCGGCGAGTACACCGACGACAACGTGCCGGCCAGCCAGGCCGCGTTCGACGACCGCGAGCTCGACATCGCGCCCGACGGCAGCTTCGAGTGGCGGGTGCGACCGACCAGCAACGGTCAGCTGGTGATCCGCGAGGTGTACGGCGACTGGGCCGCCCAGCGCGGCACCCTGGCCATCGCACGGGAGGACACCGCGGGCACGGCGCCGCCGCCGCTGACCCGCGAGACGATCGAAAAGCGTTATGCCACAGCCGGAAAACAACTCGTGAACCGGGTGAAGACCTGGCTGCAGTTCCCGCAGTGGTTCTACTTCAACATCCCGGTCAACACCATGGTCGCGCCCCGGTTGACGCCGGGCGGGCTGGCGACGCAGTACTCGTCGGCCGGGCACTACGAACTGCAGCCCGACCAGGCGCTGCTGATCACCATCCCGGTCACCGACGCCCCCTATCTCGGGTTCCAACTGGGCAGCCTGTGGTACATCTCGCTGGACTACATCAACCATCAGACGTCGCTGAACAACACTCAGGCGCAAGCGGATCCGGACGGCAAGGTGCGCATCGTCGTCGCCGAGCAGAACCCGGGCGTGACGAACTGGGTGGAGACGGTCGGGCATCGGAAGGGCTTCCTGCAGTTCCGCTGGCAACGGGTGTCGCGCCAGCTCACCGAGGCCGACGGCCCCACCGTCGAGCTGGTCGACTTCGACGCCGTACCGGCCAAGCTGCCCTACTACGAGCACAACAAGATCTCCGACGACGAATGGCGGGCGCGAATCGCGTTGCGCCAACAACAGATTGCGGCAAGGATGCTGGGGTGACGATGGCAGGGATGCTCGACGGCAAGGTGGTGGTCATCAGCGGCGTGGGGCCGGGGCTGGGCACCACGCTGGCGCACCGATGCGCCGACAGCGGGGCCGACCTGGTGCTGGCGGCGCGTACCGCCGAGCGGCTGGAGAAGGTGGCCAAGGAGGTCAACGACGGCGGCCACCGGGCGCTGGCGGTGCGCACCGACATCACCGACGACGACGAAGTCGCCTACCTGGTCGAGACCACCATGGCGACCTACGGCAGGGCCGACGTGCTGATCAACAACGCGTTCCGGGTACCGTCGATGAAACCCTTGGCGGGAACCAGTTTTCAGCACATCCGTGACGCGATCGAGTTGAGCGCGCTGGGCGCGCTGCGGCTGATCCAGGCCTTCACACCCGCACTGGAGACGGCGCACGGATCCATCGTCAACGTCAACTCCATGGTGCTGCGTCATTCGCAGGCCAAGTACGGTGCGTACAAGATGGCCAAGTCGGCGCTGCTGTCCATGTCGCAGTCGCTGGCCACCGAGCTGGGCGAAAAGGGAATCCGGGTCAATTCGGTTGCGCCGGGCTACATCTGGGGCGATACCTTGCAGGCCTACTTCGAGCACCAAGCGGGCAAGTACGCCACCACGGTCGAGCAGATCTACGCGGCCACCGCCGCCAACTCAGACCTCAAACGCCTGCCCACCGAGGACGAAGTCGCTTCGGCCATCATGTTTTTGGCCAGCGACCTGTCCAGCGGCATCACCGGGCAGACCTTGGACGTCAACTGCGGGGAATACCACACGTGAGCGATCGCACCGACATCGGCACCGTCGAGGAGCTGCACGCATCGGCCACCAAGCTGACCGGTCTCGACGACTTCGGCACCGACGACGACAACTACCTGCAGGCGCTGGAAGTGCTGCTGGACTCCTACCGCCGGGAAGCCGGCCTTACGGTGTTGGGCAGCAAGATGAATCGCTTCTTTCTGCGCGGCGCCCTGGTGGCGCGCCTGCTGTCGGAGTCGGCCTGGAAGCAATACCCGCAGTACGCCGACGTCGCGATCCAACGGCCGATCTTCGTCACCGGCCTGGTGCGCACCGGGACCACGGCGCTGCACCGGCTGCTGGGCGCCGATCCCGCGCATCAGGGCCTGCACATGTGGCTGGCCGAATTCCCGCAGCCGCGGCCGCCGCGCGAGACCTGGGAGTCCAACCCGCTGTACCGCCAGCTCGACGCGCAATTCACCCAGCACCACCGGGACAACCCGGGCTACACCGGGCTGCACTTCATGGCCGCCTACGAGCTGGAGGAGTGCTGGCAGCTGCTGCGGCAGTCGCTGCACTCGGTGTCGTATGAAACGCTGGCGCACGTCCCCAGTTACGCGCAGTGGCTGTCCGAACAGGACTGGACGCCGTCGTATCAGCGCCACCGCCGCAACCTTCAGCTGATCGGGCTCAACGACGCCGATAAGCGCTGGGTGCTGAAGAACCCCAGCCACCTGTTCGCGCTGGACGCGTTGATGGCCACCTACCCGGATGCGCTGGTGATCCAGACTCATCGCCCGGTCGAAACGATCATGGCGTCGATGTGCTCGCTGGCCCAGCACACCGCCGAGGGATGGTCGACCACGTTCGTCGGGGCCCAAATCGGCGCTGACGCAATGGATACCTGGTCGCGGGGGCTGGAGCGGTTCAACACCGCGCGGGCCAAGTACAACCCGGCGCAGTTCTACGACGTCGACTACAAGGAGTTGATCGCCGACCCGCTGGGCACCGTGGCCGACATCTACCGGCACTTCGGCCTGACGCTGACCGAGGAGGCGAAGGCGGCCATGGCCAAGACCCACGCCGACAGCCAGTCCGGCGAGCGGGCGCCCAAGCACAGCTACTCGCTGGCCGACTACGGCCTCAGCGTGGAGACGGTCAAGGAGCGGTTCGCCGGGCTGTGATCGTCCGCGCAGTCAGTCGTCCAGATATCCCTCCGCGACGGCATGCTCGATGCTGTCGCCGAGCTTCGGGCAGGACTTGGTGCGCGCGGTGTCGCCCCCGGCCTGGCGGACCTCGGTGAAATACGCGCAGCGCTGCCAGGCTTCGGTGTTCCACTGCACCGCGGTGTGCCCTGGCCCGAGCCGGCGGACGGCGACCCGCGCGTGGCAGAACCGGCAGTCCACCGGCAGCAGACCCGAGTTGAGGTAGCGCTCCCGGTCGGCGCGGCTGGCCTCGGCGACGGCGGCCGCGCGCTGCGGGTCATCGGTGAAATCCCTTGACTTCGACCAGGATCCACCGTTGGCCGGCGACGCGGCGGGCCGCTCGTCGTGGTCGTGATGATCGCCGTGCAGCAACAGCATCGACCGAGCGAGTCGATCGACGTCGGGAACCGCCGGCTTATCGTCGGTCATGGCGGTCAGTGTTGTTCGGCGGGAACGTCTTCGGACTCTTTGGCCTTCAGGTTCTGCGCGACCTCGGCATTCCAGTACTCGTTGGCCCGGGTGGTGTCCACCTCGATCTCGAAGCGCTCCACCATCTCCGGCTCGATGTCGGCGACGTCGACGTAGAACTGCTGGTACCAGCGGCGCAGCTGGTAGACGGCGCCGTCCTCCTCGACCAGCAGCGGATTGTCGATGCGGGTCTTGTGCTTCCAGATCTCGACGTCCTGCAGGAAGCCCTTGCTGACCCCCTCGGTGAACACCCGGGACAGCTTGTCGGTCATCTCCTCGTCCATGCCCTTGGGCTTCTCCACGATCACGCCCCACTGCAGCACGAACGAGTTCTGCGTCACCGGGTAGTGGCAGTTGATCAGGATCGACTCGGCCTTGTAGTCGCCGTAGCTGTTGTGCAGCCAGTTGATCATGAACGACGGACCGAAGTAGGACGCCTCCGAATCCAGGTGTGCCTCACCGTAAGACGTGCCGAGGTCGTTCACGTCCGGGCGGCCCACGTTGTGCAGGTACTGCGACGCGATGTGGCCCTCGAACACGTTCTTGAAGTACGTCGGCAACCCGAAATGGATGTAGAAGAAGTGCGCCATGTCGGTGACGTTGTCGATGATGTCGCGACAGTTGGAGCCCTCGATGAGGATGCGGTTCCACCGCCAGTCGGTCCACTCGTCGCTGTGCGCCTCCGGGATCTCCGGGATGCGGACGGCCGGGTCCGGCGGGTTGTTCTCGTGGTCGTGCCAGACGAACAGCAGCCCACCCCGCACATCGGTGGTCCACGACCGGGTGCGCGCCGTCTTCGGCGTGCGCTTGGCGTACGGCACCAGCTTGCACCGGCCGTCGCCGCCCCAGCGCCAGTCGTGGAACGGGCAGGCGACCTCGTCGCCCTTGATGGTGCCCTCCGACAGGTCACCGCCCATGTGCCGGCAGTAGCCGTCGAGCACGTGGATGTCGCCGTGTGAGTCGGCGAAGACGACCAGTTTGGTGCCGAACGCCTCGATCGAGTGCGGCTTGCCGTCCTGGAAGTCCTTTGCGACGCCCAGGCAGTGCCAGCCACGGGCGTATCTGGTCGGCAGGGCGCCGGGATCGATCTCCCGGATGCCGACCGGCTTGGTGTCGGTAGCCACCTGTCACCTCCAACTCGCTGGCCCTCTAACTAGAACACGTTACAGTTTTGCGTCGGGCCCGCGCAACGAAGGCAAGCCTGCCTGGGCCGTTCCGCGAGTTCGGCGGCGCTCGGGTATATCTAGACGATGCCGCTGTTTGCTTTCGAGGGCCGCTCGCCGCGGGTGGACCCCACCGCGTTCGTGGCGCCGACGGCCACCCTGATCGGCGACGTGGTCGTGGAGGCGGGAGCCTCGGTGTGGTTCAACGCGGTGCTGCGCGGCGACTACGGGCCCATCGTGGTGCGCGAGGGCGCCAACGTCCAGGACGGTTCGGTGCTGCACGCGCCCCCCGGCATCCCGGTCGACATCGGTCCGGGGGCGACGGTGGCGCATCTGTGCGTCATCCACGGCGCGCACGTCGGCCCCGAGGCGCTGATCGCCAACCACGCCACCGTGCTGGACGGCGCGGTGATCGGCGCGGGCAGCCTGGTGGCGGCGCATTCGCTGGTCACCGCGGGCACCCAGATTCCGGCCGGGATGCTGGCCATGGGCGCGCCGGCCCAGATCAAGGGCCCGGTCGCCGGTACCGACGCGCAGCTGTGGGTCAAGCTGAATCCGCAGGCCTACCGCGACCTCGCCCAGCGGCATCTGGCCGGGCTGGAACCGATCTAGCGGCCCCGCGCTAGCCGGAGATCTTCTTGGTGTTGGCGGCCGCGCGGTCCATCTCCCAATAGGCGCGCAGCGCGACCAGCTTGCCCTCGTCGTCGGCCTTGTAGGTGAACACGCCCTCGGCGGTGGTCTGGTAGTCACCCGTCGTGATGAGGATGTGCCCGACGTTGGCTTCCTCGTTGCCGCACTGATAGGTGTCGCGAAAGACGAACTCGATCTTGGTGGTGGGCGTGATCGCCTTGTCCCAGAAGGCCGAGATCGCCGCACGGCCCCGATGCCCCTTGCCCTCGGGGTCGAAAACCGAAGGGCCGATGGGGTCCTCGACGACGGCGTCGTCGGCGAACACCGCCAGCCAGGCCTCCTTGTCCCTGGCCGTCACCGCCTCGCGGGACCGGCGGCCGGCTTCGTGCGCGGGATGCACGCTCAGACCTTCTCGGCGGCGGGCTTGTCGGCGCCGACCACCCACATCGAGTAGTACTGCGAGCCGCCACCGTAGGCGTGTCCCAACGCCTTCCGGGCGCCGGGCACCTGGTGATCGCCGCCCTTGCCCATCACCTGGATGGCCGCTTCGGCGAAGCGGATCAGCCCCGAGGCGCCGATCGGGTTCGACGACAGCACACCACCGGACGGGTTGACCGGCAGCCGGCCGCCGATCTTGGTCTCGCCCGCCTCGGTGAGCTTCCAGCCCTCGCCCTCGGGAGCAAAGCCGAGGTTTTCCAACCACATCGGCTCGAACCAGGAGAACGGCACGTAGATCTCCGCGGCATCGATCTCGTCGATGGGGCTCTTGATGCCGGCGGCCTTCCACAGCGCGGCGGCCGCGTCACGCCCGGCCTGCGGGCTGACCTGGTCGCGCCCGGCGTAGGCCAGCGGCTCGGTGCGCAACGCCGTGGCATGGATCCACGCCACCGGATTGCCTTGCGCCAGACGGGCTTCGGCGGCCTCCTCGTTACCGATCACCACCGCGCAGGCACCGTCCGACGACGGGCAGGTCTCGTCGTAGCGGATCGGGTCCCACAGCATCGGCGACTCCATCACCTTCTCCAGGGTGATGTCGGGCTGATGCAGGTGCGCCAACGGGTTTCGGCATCCGTTGAGCCGGTCCTTGACGGCGACCATGGCGCCGATGTGCGTCGGTGCGCCGGAGCGGCGGATGTAGGCCCGCACGTGCGGGGCGAAATAGCCACCGGCGCCCGCGCCCACCGGCTTGATGAACGGAACCGGAATCGACAACGCCCACATGGCATTCGACTCCGACTGCTTCTCCCAGGCCATCGCCAGCACGCGGCGGTACTTACCGGACTGCACCAGGCTGGCGGCCACCACCCCGGTGGAGCCGCCGACCGACCCGGCGGTGTGCACCCGGATCAGCGGCTTGCCGGTGGCGCCCACGGCGTCGGCCATGAACAGCTCGGGCATCATGACGCCCTCGAAGAAGTCGGGTGCCTTGCCGACCACCACGGCGTCGATGTCGTCGAAGGTGCAACCCGAGTCGGCCAGTGCGCGGTCGATAGCCTCGCGCACCAGGCCGTTCATCGAAACGTCTTGGCGCTTGGCCACATACTTCGTTTGTCCGGTACCCAGTACCGCGGCGATGTTCGGCCCTGCACCGGCCATCAGTTCTTCCCTTCCATGACCGCGACCAGATTCTGCTGCAGCGCGGGCCCGCTGGTGGCGTGCGCCAGCACCCGCTCGGCCGAACCATCCCAGATGTGTTGTGCGGCAAAGCCGATGCGCTCCAGGCCGGCCACGAACATCGGGTTGGCCGCCAGCGCACCGCCGGACGGATTGACCTTGGTCGGCCCCGGTATCCGGATGGCTTCGGCGATGATCAGGTGCTGGTGGGTGAACGGCGCGCAGATCTCGACCACGTCGAGGTTGTCGGTCCGCCCGCCGGTGGCGATTTCGGCGGCGGCCTTGGTGGACGGCGACTCGGTGAGGTCACGCACGCCCAGCGCCGGGGATTCGATGCGGTGCTCGATCCCGGTGATCCAGGCGGGGTTCTCGCGCAGCTCGCGGGCCCGGTCGCCGGCCGCCAGCACGATCGCCGCGGCGCCGTCGGTGATCGGCGCGATGTCGTGACGGCGCAACGGCTCGGCGAAGAACGGCCGTTCGAGCAGTTCGGCTACGGTGATCGAGCCCTCCACGTTGTCCACCCGGCGCGCATTGGCGAACGAGTCGAAGGCCACCCGCGCCATCTGCTCCTCGGTCCACTTGCCGGTGTCGAGCCCCATGCGGGCCTGCAGCCCGGCCATCGAGATCGAATCGGGCCACAGCGGCGCGACGGTGTAGGGGTCGGTCTGCCGCGACAAGATCTGGCGCAGCACCCCGGCCGAGGACTTGCCAAAGCCGTACACCAGCGCGGTGTCGACCTCGCCGGTCAGCAGCTTGATGTAGGCCTCATACAGGGCCCAGGCCGCGTCCATCTCGACGTGCGATTCGTTGATCGGCGGCACCGCGCCGATCGAGTCGATCGCCGAGATGAAGGAAAACGCCCGTCCGGCAAGGTAATCCGATGATCCCGAACACCAGAAGCCGATATCGGCCTTGGTGATGCCCAGGTCCTGGTAGAGCTGGGCGAAACACGGCATCAACATCTCGACGCCGTTGGTGGTGCCGTCGGTGCGGCGGACATGCGGCGCGTGGGCAAAGCCGACCACCGCAACATTGCGAGCGCTCATTTGACAGGTATGCCCTTTACAGGTGGTGCTTGTAGGTGTCGTAGTCGGCGTCGGGTTCCCCGGTCGGCCGGAAGTACTCGATGTTGTCGATGCCAAAGCCCCACTGCTCGCGGGGTTTCCACACCGCTTCCACCCGCATGCCCATCCGCACCTCGTGCGCGTCGACGTCGGCGACCAGATGCAAGAACGGGATGTCGGCCCCGTCGAGCAGCACGTAGGCCGCCACGTACGGCGGCTTGATGCGCTGCCCCTGGAACGGGATGTTGATGATCGCGAACGTCGTCACCGTGCCCTTGTCGGGCAGCTCGACGAACTCCGTGGTCGGCTGGCCGGTGGCCGGGTCGGCGCCATGCGGCGGGAAATACACCTTGCCGTTCTTGCCGGTCCGCGCGCCCAGCAGCTTGCCCTGGGCGATGGCGCGCAGGTAGGCGCTCTCCTCGTGCGAGGCGGTGTGCTGGATGGTCAGCGAGATCGGCGTGACGATCATGCTCACCGGGTCCTTGTCGGCGTCGGGCTGCTCGGCCACCGGCTCGGGGTCCTCGCCCAGCGCGAAATAGGCGATGTCGGTGATGGCGCCCACCGGCTCGTCGGCCCAGTGCACGTGCACCCGGGTGCCGGACTTGATGGCCTTGGGCTCGCCGGCGTCGACCGCGTGCAGCAGCGGGGTGTCCGCGCCGTCGAGCTTGATCAGCGCCCACGCGAACGGCCGGTCCAGCGGCTGACCTTCGATCGGGTCGGGCTGCCAGGCCCACGAGACGACGGTGCCGACCGGCGACACCGGTACCATCTCGCCCAGCGGTTCGTAGGTGACCGGGTCATACTCCGGCGGCGGCACGTGTACCCGGCCATCCGATCCGCGCACACCCAGGACGCGGCGCTCACGCAGTGCGGTGAAGAACTTGCTCAGCGTGGGGCCGACTGAACGGGTGTAGTCGAACGACAACGTCAACGGCGCGGAGAGCGGTGGCTCAGGGTGATCCGTCAAGGTCGGGCTACTCGAGCTGGCTGTCACGCCATCGAGTAGAACAGGTTCTAAGAACGGATTCAACATCGGGTCTACTACCGAAGGGCGAAGACCATGAAGCTGGGACTGCAGCTGGGATATTGGGGCGCCGCGCCGCCGGAAAACCACGGCGAGCTCGTCGCCGCCGCCGAGGAAGCCGGGTATGACGCCGTCTTCACCGCCGAGGCGTGGGGATCCGACGCCTACACCCCACTGGCCTGGTGGGGCTCGTCGACGTCGCGGGTGCGGCTGGGCACCTCGGTGGTCCAGCTGTCCGCCCGGACCCCGACGGCCTGCGCGATGGCGGCGCTGACGCTGGACCACCTCTCCGGCGGCCGGCACATCCTGGGCCTGGGCGTGTCCGGCCCGCAGGTGGTCGAGGGCTGGTACGGACAGCGGTTCCCCAAGCCGCTGGCCCGCACCCGCGAATACATCGACGTCATCCGGCAGGTGTGGGCCCGGGAGAAGCCGGTGACCAGCGACGGCCCCCACTATCCGCTGCCGTTGACCGGCACGGGCACGACGGGTCTGGGTAAGGCTTTGAAACCCATCACGCACCCGCTGCGCGCCGACATCCCGATCTTCCTGGGTGCCGAGGGGCCGAAGAACGTCGCGCTGGCCGCCGAGATCTGCGACGGCTGGCTGCCGATCTTCTACACCCCGCGGCTGGCCGACATGTACAACGAATGGCTGGACGAGGGATTCGCCCGGCCGGGCGCGCGCCGCAGCCGCGCGGACTTCGAGATCTGCGCGACCGCCAACATCGTCATCACCGAGGACCGCGGCGCGGCGTTCGCCGCGATGAAGCCCTACATCGCGCTCTACATGGGCGGGATGGGCGCGGAGGACACCAACTTCCACGCCGACGTCTACCGTCGGATGGGCTACGCCGAGGTGGTCGACGACGTGACCAGGCTGTTCCGCAGCGGACGCAAGGACGAGGCCGCCGAGATCATCCCCGACGAGGTGATCGACGACGCCGCGATCGTCGGCGACGTCGACTACGTGCGTAAGCAGATCAAGGCCTGGGAGGCCGCTGGAGTCACCATGATGGTGGTGTCCGGGCGCAGTACAGAGCAGGTCCGCGAGCTGGCCACGCTGATCAGAACCCGGCGCACCACCGACTAGAACACGTTCTAGTTTTCTTGCCAGTGGCCTAGAACACGTTCTAGATTGGCCGGATGGCAGGCCCGACGACGATGCAGTCAGCCCAGCGGGTGGGCGTCGCCGAAGGTCATCTCGACGTGGCCGACCGATCCGGAGATCATCGCGCGCGTCGGCAGGCCCAGCGACGCCAGCTCCTGGGCGTAGGGGTGGGTGCCCAGCCGCAACGTGGCCCCGCCGGGCCGGCCGCGCAGCCCGCGCACCCGCATCTCCCAGGGCACCTCCCGGGTGGTGCCTTCGGCGAAGGTGTAGGTCTTGAGCACCTGCGGCCGCGACGTGAACAGCGACGGCACCGGCAATCCGGGCGCGAAGTCGATGCCGGCGATGTGCGCGCCGTCGGCGCTGACGTCGAACCCGAAGCGGCCCTGCTCGCGAACGGTGAAGTCCGCCATGATCTTCGGAAATCCCCAGATCGAGCGTCCGGCCTCCAGGGTGAAGCTCTGGTCGACGGGCAGGTGATGGATGAAGGCGGCCGCCTCGCCCAGCGCCCGCCAGCCGCGCGCCGTCGAGCCGGGCGGGTTGACCATCACGCAGGTGCCGAATTCGTGGTACTGGCCCAGGTCGCCGTCGATGTAGCGGGCCAGCATCAGGTTGACCACCGCCCGGCCGGGCCGGTGCTGGCAGACCTTCAGGCCGCTGTAGTCGATAAGCCGTTGTGCCGCTTGCGCATCCACCGAAAACATCGCGGTGTGGACGTCCGCTTTTCGGATCCGCACCGGCATGGTGAGGACTGTCCCCGCAACGATGTGTTGTGACTCGGTCATGCCGGTTACTGTAATCCTTTCGTCAACATTTGGAGGCTGTAGATGACTTCGACCATCCCGGAAGCGATCGCGAACATCGATCTGGCCGACGGAAATTTCTACGCCGACCGGCGCGCGTCGCGCGAGGCGTATCGCTGGATGCGCGCCAACCAGCCGGTGTTCCGGGATCGCAACGGGTTGGCCGGCGCCACCACCTATCAGGCCATCCAGGACGCCGAGCGCAATCCGGAGCTGTTCTCTTCCACCGGCGGCATCCGTCCCGACCAGCCC
Organism: Mycobacterium timonense; assembly: GCF_025821985.1. Lineage (NCBI taxonomy): Bacteria > Bacillati > Actinomycetota > Actinomycetes > Mycobacteriales > Mycobacteriaceae > Mycobacterium > Mycobacterium timonense. The sequence continues at coordinate 128,320 of NZ_JACKSY010000019.1, read as the reverse complement.
GGCATGCCCTACATGATCGACATGGACGATCCCGCACATCTGTTGCGGCGCAAGCTCGTCAATGCCGGGTTCACCCGCAAGCGGGTGAAGGAGAAGGAGCCGTCCATCGGCACGTTGTGCGACACCCTGATCGACGCGGTGTGTGAGCGCGGCGAATGTGACTTCGTCCGCGACATCGCCGCCCCGCTGCCGATGGCGGTGATCGGCGACATGCTGGGCGTGCTGCCCACCGAACGCGGCATGCTGCTGAAGTGGTCCGACGACCTGGTGTGCGGCCTGAGTTCGCACATCGACCCCACGTCGGCCGAATTCCAAACGGTGATGGACGCTTTCGCCGCCTACACCGCCTTCACCATGGACATCATCGCCAAGCGGCGGGCCGAGCCCACCGACGACCTGTTCTCCATCCTGGTGAACGCCGAGGTCGAGGGGCAGCGGATGTCCGACGACGAGATCGTCATGGAGACGCTGCTGATCCTGATCGGTGGCGACGAGACCACCCGGCACACGCTGTCCGGCGGCACCGAACAGCTGCTGCGCCACCGCGACCAGTGGGACGCGCTGGTGCGCGACCCGTCGCTGCTGCCGGGCGCCATCGAGGAGATGCTGCGCTGGACGTCGCCGGTCAAGAACATGTGCCGCACCCTGACCGCCGACACCGAATTCCACGGCACCGAGCTGCGGGCCGGGGAGAAGATCATGCTGCTGTTCGAGTCGGGCAACTTCGACGAGTCGGTGTTCGACGACCCGGACAGCTTCGACATCCGGCGAAACCCGAACAGCCACATGGCTTTCGGCTTCGGCACTCACTTCTGCCTGGGCAACCAGCTGGCCCGTCTCGAGCTGTCGATGATGACCGAGCGGGTGCTCAAGCGGCTGCCGGACCTGCGGCTGGCCGACGACGGCGATCTGCCGCTGCGGCCGGCGAACTTCGTCAGCGGCCTGGAGGCGATGCCGGTGGTGTTCACCCCGAGCGCGCCGCTGCTGCGCTGAGCGGGCCCGGTCGGCTCCGCGGGCTCGGCGGGCTCGGTGGGCTGCGCTAGCTCCGCTAGCTCCGCTGGCTCCGCGAGCTCCGCTGGCTCCGCGAGCTCCGCTGGCTTCCCGAGCGCCGCCCCTCCCCGAGCGTGTACTCACCGCGAATTTCGGGCCGGTTTTTCGCTGCCAGTGCACGTTCGGCGCGTCCAGGCCGTCGACACCCGGGCGATGATGCCGGCGGGCGTGTCCTCGGCCGTGACCCGGACGACCGTCCACCCCAACTCGGCGAGCACCTCCGCGCGCCGAATGTCCTTGGTGAATTGTCTTCGGTCGGTGCGGTGTTGGTCGCCGTCGTACTCGACCGCCAGTTTGATGTCCTCCCAGCCCATGTCGAGACAGGCGATCAGCGCACCGTATTGGCGAACCGGTAGCTGCGTGCGCGGCCGCGGGAAACCCGCGCGGAGCAGGAGAAGCCGCAGCCACGTTTCCCGGGGAGACTCCGCGCCCGCGTCGACAAGCGGCAGCACGCTGCGGGCACGGCTGATGCCGCGGCGGCCCCGGTAGCGATCGGCGAGCAACTCGATCTCCAACACCTTCAGCTCGGTTGCGCGCGCCAGCGCGTCGATCGCGGCGACGGCCTTGTCGACGGGGGAGCGGCAGGCGATGTCGAGAGCCGTCCGTGCGGGCGTCGTCACCGGCATGCCTCCGATCGTCTGGATTTCGTCACCGACCAGCCGGTCCGACCACGTCTGGATGCCATCCGGCGGGCGGCGGTACGGGTACAGCAGCTGGGCGGGGGCGCGGTCGTCGATCCATTTCGTGCCGTACAGGGCGGCCGCGGATCTGCCCGCGACGACGCCGCGCCGACGAGACCACAACCAGGCCGATCGGGCGCGCAGTCCGGCGGACAGCGCGGTGCCGGCCGGGACGTACACGTCGGGATGGACCCTGACGAACCGGCTCCGCAGCGCGTACGGGGTCACCAGGCCGGACGCGACGGCCTCGCTTCCGATGAAAGGCTCCGCCATGGCAGGAGTGTGCCGGGGAACCCCGACAAGCGTGCCGAGCGTGCACTGAGCGCGAAAATCGGGCCCGAAAGTCGCAGTAGGTACACGCTCGGCGAGAAGAGGAAGCCGGGCGCACGCCAAGAAGGCGCCCCGCGCGCCGAGCGACCCGACCGGGCTAGCGGTTTTGGAAGTTGGGTTTGCGCTTCTCGGCGAATGCGCGCGGGCCTTCCTTGGCGTCCTCGGACAGGAACACCTTGATGCCGATCTGCGTGTCGATCTTGAACGCCTCGTTCTCGTGCATGCCCTCGGTCTCGCGGATCGCCCGCAGGATCGCCTGCACGGCCAGCGGCCCGTTGTTCTCGATCACCTCGGCGATCTCGAGGGCCTTGGCCAGCGCCTGTCCGTCGGGGACGACGTGCCCGATCAGCCCCATCTCCTTGGCCTCGGCGGCGGTGATGTGCCGTCCGGTCAGCAGCAGGTCGCAGGCCACCGTGTAGGGGATCTGGCGCACCAGTCGCACCGCCGAGCCGCCCATCGGGTACAGGCTCCACTTGGCCTCCGAGATGCCGAACTTGGCGCTCTCGCCGGCCACCCGGATGTCGGTGCCCTGCAGGATCTCGGTGCCGCCGGCGATCGCGGGGCCCTCGACGGCCGCGATCAACGGCTTGGTCAGCCGCCGGCCCTTCAGCAGGGCATCGATTCGCGACGGGTCGTAGCTGCCGTCCTTGAAGGATTCGCCCGGCGGTTTCTTGGTCGCCGCCTTGAGGTCCATGCCGGCGCAGAAGTAGCCACCGGCGCCGGTCAGGATGCAGCAGCGGATGTCGTCGTCGTTGTCGACGCGGTCCCAGGCCTGCACCATGATCTCCATCATTTCGGTGCTCAGCGCGTTGCGCGCGTGCGGCCGGTTCAGCGTCACGATGAGGGTGTGACCGCGCTGCTCGACCAGCGCGTCGGGACCGGTTTTTTCGTTTGCTGACGCCTCGGCCACGGGTACCGCCTCTCACTCGACATCGGGCATGAGCTTGCCTCGAAATGTAACACGTTCTAATTTGGTGGCCGTGGCCCTGAATATTGCCGATCTTGCAGAGCACGCCATCGACGCTGTGCCCGACCGTGTCGCCCTGATCTGCGGCGACGAGAAGCTGACCTATGCCGAGCTGGAGGAGAAGGCCAACCGCCTCGCCCACTACCTGCTCGACCAGGGGGTGAAGAAGGACGACAAGGTCGGGCTGTACTGCCGCAACCGCAACGAGATCGTCATTGCCATGCTCGGCATCGTCAAGGCGGGCGCCATCCTGGTCAACGTCAACTACCGCTACGTCGAGGGCGAGCTGCGCTACCTGTTCGACAACTCCGACATGGTGGCGCTGGTCCACGAGCGCCAGTACTCCGACCGGGTGGCCAACGTGCTGCCCGACACCCCCAACGTCAAGACCATCCTGGTCGTCGAGGACGGCAGCGACAAGGACTACCAGCGCTACGGCGGCGTCGAGTTCTACTCGGCGCTGGAAAAGGGCTCGCCCGAGCGGGATTTCGGCCCGCGCAGCGCCGACGACATCTACCTGCTCTACACCGGCGGCACCACCGGGTTCCCGAAGGGCGTGATGTGGCGCCACGAGGACATCTACCGGGTGCTGTTCGGCGGAACCGACTTCGCCACAGGCGAATTCGTCAAGGACGAGTACGACTTGGCCAAGGCCGCCGCCGAAAATCCGCCGATGATCCGCTACCCGATTCCGCCGATGATCCACGGCGCCACCCAGTCGGCCACCTGGATGTCGATCTTCTCCGGCCAAACCACGGTGCTGGCACCGGAATTCAACGCCGACGAGGTGTGGCGCACCATCCACGAGCACAAGGTCAACCTGCTGTTCTTCACCGGCGACGCGATGGCCCGCCCGCTGCTGGACGCGTTGAACAAGGACCACGACTACGACCTGTCGTCGTTGTTCCTGCTGGCCAGCACCGCGGCCCTGTTCTCGCCGAGCATCAAGGAGCGCCTGCTCGAGTTGCTGCCCAACCGGGTCATCACCGACTCGATCGGCTCCTCGGAGACCGGGTTCGGCGGCACCAGCATCGTCTCCAAGGACGCGCCGCACGCCGGCGGGCCGCGGGTGACGATCGACCACCGCACCGTGGTGCTCGACGAGGAGGGCAACGAGGTCAAGCCGGGCTCCGGTGTGCGCGGGCTGATCGCCAAGAAGGGCAACATCCCGGTCGGCTACTACAAGGACGAGAAGAAGACCGCCGAGACGTTCAAGACGTTCAACGGCGTGCGCTACGCCATCCCCGGCGACTACGCACTGGTCGAGGAGGACGGCACGGTCACCATGCTGGGCCGCGGCTCGGTGTCGATCAACAGCGGCGGCGAGAAGATCTACCCCGAAGAGGTCGAGGGCGCGCTCAAGGGGCATCCCGACGTGTTCGACGCGCTGGTGGTCGGCGTGCCCGATCCCCGGTACGGCCAGCATGTGGCCGCCGTGGTGCAGCCCCGGCCGGGGACCCGGCCGTCGCTGGCCGAGTTGGACCGCTTCGTGCGTTCGGAGATCGCGGGATACAAAGTGCCGCGTAGTCTTTGGCTGGTCGATGAGGTGAAGCGGTCGCCGGCGGGCAAGCCCGACTACCGCTGGGCCAAGGAGCAGACCGAGGCCCGCCCGGCCGATGACGTGCACGCCGCCCACGTCTCCGCCTGATCCGGCTGGGTGACCGATTTCGTCAAGCAGCACCCCCGGCCCCCCGAGGGCTTCTTCGGGTGGGAGGCCGCCGGGTTGCGCTGGCTGTCGAGCGTCGACGGCGGCGTGCCCTGCGCCCGGGTGGTGGCGGTCGACGCGACCAGCCTGACCCTGCGCCGGCTGCAGTCGGTGCCCGCCGGCCGGGACGCGGCGCACGAGTTCGGCCGCCGGCTGGCCGTCACGCATGACGCCGGCGCGGCCGCGTTCGGGGCGGGCCCCGACGGATGGGACGGGCCGGGATACTTCGGGCCGCTGTCGCAGCCGTTGCCGATGTCGCTGCGGCGGCACCGGCATTGGGGCAGCTTCTACGCCGAGGAGCGGCTGGTGCCGATGGCCGAGCGCGCCGCGCCGAGGCTGGCGGCCTCCACCCGCGACGCGATCGGCGCCGTGGCGGCCCGCTGCCGGGCCGGTGACTTCGACGACGACGACGGTCCCGCCCGGCTGCACGGCGACCTGTGGAGCGGCAACGTGATGTGGACGCCCGACGGCGTGGTGTTGATCGACCCGGCCGCGCACGGCGGGCACCGCGAAACCGACCTGGCGATGCTGGCGCTGTTCGGCTGCCCGCACTACGACGCCGTGCTGGCCGGCTACCAACAGGTGCGAGCGCTGAAACCGGGCTGGCGCAACCGGATTGGGCTGCACCAGCTCTATCCGCTGCTGGCGCACGTGGTGCTGTTCGGCGGCGGCTACGCGGGCCAGACGGACGCCGCGGCCCGCGCCGCGCTGGCCGCATGACCCCGGTCTAGAGTCGGGTCGCATGACGATCGATGTGTGGATGCAGCATCCCACCGTCAGGTTCCTGCGCAGCGACATGCTGGCCTCGCTGCGGCGCTGGACCGGCGGGTCGATCCCCGACACCGACATCCCCATCGAGGCGACCCTGGCGTCGATGGACGCCGCCGGCGTGCGCTACGGGCTGCTCAGCGCCTGGCGCGGTCCCAACGGGCAGGATCTGGTGTCCAACGACGAGGTGGCGCAATGGGTCGCCGCGCACCCGAATCGGTTCGCCGGCCTGGCCGCCGTCGACCTGGACCGCCCGATGGAAGCCGTCCGCGAGCTGCGACGCCGGATCGCCGACGGCGGATTCGTCGGCCTGCGGGTGGTGCCGTGGCTGTGGAACGCCCCGCCCACCGATCGCCGCTACTACCCGCTGTTCGCCGCGTGCGTGGAGGCCGGAGTGCCGTTCTGCACCCAGGTCGGGCACACCGGCCCGCTGCGGCCGTCGGAGACCGGCCGCCCGATTCCCTACATCGACCAGGTGGCCCTGGACTTCCCGGAGCTGGTGATCGTCTGCGGCCACGTCGGCTACCCGTGGACCGAGGAGATGGTCGCGGTGGCCCGCAAGCACGAGAACGTCTACATCGACACCTCGGCCTACACCATCGAGCGGTTGCCGGACGAACTCGTCAGGTTCATGAAAACCGGGACCGGGCAGCGAAAAGTGTTGTTCGGCACCAACTATCCGATGATCACCGCCGAGCACGCGCTGGCGGGACTGGACGGACTCGGGCTGTCCGACGAGGCCCGGCGGGATTTCCTGCACGGCAACGCCGAGCGGGTGTTCAGACTGGAGGCAGCCACGTGAACGGTGCTCAGGCGCTGATCCGGACCCTGGTCGACGGCGGCGTCGACGTGTGTTTCGCCAACCCGGGCACGTCGGAAATGCACTTCGTCGCGGCGCTGGACAGCGTTCCGCGGATGCGCGGCGTGCTGGCGCTGTTCGAGGGCGTGGCCACCGGCGCGGCCGACGGGTACGCCCGCATCGCCGATCGGCCGGCCGCGGTGCTGCTGCATCTGGGCCCCGGGTTGGGCAACGGGCTGGCCAACCTGCACAACGCCCGCCGCGCGCGGGTGCCGATGGTGGTGGTCGTCGGCGATCACGCCACCTACCACAAAAAGTACGACGCCCCACTGGAATCCGACATCGACGCGCTCGCCGGCAGCGTCTCGGGATGGGTGCGCCGGACCAGCGACGCCTCCCAGGTTTCGGCCGACGCCGTCGAGGGCATCGCCGCCAGCCGGTGGGGATCGCAGATCTCCACGCTGATCCTGCCCGCCGACGTGTCCTGGTCCGACGGCGCGCAGCTGTTCTCCACCATGGACGCGCGGCCGGCGGGTGCCGACCCGCTGCTGGCGCCGGAGGTGGTCGAGGTACTGCGCTCGGGGGAGCCGACGGTGATCCTGGTGGGCGGCGACGCTACCCGCCGCGCCGGGCTGGCCGCGGCCGCCCGGATCGCCGCGGCCACCGGCGCCCGGGTGCTGTGCGAAACCTTCCCCACCCGGATGGAGCGCGGCGCCGGCATCCCCGCCGTCGAGCGGCTCGCCTATTTCGCCGAAGCCGCCGCCGCCCAGCTGGACGGCTCCAAGCATCTGGTGTTGGCCGGCGCCAAGTCGCCGGTGTCGTTCTTCGCCTACCCGGGCATGCCGAGCGATCTGGTGCCCGCCGGTTGCGAGGTGCACGTGCTCGCCGGGCACACCGGCGCGGCGGATGCGTTGAGCGCCTTGGCGGATCAGCTCGCGCCCGGGACGCCGGCGCCGGTGGCGGCGGCGTCGCGCCCGGCCTTGCCGACGGGCCCGCTGACGTCGGCATCGGCGGCCGACGTGATCGGGGCGCTGCTGCCGGAACGGGCGATCGTCGTCGACGAGTCGAACACCTCCGGCGTGCTGCTGGCACAGGCGACCGCCGGCGCGCCGGCGCACGACTGGCTGACCCTGACCGGCGGGGCGATCGGCTACGGCATTCCGGCCGCGGTCGGTGCCGCCGTCGCCGCCCCGGATCGTCCGGTGCTCTGCCTGGAATCCGACGGCTCGGCGATGTACACGATCTCGGGATTGTGGACCCAGGCCCGGGAGAACCTCAACGTGACCACCGTGCTGTACGACAACAGTGCCTACGACATCCTGCGCATCGAGCTGCAACGCGTCGGCGCCGGATCGGCCCCCGGGCCCGAAGCGCTTTCCCTGCTCGATTTGTCGGATCCCGCAATGGATTTCGTGAAGATCAGCGAAGGCATGGGCGTGCCGGCCCGGCGGGTCAGCACCGCGGAGGAATTCGCCGACGCGCTGCGCGCCGCCCTCGCCGAACCGGGGCCGCACCTGATCGATGCCGTGGTGCCCTCAATAGCGGGCTAGGCTGGGTAGCCGGCTGAGCAGCCAGTCGGTCAACGTGTCGAGCACGTCGACCCCGGTCTCGAACACGCCGTCGTGGGTATCCGCCGCCAGCGCCACCCCCCAGTTTCCCGTCGGGGTGGGGACGACGCCGAACTGCCGGACCAGGTATTCACCGCGGCCGCCGGGGCCCCAACCCCCCTTGGCGGCAAGCCCTTTGGCGGCCAGCCCCCACCGCTGGGTAGGGCTGAGGCGCTGCATCATGTCGATCACCTCGGCCGCGTCCGGGATGGTCGACAGCTCCGCGGCGAACCGCGCCTGGCGCTGCAGGCTCCACTGGGTCTGACCGAAAGCGGTGAAGCCACGGCGAAGCCGGCGGGACTCCACCACCGTCGCGGTGTCGCCGCCCTCGGCCACCACGGCCTGGACCTGCCGCGCCGCCTCGGCCGGTTCGCCCAGTTGCGACCACAACTGCTCGGAGGCGCGGTTGTCGGATTCGGTGACGGCCTTGGTGGCCAATTCGCGGGCACCCAGCCAGTCCTTGCGCAGGGCCGCGATCGCCAGCGGCACCTTGATCGTCGACCACGCCACCCCCGACCACCAGCTGCCCAGGGAGAACGTGCGGTCCGGGCGGGCGACGGCCACCCCGACCTTCGCCGGCACCGTCGCGGCAAGCTGGTCGAAGCTGGCCTCGAGCGCCAGTTCGAGAGGACGTGAAGTCATGCGCCGCTTCCGGTGTCGGCTCGCGTGACGATGCCGCCGGAGCATGGGGCCGGCGCAGCAACCATCGCGTCTCCTCGTGTCGGCGGCACGTTCATGCAGTGTCGCACAGTGCGGCCGCCGGCGACCGCTAGCCCGACGGCGGCGGTGGGAGCTCGGCGGCGGGAGGAGCTTCCGGCGGTTCGGATTCCGGCGTCGGCGGCGCCCATACCAGCGGCGGGGGCGGCGGCATCGGAGGCGGCGGGGGTGGGTCGGCCGCGGCGCGGCCGGCGCCCAGCCCGAGGCCGCCGGCCAGCGACCCGACCAGTAGCGAACCGGCGATGAGCTTGTGCACCTTCGTCATCCGTCCGAGCCCTTTCTCGTTGCGGCCGAAGCGTATTCGGCGCCGCCGCGTCAGCGGCCGATCTTCCACACCGGGTCACCGCAGTCGACGCCCTGGGCGGCCAACTGCCGCTTGAGCACCTTGAATGTGACCGTCCGCGGGAGTTCGGTGCTGATCCGCACGTACGACGGCCACTGCTTGGGCCCCAGGTCGGGTTGTTCGGCCAGGAAGGCGCGGAACTTCTCGTCGTCGAACTCGGCGCCCGGTGCGAGCACCAGCGCGGCCATCACCTGGTCGCCAACCGTCGGGTCCGGCACCGGGTACACCGCCACCTCGGTGACGTCGGGATGGCGCAGCAGCACCCGCTCGATGGGTGCGGCGCCCAGGTTTTCGCCGTCGACCCGCATCCAATCACCAAGGCGCCCAGCGAAATACGCGTAGCCGGCCTCGTCGCGGTAGGCGAGATCGCCGCTGTGGTACACCCCGCCGGCCATCCGTTCGGCCTCGGCGGCCTCGTCGTTGTAGTAGCCCTCGAAACGCCCCGGCCCGGCGGTGTTCACCAGCTCGCCGACCACCCCCGGGGGGCAGGACGCGCCGGTATCGGGATCGACGATGTCGATACCCGCCGGCAACGGGCCCAGCGAGCCGGGCGGCGTGTCGGGGGTGCGGGCGATGGCCACGCCGCCCTCGGTGGAGCCGAACCCGTCCTGCACGACGCACCCGAACCGGCGGGCGAAGCGCTCGATGTCGGCGGGCACGCCCTCGTTGCCGTACACCGCGCGCAGCGGGTTCTGGGCGTCGTCGGGCCGCTCCGGCGTGGCCAGCACGTAAGACAGCGGCTTGCCCACGTAGTTCGCGTAGGTGGCCCCGTAGCGGCGCACGTCCGGCAAAAATCCCGAGGCACTGAACTTGCGCCGCAACGCCATCGAGCCCTGGCAGGCCGCGGCCACCGCCCAGCCGACCAGCACCGCGTTGGAATGGAACAGCGGCATCGACACGTAGCAGACGTCGTCGCGGCCCAGGCCGAAGCGCTGCGTCATGGTCACGCCGGCGATGGCGGCCTTGCCGTGGCTGCACTTGACCGCCTTCGGCTCGCCGCTGGTGCCCGAGGTGAAGATCAGCATGAACAGGTCGGCCGGCGAGGCGGATCGAAAAACGATCGGGGCGCCGCGGTGCGCGGCCACCTCGTCGGCCCATGCGGCGGAGTCGACGTTCAGGTGCTCGATATCGCCCAGCGTCCCAGCCGAATTCGCGTCGGCCAGCACCAATTGGCAGTCGGCCCTGGCGATGTCGCGCCGCAGCGCATCGCCGCGGCGCACCGGGTTGAGCCCCACCGGCACGATCCCCGACATTCCCGCCGCCACCAGCACCGCCGAGAAGAACGGGGTGTTCTCCAGAAGCACGCCGACGTGCGGCGGGCGGGCCGGGTCGAGCCGCGCCCGCAACGCCGCGGCGATCGCGGCACCGTGCTGCAGGTGATCGCGCCAGCTGGTGAACGAGTCCTCGAAGTAGACACCCCGATCGTCGATCTCGGTCAGCGGCACCAGCAGTTCGGTGACCGTCAGATCGTCGCTGAGTTCCATTGCGCCTAGGCGGGCGTCTCCGCCAGCTCGCGGCCGATCCGGCGCAGCTGCCCGGTGGCGCCGCCCAGCGCGAACTCGGCCTGTTTGGCGGCCAGGAAGTAGCGGTGCACCGGGTGATCGGTGTCGACGCCGACTCCGCCGTGCACGTGCACGATGGTGTGCGCCACCCGATGCCCGGCGTCGGCGGCCCAGAACGCCGCGGTGGCGACGTCGACCTCGGCCGGCAGGTCCTCCGAGACCCGCCAGGCGGCCTGGGTGAGCGTCAGGCGCAAGCCCTTGACGTCGATGTAGCCGTCGGCCAGCCGCTGCGACACCGCCTGGAAGCTGCCGATCGGGCGGTCGAATTGCTCACGGGTGCGGGCGTATTCGGCCGTCATCTGCAGGCCGCGCTCGAGCACCCCGAGCTGGAAAGCGGCCCGCCCCAAGGTGCCCAGCGTGCCCAGCCAGGCCGCGACCTCGGCGCCTCCGACCTGGCGGGTGCCGTCCACCTGGGTCCCGTCCAGCGCCAGATGCCCGACGCTGCCCAGGCCGGTGGTCTCCAGCGCGGTCACCGTGACGCCCGGGTCGTCGGCGGCAACCAGGAAAACCGCTGTCCCGGAATCGGTTTCGGCGGGAACCAGGAAGGCGTCCGCGACCGGGCCGAAGCCGACCTGGGTGCGGGTGCCGGTCAGCCGGTAGCCGGCGCCGGCGCTGACCGCCTGCACCGGTCCCTCGCCCATCTCCGGGTCGAGGGCGACGGTCAGCGTCTTTTCGCCGCTGACCGCCGGCACGCCCCAGCCCTGCTGCAGCTCCTCGGTGCCGAACCGGGCCAGCGCCCCGGCCCCCAGCACCACCGACTCCAGGTAGGGCACCGCGGCCAGCTGGTGACCCAGTGCCACCAGGATCGCGATCTGCTCGAGCGCGCCGAAGCCGTCGCCGCCCAGCGATGTCGCCGACGCGCTGGACAGGATGCCGGCGTCGATCAGCTTGGCCCACAGGTCGCGGTCGAAGCGCTGATCGAGGCCGTCGAGCTCGCGCTGGTGTTCGGGTGTGCAGACCGAGTCCACGATGGTGTCGACCAGGTTGCCGAGATCGTGCGCCGCTTCGGTGGTGGTGAAGTCCATGAACGTCCGTCCTTGTCTGCAGATGCGGCTCAGCGGTTGCGGGGCAGTCCCAGCGCGACCATGCCGATGATGTCGCGCTGCACCTCGTTGGTGCCGCCGCCGAAGGTCAGGATCAAACACGCCCGGTGCATCCGCTCCACCCGGCCGCGCAGCAGGGCGCCGGGGGAGTCCTGACGGACGGTGGCCCCGGTACCCAGCACCTCCATCAGCAGCCGGTAGGCCTCGGTGGCCAGCTCGGTGCCGTACACCTTGGCCGCCGAGGCGTCGGCCGGCCCCAGGGCGTGGCCGTCGGAGGAGGCCAGCTCCCAGTTGATCAGCTTGAGCACCTCGGCCTTGGCGTGCACCCGGGCCAGGTTGATCTGCACCCACTCGGAGTCGATGAGCCGGGCGCCGCTGGCGTCCTTGGTGTTCTGCGCCCATTCCCGCACCTCGCGCAGCGCCAAATAGATCGGCGCCGGCGAGACCAGCGCGACGCGCTCGTGGTTGAGCTGGTTGGTCACCAGCTTCCAGCCGCCGTTCTCCTCGCCGACCAGGTTGGTCACCGGCACCCGCACGTCGGAGTAATAGGTGGCGCTGGTGTCGGGGCCGGCCATGGTGTGCACCGGCGTCCAGGAGAAACCCTCCGCGGTGGTGGGCACCACCAGCATCGAGATGCCGCGGTGCTTCTTGGCCTCGGGGTTGGTGCGCACCGCCAGCCACACCCAGTCGGCGTAGGCGATCAGGCTGGTCCACATCTTCTGGCCGTTGATCACATAGTCGTCGCCGTCGCGCACCGCGGTGGTGCGCAGGTTGGCCAGGTCGGTGCCGGCGCCCGGTTCGGAGTAGCCGATGGAGAAGTGCAGCTCGCCCGCGGCGATCTTGGGCAGGAAGTACTTCTTCTGCTCGTCGGTGCCGAACGCCATGATCGTCGGCGCCACGCTGTTGATCGTCAGGAACGGCACCGGCGCGCCGGCGATGGCGGCCTCGTCGGTGAAGATCAGCGAGTCCATCGGGGAGCGGTCCTGGCCGCCGTACTCCTTGGGCCAGTTCAGGGTCAGCCAGCCGTCCTTGCCCATCTGGGCGACGGTTTCGCGGTAGACGTTGCCGACCCCGTATTCGCCCTGCGTCGAGCTCAGCGCCTCGCGGCGCTCGGGCGTCATCAGCTTGGTGAAGTACGACCTCAGCTCGCGACGCAGGTCCTCCTGCTCCGGGGTATAACTGATGCGCATTTCGGCCGTCCTTGAGGTCAACGTCGTTCGGAGTGACAAGCCACGTCGCGTGTTGCGGCTCGACCAACGGCTACCCGTTCGTCTTCCCGGTTGTAACACGTTCTAGTCTGGGAATCCAGCGACCGTTTCCCCAGAGGTGTCGGGGTCCTATGGTGGACCTACATACTGATGAGGCGTGTCCTCAGTTCGAAGGCCAGGTTCAAGGAGGGTGCTGTGCGGGTGATCGTGGACCGTGACCGGTGCGAAGGTAACGCAGTGTGCTTGGGAATTGCCCCAGATATCTTCGACCTCGACGACGAGGACTACGCCGTGGTGAAGCTGGACCCGATTCCCGCCGATCAGGAGCAGTTGGCCGAGCAGGCGATCGCCGAATGCCCGCGCGCGGCGCTGTCGCGCGGCGACTGAACCGGGCGGAACACAGAAACTAGAGGTATTCATAAATTGACTAGCAGCACGAACGCGACCGATCTGTCCGGAAAGGTCGCGGTGGTCACCGGTGCGGCCGCGGGCCTGGGACGCGCCGAGGCGCTCGGGCTGGCACGCCTGGGCGCGACCGTCGTCGTCAACGACATCGCCACCGCGCTGGACGCCTCCGACGTCATCGACGAGATCAACGCCGCCGGCTCCAAGGCCGTCGCGGTGGCCGGCGACATCAGCGAACGCGCCACCGCCGACGAATTGGTTGCTCAGGCCGACGGGCTGGGCGGGCTGGACATCGTGGTGAACAACGCCGGCATCACCCGCGACCGGATGCTGTTCAACATGTCCGACGAGGAGTGGGACCTGGTCATCGCCGTGCACCTGCGCGGCCACTTCCTGCTGACCCGCAACGCCGCCGCCTACTGGCGCTCGAGGGCCAAGGAGGCCGGCGGCCGGATCTTCGGCCGCATCGTCAACACCGCGTCGGAGGCCGGCCTGGTCGGCCCGGTCGGGCAGGCGAACTACGGCGCCGCCAAGGCCGGCATCATCTCGCTGACCCTGACGGCCGCCCGCGCGCTGGGCCGCTACGGCGTGTGCGCCAACGCGATCTGCCCCCGGGCGCGCACCGCGATGACGGCCGACGTGTTCGGCGATGCGCCCGAGGTCCCGGCCGGCGGGGTCGACCCGCTGTCGCCCGAGCATGTGGTCAACCTGGTCACCTTCCTGTCGTCGCCGGCCGCCGCCGAAGTGAACGGGCAGGTGTTCATCGTCTACGGTCCACAGGTGACACTTGTCGCTGCGCCGACCGCCGAGCACAAATTCAGCGCGCAAGGCCCCGCGTGGGACCCCGCCGAACTCAGCGCGACGTTGCAGGATTACTTTGCTGGACGTGATCCCGAGCACAATTTTTCGGCGAGCGCACTGATGGAGCAATAGCTGGGGGCAGCTAATCGGCGGGGGGAAATCAGCAGGTAGAACGTGTGTCAGTTTGACACGTGACAAGTGCGTCTGACCTGCTGAATTAACGGTTGGGATAAAGAAATGCTGTTCATTGACATGGTGAACTTGTTCTGAGTTAATATGATCCGGCTCACACCGGCCCGGGTGCGAACCTAAACGACGCAAAGGCCAGCCATAGACTTCGCCGAGACCTATCGAGGGGGGAACTCAAGTTGATCGAACAACTTGCGGTCCCCGCCCGCGCCGTCGGCGGTTTCTTCGAAATGATGATCGATACCGGCCGGGCGGCGTTTCGCCGGCCGTTCCAGTTCGGCGAGTTCTTGGATCAGACGTGGATGATCGCCCGGGTGTCGCTGGTGCCCACGCTGTTGGTGTCGATCCCGTTCACGGTGTTGGTGGCGTTCACCTTGAACATCCTGCTGCGCGAGATCGGCGCGGCGGACCTCTCGGGGGCCGGCACGGCGTTCGGCACCATCACGCAGCTGGGTCCGGTGGTGACGGTGCTGGTGGTGGCCGGCGCGGGTGCGACGGCGATCTGCGCGGATCTGGGTGCGCGCACCATCCGCGAGGAGATCGACGCGATGCGGGTGCTGGGCATCGACCCGATCCACCGGCTGGTGGTGCCCCGGGTGCTGGCGTCGACGGTGGTGGCGTTGCTGCTCAACGGATTGGTCTGTGCCATCGGGCTTTCCGGTGGGTATGTGTTCTCGGTCTTTCTGCAGGGCGTCAACCCGGGTGCGTTCATCAACGGGCTGACGGTGCTGACCGGTCTGCGTGAATTGGTGCTGGCCGAGGTCAAGGCACTGCTGTTCGGGGTGATGGCCGGGATGGTGGGCTGTTATCGCGGGCTGACCGTCAAGGGCGGGCCCAAGGGGGTGGGCAACGCGGTCAACGAGACCGTTGTCTATGCGTTCATTTGTCTGTTCGTGATCAATGTGGTGATGACCGCCATCGGCGTGCGAATCTCGGCGAAGTGATGGGACGGGTGGGCACGCCATGAGTTATGACGCCACGCTGCGATTTCGGCGGTGGTTCTCGCGGCTGCAGGAACCGGTCGACGACTTCGGCGAGCAGGCGCTGTTCTACGGGCAGACCATGCGCTACGTGCCCAACGCGCTCACCCGGTACCGCAAGGAGACGATCCGGCTGATCGCCGAGATGACCATGGGCGCAGGCGCTTTGGTGATGATCGGCGGCACGGTGGGGGTGGCGGCCTTTTTGACCCTGGCCTCGGGCGGGGTGATCGCCGTGCAGGGGTATTCGTCGCTGGGCAACATCGGCATCGAGGCGCTGACCGGGTTCTTGTCGGCCTTCCTCAACGTGCGGGTGGTCGCGCCGGTGATCGCCGGCATCGCGCTGGCGGCCACCATCGGCGCCGGCGCCACGGCGCAGTTGGGGGCGATGCGGGTCTCCGAGGAGATCGACGCCGTCGAGTGCATGGCGGTGCACTCGGTGTCCTACCTGGTCTCCACCCGGCTGATCGCCGGCTTGATCGCGATCGTTCCGCTGTACTCGCTGTCGGTGCTGGCCGCGTTCTTCGCCGCCCGCTTCACCACCGTCTACATCAACGGGCAGTCAAAGGGCCTCTATGACCACTACTTCAACACCTTCCTGATCCCCTCGGACCTGCTGTGGTCGTTCCTGCAGGCCATCGTGATGTCCATCGCGGTCATGCTGGTGCACACCTATTACGGCTACAACGCGCACGGCGGCCCGGTCGGCGTGGGCATCGCCGTCGGCCAGGCCGTGCGCACCTCGCTGATTGTCGTGGTCGTCATCACTTTGTTCATCTCGCTCGCCGTCTACGGGGCATCGGGTAACTTCAACCTCTCCGGATAAGAGAACCGCTTAACAAGGGACATGGCAGACACAGGAGCGCGACGCACCACCGTCCGGCTGGCCGCAGCAGTGCTGGCCGGCCTGATGGTGGCTTTCGCTGTGCTGACCTATCTTTCGTACACGGCGGCCTTCGCGCCGATCGACACCGTCACCGTGTCCGCGCCCCGCGCCGGGCTGGTGATGGAGCAGGGCGCCAAGGTCAAATACCGCGGCATCCAGATCGGCAAAGTCGAGGCCATCGAGTACTCCGGCGACCAGGCGCGGCTGACGCTGGGCATCAACAGCAAGGACATGCATTTCATCCCGTCCAACGCCACCGTGCACATCGCCGGCAACACCATCTTCGGCGCCAAGGCGGTGGAATTCATTCCGCCGCAAACACCTTCGCCGACCTCCCTGCGCCCGGACGCCCACGTCGCGGCCACCTCGGTGCAGCTGGAGGTCAACACCTTGTTCCAGTCGCTGATCGACCTGCTGCACAAGATCGACCCCGTCGAACTCAACGGAACGCTGAGCGCCTTCTCCGAAGGCCTGCGCGGCCACGGTGATGACCTGGGCGGCATCCTGTCGGGGCTGAATACGCTGACCCGCCAAGCGAATCCGAAGCTGCCGGCGTTGCAGGAGGACTTCCGCAGGACCGCGGTCGTCAGCAACGTCTACGCCGACGCCGCGCCGGACCTGAACACCGTCTTCGACAACCTGCCCACGATCAACAAGACCGTGGTGGACCAGCAGAAGAACCTCGACACCACGCTGCTGGCCACCATCGGCCTGGCGAACAACGCCTATGACACGTTGGCCCCGGCCGAGCAGGACTTCATCGACACCATCAACCGGGTGCGCGCCCCGCTGAAGGTGGCCGCCGACTATTCACCGGAATTCGGCTGCCTGTTCGCCGGCATCGAGCGCGACATCAAGGAATTCGCCCCGCTGCTCGGCGTCCGCAAGGCGGGCCTGTTCACCTCGTCCAGCTTCGTGCTGGGCGCGCCGTCGTACACCTATCCCGAATCGCTGCCGATCGTCAACGCCTCCGGCGGGCCGAACTGCCGTGGGCTGCCGGACATCCCGACCAAGCAGACCGGCGGCTCGTTCTACCGGGCGCCGTTCCTGGTCACCGACAACGCCAACATCCCGTACGAGCCGTTCACCGAACTGCAGGTCGACGCGCCCTCCACGCTGCAGTTCTTGTTCCACGGCGCCTTCGCGGAACGGGACGACTTCTGATGGCCGGCTCGGGAATGCCCTCGCACCGCTCGATGGTGATCAAGGTCAGCATCTTCGCGGCGGCCATGCTGTTGGTGTCGGCCGGACTGGTGGTGGTCTTCGGCGACTTCCGGTTCGGCCCCGAAAGCACTTACCACGCAACGTTTGTCGACGTGTCCCGGTTGAAGGCCGGCCAGAAGGTGCGCATCGCCGGTGTACCGGTCGGTGCGGTGGAGGCCGTGAAGCTCAACCGGGACAACACCATCGACGTGACCTTCGGCGTGGACAAGCGCTACACCCTGTATTCGTCCACCCGCGCGGTGATCCGCTACGAAAACCTGGTCGGCGACCGGTATCTGGAGATCACGTCGGGCCCCGGCGAGCTGCGCAAGCTGCCGGCGGGCGGGACCATCAACAGCCAGCACACCCAGCCCGCACTGGATCTCGACGCGCTGCTGGGCGGACTGCGGCCGGTGCTCAAGGGCCTGGACGCCGACAAGGTCAACACCATCAGCAGCGCGGTCATCCAGCTGCTGCAGGGCCAGGGCGGCGCGTTGTCCAACGTGCTGGCCGACACCAGCGCGTTCACTTCGGCGCTGGGCCAGCGCGATCAGCTCATCGGTGACGTGATCAACAACCTCAACACGGTGCTGACCACCGTCGACCAGCGCAGCGCACAGTTCTCGGCCAGCGTCGACCAGTTGCAGCAGCTGATCACCGGGCTGGCCAAGCACAAGGACGACATTGCGGGAGCCATCCCGCCGTTGGCCTCGACGACGACGGATCTGACTGAGCTGCTGCAGAATTCGCGCCGGCCGCTGCAAGGCGTGCTGGAGAACACCCGCCCGTTGGCCACCGAGCTGGACAACCGCAAGGCCGAGGTGAACAACGACGTCGAGCAGCTGGGCGAGGACTATCTGCGGCTGGCCGCACTCGGCGCCTATGGTTCGTTCTTCAACATCTACTTCTGTTCCGTGACGATCAAGATCAACGGCCCGGCCGGTAGCGACATCCTGCTGCCGCTCGGCGGCCAGGTGGATCCCAGCAAGGGGAGGTGCGCTTTTGTCAAGTAACGCACCGCGTGAGCGCGATCCACTGCGCACCGGCATCTTCGGTGTGGTGCTGGTGGTGTGCGTCGTGCTCATCGCGTTCGGTTACGCCGGATTGCCGTTCTGGCCGCAGGGCAAGATCTACGACGCCTACTTCACCGACGCCGGCGGCATCAATCCCGGTAACGCCGTGTACGTTTCGGGCCTCAAGGTCGGCAAGGTGACCGACGTCGGCCTGGCCGGCGACAGCGCCAAGATCAGCTTCAGCGTCGACCGGCACGTGGCCGTCGGCGACCAGTCGCTGGCCGCCATCCGCACCGACACCATCCTCGGCGAACGCTCCATCGCGGTGACCCCGGCCGGCGGCGGCAAGGCCACCACCATCCCGCTGAGCCGGACCACGACCCCCTACACGCTGGCCGGTGCGCTCGAGGACTTGGGATCCAACGCCAGCAACCTGAACAAGCCCCAGTTCGAGCAGGCGCTGCACGTGCTGACCGACACCCTGCACGACGCCACCCCGGAGCTGCGCGGTGCGCTGGACGGTGTGACCTCGCTGTCGCGCGCCCTGGACCGCCGCGACGAGGCGCTGCAAAGCCTGCTGGTGCACGCGAAGTCGGTCACCGGTGTGCTGTCCCAGCGCGCCGAACAGGTCAACAAGCTGGTCGACGACGGCAACGAGTTGTTCGCCGCGCTCGACGAGCGGCGGGCCGCCCTCGGCCGGCTGATCTCGGGGATTCAAGGCCTGTCGGCGCAGATCTCGGGCTTCGTCGCCGACAACCGCAAGGAATTCGGCCCGGCGCTGAACAAGCTCAACGACGTGCTGGCCAACCTCAACGAGCGACGCGACTACATCACCGAGGCCCTCAAGCGGCTGCCCACCTACGCCACCGAGCTGGGCGAGGTGGTCGGCTCGGGCCCCGGGTTCAACGTGAACGTCTACGGCGTCATCCCGGCGCCGCTGCTGGCGACGATGTTCGACTTCTTCTATCAGCCGGGCAAGATGCCGGCCAGCCTGGCCGACTACCTGCGCGGCCTGATTCAGGAACGCTGGATCATCAGGCCGAAGTCACCATGATGCAGCGGTTGGCCGGCAGCAGGGGGCTGCGCTACACCACCATCATCGCGCTGGTCGCGGTGTTGGTGGGTGGCGTGTATGTGCTGACGTCGCAAGCGAAAACGCGCAAGATCGTCGGCTACTTCACCTCGGCGGTCGGGTTGTATCCCGGCGACCAGGTGCGCGTCCTCGGCGTCCCGGTCGGCACCATCGACACGATCGACCCGCGGCCCACCGACGTCAAGATCACCATGTCGGTGTCCCAGGACGTCAAGGTGCCCAAGGACGCCAAGGCCATCATCATGTCGCCAAACCTGGTGGCGGCCAGGTTCATTCAGTTGACGCCGGCCTACACCGGGGGGCCGGTGCTGGCCGACGGCGCCAGCATCGGCCTGGACCGCACCGCCGTCCCGGTGGAGTGGGACGAGGTCAAACAGTCGCTGACCCAGCTGGCCGTCCAACTCGGACCGACGGCCGGATCGATGCAGGGACCGTTGGGCGCGGCGATCAACCAGGCCGCGGACACCTTCGACGGCAAGGGCGAGTCGTTCCACAGCGCGCTGCGTGAACTCTCGCAAGCCGCTGGGCGGCTTGGGGATTCGCGCGGCGACATCTTCGGCACGGTGAAGAACCTGCAGATACTGGTCAACGCGCTGTCGTCCAGCAACGAACAGATCGTCCAGTTCGCCGGCAACGTCGCCTCGGTGTCGCAGGTGCTCGCCGACAGCTCGCGGCACCTGGACACCACCCTGGGCACCCTCAACAAGGCGCTGTCGGACATCCGCGGGTTCCTGCACGAGAACAACTCGACCATCGTCGATACGGTCAACAACCTCAACGACTTCGCCAAGACGCTCAGCGACCAGAGCGACAACATCGAGCAGGTGCTGCACGTCGCGGGTCCGGGTATCGCCAACTTCTACAACATCTACGACCCCGCGCAGGGCACGCTCAACGGGCTGCTGTCCATCCCGGAATTCGCCAACCCGGTTCAGTTCATCTGCGGTGGGTCCTTCGAGACGGCCGGCGGCCCCCGGGCGCCGGACTACTACAAGCGCGCCGAACTGTGCCGCGAGCGGTTGGGGCCGGTGCTGCGCCGGCTCACGGTGAACTATCCGCCGCTGATGTTCCACCCGCTCAACACGATCACCGCCTACAAGGGGCAGATCATCTACGACACCCCGGAGACCCAGGCCAAGTCGGCGACCCCGGTGCCGCAGCTGACCTGGATTCCCGCCAAGGGCGCCCAGACCCCGCCGGCCGTGCAGAACCCGGCGGACCTGCAGGCCCTGCTGGTGCCGACGGCCCCGCAATCCGGTCCGGCGCCGGCCGGCGGCGCTCCAGCCCCGGGCCCCGCCCCGGGCAGCGCGTTCGGCCCGCGGCCCGGCCCGCCGCCGGGCCAGGCGCCCGGCGGGCTGGGCGCCGACTTGGGCGGTGGCGGATGAGCCGAATGTGGTTGCGCGCCGGCGGATTGGCGACGGGCAGCATGCTGCTGGCCGGCTGCCAGTTCGGCGGGCTGAACTCGCTGGCGATGCCCGGCACCGCCGGTCACGGCAGCGGCGCCTACTCGATCACCGTCGAACTGCCGGACGTGGCGACGCTGCCGCAGAACTCCCCGGTGATGGTGGACGACGTCACCGTCGGCAGCGTCGCCGGTATTTCAGCCGAACAGCGCTCCGACGGATCGTTCTATGCGGCAGTGAAATTGGCGCTGGACAAGAACGTGGTGCTGCCGGCCAACTCGACCGCGACGGTCGCCCAGACCTCGCTGCTCGGCTCGATGCACATCGACCTGAACCGCCCCAAGGACAGGCCGGCCGTCGGCCGGCTGACCGACGGGTCGAAGATCGCCGAGGCCAACACCGGTCGCTACCCCACCACCGAAGAGGTGCTCTCGGCGCTCGGTGTCGTGGTGAACAAGGGCAATGTCGGTGCGCTGGAAGAGATCACCGACGAGACCTACCGGGCCGTCGCGGGCCGCCAGGACCAGTTCGTCGACCTGGTGCCCAGGCTGGCCGAGCTGACCTCGGGGCTCAACCGTCAGGTGAACGACATCATCGACGCGGTCGACGGATTGAACCGGTTCTCGGCGAGCCTGGCCCGCGACAAGGACAACCTGGGGCGGGCGCTGGACACGCTGCCTGAGGCGATCCGGGTGCTCAACAAAAACCGGGACCACATCGTCGAGGCGTTCAGCGCGCTGCACAAACTGGCCGACGTCACCTCGCACATCCTGGCCAAGACCAAGGTGGACTTCGCCGCCGACCTCAAGGACCTGTACGCCGCCGTCAAGGCCCTCAACGACAACCGCCGCAATTTCGTCACCTCGCTGCAGTTGTTGCTGACCTTCCCGTTCCCCAACTTCGGCATCAAGCAGGCGGTGCGCGGTGACTACCTCAACGTGTTCACCACCTTCGACCTCACCTTGCGCCGGCTCGGCGAAACCTTCTTCACCACGGCGTATTTCGACCCGAACATGGCCCACATGAACGAGATCCTCAACCCGCCCGACTTCCTGGTCGGCGAGATGGCCAACCTGTCCGGACAGGCGGCCGACCCGTTCAAGATTCCGCCCGGCACGGCTTCGGGACAGTAAGGGGCGGACGCGATGCATGACAGACTGACCAAGATCCAGCTGGCGATCTTCGCCGTCATCACGGTCATCACGCTGACCGTCATGGCGGTCTTCTACCTGCGGCTGCCCGCCACGTTCGGCATCGGAACCTACGGTGTGAGCGCCGATTTCGTGGCCGGCGGCGGCCTGTACAAGAACGCCAACGTCACCTACCGCGGCGTGGCCGTGGGCCGGGTCGAGTCGGTGGGGCTGAGCCCCAACGGCGTGATCGCGCAGATGCGGCTCAACAGCGAGACGGCCATCCCGTCGAACGTCACCGCCACCGTCAAGAGCGTGTCGGCGGTGGGCGAGCAGTACATCGACCTGGTGCCCCCGAGCGCGCCGGCATCGACCAAGCTGCGCAACGGATCTCGCATCGAGCGGCAGAACACCCGGATCGGCCAGGATGTGGCCGAGCTGTTGCGGCGGTCCGAGACGCTGGTCAACAGCCTGGGCGACACCCGGCTGCGGGAGCTGCTGCACGAGACGTTCATCGCGGCCAACGGCTCGGGCCCCGAGCTGGCCCGGCTGTTCGAGTCGGCCCGGCTGCTGGTGGACGAGGCCAACGCCAACTATCCGCAGGTGTCGCAATTGATCGATCAGGCCGGCCCGTTCCTGGAGGCCCAGATCCGCGCCGGCGCCGACATCAAGTCGCTGTCCGACGGGCTGGCCCGGTTCACTTCCGAAGTGCGGCAAGCCGATCCGCAACTGCGCGACACCCTGGCGACCGCGCCCGGCGCCACCGACGAGGCCAGCACCGCGTTCTCCGGCATCCGTCCCTCCTTCCCGGCGCTGGCCGCCAGCCTGGCCAACCTGGGCCGGGTGGGCGTCATCTACCACAAGTCGATCGAGCAGCTGCTGGTCGTGCTGCCGGCGCTGTTCGCCGCGATCACCACCGCGGCCGGCGGCGGGCCGCAGGACGAGGGCGCCAAGCTGGACTTCAAGCTCGACCTCAACGACCCGCCGCCGTGCGCCGTCGGGTTCCTGCCGCCGCCGTTGATGCGCACCCCCGCCGACGAGACGGTGCGCGAGCTGCCCAAGGACATGTACTGCAAGACCGCGCAGAACGATCCGAGCACCGTGCGCGGCGCGCGCAACTACCCCTGCCAGGAATTCCCCGGCAAACGCGCCCCGACGGTGCAACTGTGCCGCGACCCGAAGGGCTATGTGCCGATCGGGCGCAACCCGTGGCGCGGCCCGCCGGTGCCCTATGACACCCCGGTCACCAACGGGCTGAACGTATTGCCGCCCAACAAGTTCCCGTACATCCCGCCGGATGCCGAGCCCGACCCCGGCACGCCGATCGTCGGGCCGCCGCCGCCGGGGGTGGTGCCCGGGCCGGGGCCGCTGCCCAACAAGCAGCCGGCCTACGCCCCGCCGCCCCCCAACGACAACGGGCCGCCGCCGCCGTTCACCTCGTGGCAGCCGCCGGGGGTGCCGCCGGTGCCGCCACAGCTGCCGTACCCCAAGTGGCTGCCGCCGCCGGCGCCGCCGGAGGGCATCAATCCGCCGCCGGCGGGTCCGGGGCCGGAGAAGCCGTGGGGGCCGCCGCCCGGCGGGCAGCCGCAGGCCAGCGGCCCGGCGTACGCCACCTATGACGAGAAGACCGGCGCGTTTGTCGATCCGGCCGGTGGCACTGGTATCTTCGCGGCCGGCGCGACCGGGACCTCCGGCGCCGAGAACTGGGTGGACCTGATGCGTGATCCAAGGCCTATGTGATGGAGCCGGTAATGGACCCTGCCGGGGCGGACGCCGCCGCGGCCGACCAACCGACGAGCAGGCCGCGTGCTCGTCGGCGCGCCTCCCGCGCGGCGGGCCCGGCCAAGAGCGAGTCGACCCAGGCCGTGACCGTCGCGACCGAGGTGGCCGCACCGGCGCCCGCCCCGAAACCGTCGGCCAAATCCGGCAAGACGCTCAAGTCGCTCAAGCCGCCGCCGCGGCGCCAGCCGCACCGGACGCTGGTGGCGTGGATCTCGTTCGCGGCGGCCGTGTTGGCGGTGGGGGCGCTGGCCGGTGGGGTGGCGGTGCTGTTTGTCCAGCAGCGCGACGCCCAGGCCAAACAGTCCCGCGACCAGCGTTTCGTCGACACCGCCACGCAGACGGTGGTCAACATGTTCAGCTACAAGCAGGACAACATCGACGAGAGCGTGAACCGGTTCGTCAACGGCACCAGCGGGCCGCTGCGCGGCATGCTCAGCGCCAACAACAACGTCGAGAACCTCAAGGGGCTGTTCCGCTCCACCAACGCCACGTCGGAGGCCGTCGTCAACGGCGCCGCGCTGGAAGGCGTTGACGCCGTTACCGATAACGCGTCGGTGCTGGTGTCGGTGCGGGTCACGGTCGCCGACATCGACGGGGTCAACAAGCCGTCCATGCCGTACCGGTTGCGGGTGATCGTGCACGAGGACGACGCCGGGCGGATGACCGGCTACGACCTGAAGTATCCAGACGGGGGCAATTGATGCGATGGCGGCGCCGGCTGCTCGTCGCCGCGGGTTACCTGCTGGCCGTGGCGTTCGTCGGGCTGTCCGCGGTGGCCGGCGCGATGTATTGGGACCGGGTCCAGACCCGCGGTGAGCAGGCGGCGCGCGCGGTGCTGCCCGGCCTGGCCGCCAAGGAGATCCCCGAGGTCTTCGCCTACGACTACCAGACCGTCGAGCGCAGCCTGTCGGCCGCGTACCCGTTGTTGACGCCGGACTATCGCGCCGAGTTCCAGAAGAGCGTCAACAACCAGATCATCCCCGAGGCCAAGAAGCGCGAAGTGGTGGTGCAGGCCAACGTCGTCGGCGTGGGAGTCATGTCTGCCCAACGGGATTCGGCGTCGGTGATGGTGTACATGAACCGGACGGTGACCGACAAGTCCCGCCAGCCGCTCTACGACGGCAGCCGGCTGCGGGTGGACTTCAAAAAGATCGGCAAGCAGTGGCTGATCGCCTACATCACGCCGATCTAGCCCCGCACCGGTTCAGTAGCACATCGCAATACCGTTGCAGTACAACGGGTATCGCTCGATCGGGCTGGGCGGCGGACCGGTCATCTGCAGCGAGAACGGCTGCTTCTTCATCTCCGGCTGCAGCCCGCACACCGCGCCGTGCAGCGTGGTGTGGGTGCCGCTCATGGTCTCGTCGCTGAACGCGTAGGTCTCAGTGGTGGGCGCGGTGCCCCCGCCCGGGCAGGACACCCCGTTGTCCTTTTGCACCTTGAACGTCCACAGCATGCTCGACATCCGCGCGCGGCCGCTGAAGTTCTGCAGCTTGTCGGCGGCGCTGATCTGCTCGGGCGTCGAACTGACGATGTTCAGCGCGCAGTTGAACGCGAAGACGATCGGGTCGGAGTAGTCGTTCATGTTGCGGGTTCCGGACGGCTGATCGCACAGCGCCGAGATGGTCCAGGTGACCCCGGAAACGCCGGCCTCGTTGTAGTTGTAGGTGCCGTCCGCCGGCGGGCCGACGGCTTTGGCCGGCTGCCCGGATTGCACCGCGAGTCCGGTGCCCACCGCCATGACGACGGCGGCGCCTGCGGCCAGGCCGTGACGGAGCTTCATCGCAACCGCCTCTCCTTCACGTTCGACGCCGCCTCTGAGTATCACAGCGTTGCCGCGCCGGCACCATGGGTGCCCCCGGCGAGAGCGCCCGATCAGCCGTCACGCGGCCCCGACTCGGCGAGCGCGTCGAGGAACGAACGCGCCCAGCGGTCGACGTCGTGCGCGAGCACCTGCCGGCGCAACGACCGCATCCGGCGCCGGCCCTCCTCGACGGATTGGTTGAGCGCGGCCTCGACGGTGTCCTTGACGCCCTCCAGGTCGTGCGGGTTGACCAGATACGCCTGCCGGAGTTCGGCTGCGGCGCCGGTGAATTCGGACAGCACCAGCGCCCCGCCGAGGTCGCTGCGACAGGCCACGTACTCCTTGGCGACCAGGTTCATCCCGTCGCGCAGCGGCGTGACCAGCATGACGTCGGCCGCCACGAAGAACGCGATGAGTTCGTTGCGGGGGACCGGCCGGTGCAGGTAGTGCACCACCGGATGCCCGACCTCGCCGTATTCGCCGTTGATGTGGCCGACCTGGCGTTCGATGTCGTTGCGCAGCTGCTGATAACTGTCCACCCGCTCCCGGCTCGGGGTGGCCAGCTGCACCAGCACGGTGTCGTCGCGCTTGGCGCGGCCCTCGGCCAGCAGCTCCGAAAAGGCTTTCAGCCGAACGTCGATGCCCTTGGTGTAGTCCAGCCGGTCGACGCCGAGCAGCACCTTGCGCGGGTTGCCCAGCTCGGCCCGGATCTCGCGGGCGCGGCGCCGGATATCGCGGTGCCGGGCCGTCTGGTCGAGCGCCGTGGAGTCGATGGAGATGGGGAAGGCGCCCACCCGGACCACGCGGGACTCCAGCTCCACCTCGCCGTAGCGTGACCGCACCCCCACCGCGCCGCGGGAGGTGTTGGCGCCGATCAACCGCCGGGACAGGAACAGGAAATTCTGGGCGCCGCCGGTCAGATGGAACCCGACCAAATCGGCGCCGAGCAGGCCCTTGACGATCTCGGTCCGCCACGGCAGCTGCATGAACAGCTCCACCGGCGGGAACGGGATGTGCAGGAAGAAGCCGATGGTCAGGTCGGGCCGCAGTTCGCGCAGCATCGCCGGCACCAGCTGCAGCTGGTAGTCCTGCACCCACACGGTCGCGCCGCGCGCGGCGGCGCGCGAGGTGGCCTCGGCGAAGCGGCGGTTCACGGCGACGTAGCGGTCCCACCATTCGCGGTGGTAGATCGGTTTGACGATGACGTCGTGATACAGCGGCCACAGCGTGGCGTTGGAGAAGCCCTCGTAGTATTCGGCGACGTCGTCGGCGCTCAGCTTGACCGGCCGAAGCTCCAGCTCGTCCTGGACGATCGGGTCGTCCTCGTGGTCGACGTCCTCGTCGACGATCCCGGGCCAGCCCACCCATGCCCCGCGCTGGCGGCGCAGCAGCGGTTCGAGGGCGGTGACCAAGCCGCCGGGGCTGCGCTTCCAGGCCGTGCTGCCGTCGGGAAGCCGCTCCTGATCCACCGGCAGCCGGTTGGCGACCACGACGAAGTCGGAGTTGCCGTAGCTGGCCGTCTTCGAGCCTCGCCCTCCCCCGGGAGCCATTTACGTGTCGAGCTTCGCCGGCCCAATACCGAGCATGGACAGGAAGACCCGGCACTCGTCGGCGTCGTTGGCGTACGCCGCCACGACCCGCCTGGCCTGGCTCGCAGTGCTGTCGGCGACCGGCTCGACGTCGCCGATTTCGCCCGGATCAGATTTCGTAGGCATGACTTAACTGTAAGCGACGCGCGCGAGCGGCCGCAGCTGTGTCTCACCAGCTAACGGGCGTCGAGCGTATTTATCGCCGGTTTGCAGGGATTCGCCGCGCCGCGCGCGAAGACACGGTCGGCCGGCGCCGCGGTGTTGCAGGATGAGCGGGTGACCGCTGAGGAGCCGGTGTTCGAGTTCGTCGACGTCGTCGTCGAACGGCGCGGGCTGCGGGCGCTGGACGGGCTGACCGCCGCGATTCCCGGGCGCGGCGTGACGGCGGTGTTCGGGCCGTCGGGATCGGGCAAATCGACCCTGCTGCGGTTGTGCAACCGGCTGGAGCTGCCGACCAGCGGGCGGGTGTCCTTCTACGGCTCCGACATCGCCGGGCTGGACCCGCTGTGGCTGCGGCGCCGGGTCGGCATGTGTTTCCAGCGCCCGACCCCGTTCCCGGGCACCGTCGCGGACAACCTGCGGGTGGCCGACCCGGACGCCGACGAGGCGCGCATGCGCGAGACGCTGGACCGGGTGGCGCTTACCGGTGCGTGGTTGGACCGCGACGTGCTCGCCCTGTCCGGCGGCGAGGCGCAGCGGGTGTGCCTGGCCCGCACGCTGATGGCCCGCCCACAGGTGTTGCTGCTGGACGAACCCACCTCCGCCGTCGACGCCGAAGCGGCCGAAGTCATCGAGCGGGCGGTGCGGGAGCTGGCCGCCGACGGCACGCCGGCGCTGTGGGTGACCCATGACGCGGCGCAGGTGACGCGGGCGGCCGACCGGGTGCTGCGGCTGGAGCGCGGCCGCAGCCTGGGGCTCAGCCAAGTCGGCGGCGGGCCCGACGACGGCGCGGTGCCGCGATGAACGGCCAGGTCGGCTGGCTGGGCCTGGCGACGTCGCTGATCCTGGTGGCGTTCGCGGGCGCGATCTCGCTGTGGCGGCGGTTGGGCCTGGAGCGCCAGCTGCTGTGGGCGGCCTCCCGCGCGTTGGTGCAGCTGCTGCTGGTGGGCGGCGCGCTGACGCTGCTGTTCGAGCCGGGCCGGTCGCTGTGGTGGTCGTGGGCCTGGGTCGCGGGGATGGTCGGCTACGCCGGGGACGTGGCCCGGCGGCGGGCGCCCGAGGTGCCGCGGTTCGCCCCGCTGGCGGTGGCGGCGTTCGCCGCCGCCGCGGTGGTGACGCTCGGGGTGCTCTTCGGGCTGCGGGTGTTCCCGCTGCAGGGGCGCACCCTGGTGCCGGTGGCGGGGATGATGATCGGCAATTCGATGACCGCCATGGTGCTGGTGGCCCGGCGGTTGGTCGACGAGCTGCGCGACAAGCGCGACGAGGTCGAGGCCAGGCTGGCACTGGGGCAGCCGTCGGGCCAGGCCGCCTCCCCCTACCTGCGGATCGCGTTGCGGTCGGCGATATCCCCGCAGATCGAGACGACCAAGGCCACCGGCCTGGTGTTCCTGCCGGGCGCGATGACCGGGCTCATCCTGGCCGGCGTGCCGCCGCTGCAGGCGGTGCTGGTGCAGGCCGTGGTGATGTTCTTGATCCTGGGTTCGGTCGCGGCCACCACGGTGGTCGTCGCGCTCGGCATCGTCCGGCTGGTGTTCACCCGCGACCATCGGCTGCGGCCGCTGGATCAGCGGCCGCCGGATTGACCGTCAACCCCGGGGCGTTCCGGTTACACACTGGCCGTAATGTGTAAACAATCCTGAGCCGACGACAAGCGAGGTGGGCGCAATGACTCTCTCCGAACAAGCGGGGGCGCAGCCCGGCGCCCGGCCGGCCGAGGAGCTGGTGACCTACGAAACCCTCGACGAGGGCCGCATCGCGCGCATCTGGCTCAACCGGCCCGACGCCCACAACGCGCAGAGCCGCGGGTTGCTCGTTCAGCTCGACGAGGCGTTCGTGCGGGCCGAGGCCGATGACGCCGTTCGGGTGGTCATCCTGGCTGCGCGCGGCAAAAACTTCTCCGCCGGTCACGACCTGGGCTCGGAGCTGGCGCTCGCCGAACGCCAGCCCGGGCCGGGCCAGCATCCGACCTTCCGGTTCAACGGCGCCACCCGCGATCCTATCGCGGAGAAGACCTACCTGCAGGAGTGGCACTACTTCTTCCAAAACACTTGCCGCTGGCGCGATCTGCGCAAGATCACCATCGCCCAGGTGCAGGGCAACGCGATCTCGGCCGGCCTGATGCTGATCTGGGCGTGCGATCTGATCGTGGCCGCCGACAACGCCAAGTTCAGCGATGTGGTCGGCGTCCGGATGGGCATGCCGGGCGTCGAATACTACGCGCACCCTTGGGAATTCGGCCCCCGCAAGGCCAAAGAGCTGCTGCTGACCGGTGATGCGCTGGACGCCGACGAGGCCTACCGGCTGGGCATGGTGTCCAAGGTGTTCCCGGCCGACGAATTGGCCGACAAGACACTGGAATTCGCGCGCCGCATCGCCGAGCGGCCGACTATGGCCGCCCTGCTGATCAAGGACTCGGTCAACGCCGCCTCGGACGCGATGGGCTTCACGGAGGCGCTGCGGCACGCGTTCCACATCCACGAGCTGGGTCACGCGCACTGGGCGGCGCACAACGAGAACCGCTATCCGGTCGGCCTGCCGCCCGACGTCGAGGACTGGCGCAACGCCAAGCCGACCAGGCTGGCCCGCCGCGACACCCCGTAGCGAGCCCTAACGAGACCGGGGGTAGCGATATTCACCCCGAGGGGACATGCTTCTATAGCTAGAACCTGTTCCAGTTCGAAAGGGCCTCGCGTGCAGCTTTCCTTCCAAGACCGGACCTATCTCATCACCGGCGGCGGCAGCGGGATCGGCAAGGGCGTGGCCGCGGGCCTGGTCTCGGCCGGGGCGTCCGTGATGATCGTCGGCCGCAACCCGGACCGGCTGGCCGGCGCCGTCGAGGAGATCGCACCGCTGGCCGACCGCGCCGGGAACGGCGGGGCGATCCGCTACGAGCCCACGGACGTCACCAACGAGGACGAGGTGGTCCGCGCGGTCGACGCCGCGACGGCATGGCACGGCCGGCTGCACGGGGCCGTGCACTGCGCCGGAGGCTCGTTGACGGTCGGGCCGATCACCCACACCGACTCGGAGGCATGGCGAAACACCGTCGACCTCAACGTCAACGGCACCATGTACGTGCTCAAGCACGTCGGGCGCGAACTGGTGCGCGGGGGCGGCGGCTCGTTCATCGGGATCTCCTCGATCGCCGCCAGCAACACCCACCGCTGGTTCGGGCCCTACGGCGTCACCAAGTCGGCCATCGACCACATGATGATGCTGGCCGCCGACGAACTCGGGGAGTCGTGGGTGCGGGTCAACAGCATCCGCCCGGGCCTGATCCGCACGGATCTCGTTGACGCCAGCGTGATTCAGTCGCCGGAGATCAGCGCGGACTACGCCCAGTGCACGCCGCTGCCCCGCGTGGGCGAGGTCGAGGACGTCGCCAACCTGGCGATGTTTCTGCTCAGCGACGCCGCCGGCTGGATCACCGGCCAGTGCATCAACGTCGACGGCGGCCACATGTTGCGTCGCGGCCCCGACTACTCGTCGATGATGGTGCAGATGTTCGGCCAGGACGCGCTGCGCGGCGTGGTCTGAGCCGGGAGAATCGCATGAAAAGGCTTGAGGGCAAACGGATTCTGGTGACCGGCGCCGCGTCGGGCATCGGCCAGGCGACCGCGCTGCGGTTGCTGGACGAGGGCGCCGCGGTGGCCGCCTCCGACGTCGCCGTCGACGGGCTGGAGCGGACCCGCGACCGGGCGGCGCAGGCCGGCACCGCCGAGCGGCTGGTCACCGTGACCATGGACGTGGGCCGCGAGGACGCGGTGGTCGACGGCGTGCGCGTCGCCGTCGAGCAGCTGGGCGGCCTGGATTCGCTGGTCAACGCCGCCGGCATGCTGCGCGCCGCGCACACCCACCAGACCAGCCTGCAGCTGTGGAACCAGATCATCGGCGTCAACCTGACCGGGACCTTCCTGGTGGTCCGGGAGGCGCTGCCGGCGCTGCTGGACAACGCGCGCAGCGCGGTGGTGAACTTCAGCTCCACGTCGGCCTCGTTCGCCCACCCCTATATGGCTGCCTACGCCGCGAGCAAGGGCGGCATCCAGGCCTTCACCCACTCGCTGGCGCTGGAATACGCGCGCCGGGGCCTGCGCGCGGTGTGCGTGGCGCCGGGCAGCATCAAGTCCGGCATCACCGACGCCACCGGCGGCTACATCCCCGAAGACGCCGACTGGTCGCTGTTTTCGCGGTTGCTGCCGGTGCTGCCGACCACGGTGGAATCCAGCGGCACGGGGATGGCCGAGCCCACCGCCGTCGCCGGGGTGATCGCCATGCTGGTGTCCGACGACGGCGCGTTCATCACCGGCACCGAGATCCGCATCGACGGCGGAACCCACGCCTGAGAGTTCAGTTCACGCACGGCACGCCGCCGCCGTCGATCGGTTTCCCCTGATCCGGCGTCGGATACGTGGTGGTGGTGCCGTTGTAGTAGTAGGTCTTGGCCTTGCTCGACGTGGTGGTGCTGCTGGTGCTGGTCGTGTCGTCCAGCTGGGTGTCGTCGGTGGTGGGCATCGTGAAGTTGGTGTCCACCGTCAGCCGGATGTGGCCGGGCGCGATGCTGGGGCTGGGCTGGTTGGGCGCGTCCAGGCTGAGCAGGTTGGCCAGGTTGCGCGCGTCGTTCTGGGCGCCGGCGCCGTACTCGATGGTGGTGGCGGCCGGGTCGCCGGACTCGCGGTCGCGGACCTGGCCCGTGGTGTAGCCCCGCTTCTTCAGCGCGTGCGACACCTCGCTGGCCAGCCCGCTCATGCTGCCGGAGTTGACCACGTCGACCACCGTGGACGGATCGGGTGCGACGGACGTGCTGGTGGGCGCGGACGTCGGCGCGTCGGCGCCGATCGCGGCCGCTACCTCCGCCTTGATCGCCGCGGGGTCGACGATGTTGACGTCCTGACCGTCGATGTTGTCGTAGCGCACCACGGGCAGCGTGCGGAATTCGATGTTGCCGCCGGCCAGCCCGCCCAGCCGCTGGATCATGTCGTCGGTCCAGCCCGCCGACAGCACCACGTCCTTGCGCGCCACCGCCATCAGATTCTTGAGCTTGTCGATGTTGGTGAAGGTGCCCGCCGCCTGCAGCTCCTGCATGACCGAGGAGATGAACGCCTGCTGGCGGTGGGTGCGGTCCAGATCGCCGTTGTCCAGGCCGTGCCGCTGCCGGACGAACGAGAGCGCCTCGGACGCGTCCAGCCGCTGGCGCCCGGCCGGGAAGTCGGCGCCGGAATACGAGTCGTAGACGGGATGGTTCAGGCACACCTCGACGCCGCCCAGGGTCTGCGCCAGGTCGTAGAAGCCGGCCAGGTTGACCTCGGCGAAGTAGTCGATGGGCACCCCGGTCAGGTTGCGCACCGCGCGCAGGGTCGCCGCCCGACCGGCTTCGCGGCCTTTGGTCTCGAGTTCCTTCTGGCTGCTGGTGCCCTGGTTGGCCAGCTTCTGGGCGACGTACTGCTTGGTCAGCCCGTACGCCTCCTTGATCTTGATGTGGTTGTATCCGGGCACCCCGCTGAACGGCACCCAGTCGTCGCGGGGGATGGAGAACGCGACGACCTTGTTGTCGGCGCTGACGTGCACCAGGATCAGCGTGTTGGTGTTGTAGCCGCCGTCGTCGGAATCGCCCGCGTGCAGGTGCTTCAGGATCGAATACGGTAGGTCGTTGCCGTCCTGGTCCTTCCGCGAGTCCAGCCCGATCAGCAGGATGTTCATGTTGTCGCCGCTGGAGCGGGGATCGTCGGGTTGCAGCGCGTTGGACACCGTGATGCCGCCCAGCGCGCCGTGCGCGACGTAGTATCCGGCGCCGGTCAGCCCGATCGCCGCCACGGAGACCAGCGCACCCAGGGTGCGCGTCAGCCCCTTACGGAAACGGGAGGGCTGACGGACGGCTCGATGGCGGCGATGGGCACCGCCCGAGCGGGCCATCACAACCCTCTGCCCACACCCAGCACATCGCCGGGCGCCGTGACGGCGGTTTGCGGCGATGTTGCTCCAAGCATGGTGACAAGTATGCGTTAGCTCGCTGTGAAGCCCCCAATCGAGAGCACCCGTCACCAGGGGCAACCGGGCGCGTGGGTGGCGCCGGTTTGCGCCGGCGATCGCCGCCCCACCTGCGGGTTTACCCCCGGTCTGGGGCCGGGTGGGGCCGCGCCGATCTCCGGGAGGTCTCGGGCCGAACACGGCGCTGTCCGGATCGACTCGCATTCGTTACCGCGCGGACACCGCACCTGGCCGCGCTAGCGGGCCTTGACCAGGTCTTCGCCCGATTGGTAGAAGAGCGCGATGTTGCTGCCGGTGACGATCTCGGCGAGGTAGACGCCGACGGGTTCGACCTCGTAGTAGTAGTGGGCGTTGCCCTCGGTGTCCAGCGTCGAGGCGCAGGACAGCCCCGGCGCGCCGCAGCGCTGCTTGATGGGCGCCGCGAGGGCGGCGAGCAGCACGACCACGGCGATGCCGATGGTCAGCGGGATTCGGTGCACCGGTGACCCCGTTCGCGCCAGATTCACGGCTGGAGTGTAAGCGGCAGACCCCGCGGGTACGCGGCCCTGAGCCGAGCGAAGGGCCGAGACACGCTTGCGGCCGCTCCCGGCGGCGCGGCCGCGAAATTCCGAGCCGCCCGAGCGCGAGGCGGACGCGGACAGGATTGGAGGGCAGGCATGCGCGCCGAGGAAGGCGACGAATCCGTCAAGGACTATGCAAAGGAAAGCCGGGAAACCCTGGGTCGCATCAAGGCTTCCCAACATGGCGGCGGCCGGCTCGGTGCCATCGCCCGCCGCTTCGCGCGGCTGTGGCGCGGACCCCGCGGACCGGAGGACGCCGGTCCCGCCCGCTGAGCGCGTAAGCGCTTGGGCCACAGGCTAATTCGGTGGGGTGACCGGCGCCGGGTGGCGCTGCGCCCACGGCCGGGCCTGCTCGAGTTGCGCGGCCAGTTGCAGCAGATCCCCGTCGGCGCCGAGCTTCCCGACGAACTGCACACCGAGCGGAAGGCCGTCGTCGGTCCAGTGCAGCGGCACGCTGATCGCGGGCCGCCCGGTCAGGTTGGCCAGCTGCGTGTAGGGCACCCAGCCCAGGCTCTCCCGGATGAGGTCATCGAGAATCCCGCTGAGCCGCATCAGTTTACCGCCGCGCACCCTGCTGACCAGGCGGGCCGCGCGCTGCAGCGCCGCCGACGTCGAGGTGGCACCGACCACCAGGGGAGGGGTGGCCAGGGTGGGCGTGAGGAAGAAGTCGTAGCCCTCGTGGAACGCCGCCAGCGACTGGATGTAGGTGTTCCTGTTCTCCAGGGCGGACATCACCGGCAGCACCCCGCCGGACCGGCCGAGCTCACTGATTGCCAAGGTGTCGGCCTCGAAGTCGTTGTCGCGGGCCCCGGTTCGCCTCCTGATGTCGGCGACCTGCTGGTGCAGCTGGGCGAACCAGATGGTCAGGAAGTCACGCCCCAGCGCGGCGTCGTCGTAGGGCGGGGCAACCTCGCGCACCCGGTGGCCTAACGCGCTCAGCAGGGCCGCACTGTTCTCGACGGCGGCGACGGCCTCGCGGTCCGGGCGCGGGTTGAGCGCCGAACGGGCCGAGTACCCGATTGTCAGAGGTCCCGGAGGGCGCGTGATCTGTTGGGCAAAGGGCTTGTCCGGCAGCGCAACTCGGTAGGACGCGTCGGGGTGGTGCCCGATGATCGCGTCCAGCAGCGCGGCGCTGTCGCGCACCGTGCGGGTGACCACACCCTGGGTGGCCATGCCCAGCATCAGCTCGCCGGTCTGCGGGCCGTAGGGCGCCAACCCCCGGCTGGGCTTGAGGCCGACGAGGCCGTTGCAGGCGGCCGGGATGCGGATCGACCCGCCACCGTCGTTGGCGCCCGCGGCCGGGACAATGCCGGCCGCCACCGCCGCGCCGGATCCGCCCGACGAGCCGCCGGGGGTGCGTTCGGTGTCCCACGGATTGCGGGCGGGTCCCCAGTAATCGGGCTCGGTCACCCCCTTGGCCCCGAACTCGGGCGTATTGGTCTTGCCGAAGATCACCAGCCCCGCGTCCAGGAACCGCTGGGTGACCAGCGCGTGCCGGTCGGCGACGTCGTTGGCCAGCGACCGTGACCCGCACGAGGTGGGAAAGCCGCGATACTCCTGGCCGAGGTCCTTGAGCAGGAACGGCACCCCGGCGAACGGCCCGCTCAGGTTCGGGTCGGCGGCTTGCCGGTCGGCGACGTCGTCGAGCCGGCACACGATGGCGTTCAGGCGCGGATTCACCGCGTCCGCGCGCTGCCGTGCCAGCGCGAGCAGTTCGGCCGGCGTGACCTGCTTGTCCGCCACCAGCCCGGCCAGGGCGGTCGCATCCAACGCCATGTACTCGTCCAGACGCATGCCGTTGACGTTAAGCCACCGCGGGCCCGGCCGGGGGCCGCCTTAGTATCACCTGGTGCCCATGGCAGCCGAACCCTTCACGATCCGCGGCCCCGGCGGCGTTCAGATCGTCGCCGACCGTCTCGGGGATCCTCGCGCGCGCGCCGTGGTGTTCCTGCACGGCGGCGGGCAGACGCGGCGGTCGTGGGGCAAGGCGGCCGCCGCCGTCGCCGCCCGCGGGTGGCAGGCGGTCACCGTCGACCTGCGCGGGCACGGCGAATCGGACTGGTCCGGCGACGGCGACTACCGGGTCGTCAGCTTCGCCGCCGACGTGCAGGCGGTGCTGGGCACGCTGCCCCCGAAGCCGGTGCTGGTCGGCGCCTCTCTCGGCGGTTTCACCTCGATGCTGCTCGCCGGCGAACTGTCCCCTGGCATCGCGAGCGCGGTCGTGCTGGTGGACATCGTGCCGAACATGGATCAATCCGGGGCCAACCGGATTCACGCCTTCATGGCCGACCGGGTGGACTCGGGATTCGCCTCGCTCGACGAGGTCGCCGACGCGATCGCCGAATACAACCCGCACCGGCCGCGGCCAACCGATCTGGAGGGCCTGACCACCAACCTGCGTCGCCGCGGCGATCGCTGGTATTGGCACTGGGATCCGCAATTCATCAGCGGCACAGCGGCTTTCCCGCCGTTCGAGGTCACCGACCCCGATCGGATGCACGCGGCCGTCGAGGCGATCCTGCGCGACGGCGTGCCCATCCTGATGATCCGCGGCCAGATGAGCGACCTGGTCAGCCAGGAGCGCGCCGACGAGTTCCTGGCGCGCTTCCCCCAAGTCGAATTCACCGACGTGCGCGGGGCGGGGCACATGGTCGCCGGCGACCGCAACGACGTTTTCGCCGACGCCGTGCTGGATTTCCTGGCCCGCCACCTCGACGTCGAATGAACCATGGGAAGGGCTGGGCGCCGGCCTCTTTCGGCCCGGCGGCGCTGCTACTATCTGCCGGGCGCAAGCGGAGGAGGGCGGCGTGACCGTGTCGTGGCTGCGGGGGTCGGGGCTCGTCGGGGCGGTGTTGGTGGCCGCCACGGCGGTGGCGAAAACCGCGGGCGCGGCACCCCCTCCGGCCCTGCCGGCCCCGCCGCCGTCGCCGGGCATCGGCGTCGATCACGAAAACGGCAGGTGCACAGCCGGATTCGCCGCCCAGGGTTCCGACGGCAGCTACTACCTGATGACCAGTGGGCACTGCGACGCGCACGACGGCGCGGAGTGGACGTACGGGAACGACGCTCCGCTGGGCAGGATCTCGGCCAGTGAACACGAGGGCGACAAGCGGGACGCCGCGATCATCCGGCTCGAGCCGAGCGTCGGCATGCCCGTCGGTGACGTCGGTGGCAGGTATCAGGTGCGGGATGTGTTGAGCCGCCCCCAGATTCAGGTCGGCATGCCGTTCTGCAAGATCGGGGCGGTCACCGGGGAGACGTGCGGTGCCATCAAGGGCGTCGACGGCGACGTCGTCGAGGCCAGCGTGTTCAGCCTGGACGGCGACAGCGG
This sequence comes from Mycobacterium timonense, assembly GCF_025821985.1. Taxonomy (NCBI): domain Bacteria; kingdom Bacillati; phylum Actinomycetota; class Actinomycetes; order Mycobacteriales; family Mycobacteriaceae; genus Mycobacterium; species Mycobacterium timonense. The sequence continues at coordinate 91,228 of NZ_JACKSY010000019.1, read as the reverse complement.
CAGCCCGGGGTTCGTGATGAATCCCGACGGCAGCGTGAGCGCGGTGGGCCTGTTGATGTCCTCGCCCGACGGGGACGACTACACCACCTACTTCATGCTGGTCAATCCGCTGCTGGACCGGTGGGGCCTGCGGATTCTGCCGTGACGTTTGCGCATCTGGGGCATGGGGTATCCGCCGGACCGGCCTCGAACGCGTCGGCCCCGGGACTGTTGACGGGCTGTCGGCGCGGCCAACGGCAAGAGGCGGGCGGAACCAGCGACACGAAGGGAACAGTAGTGAAGCGTGGGATCGTAGTGGGGGTGGCCGGAGTGGCCCTGGTGATCGGGGCGAGCGCCGGTTGTTCGAGCAACAAGTCGAACACCGGGGCGTCCGGTTCGTCGGGCGCGCCGGTAGCGGCGGCCCCGCAGCTCATCGTCGACGGTCAAACCCAGAACGTCAGCGGGCAGGTCACCTGCACCACCAACGGTGACAAGACCACCATCGGCATCGGCGACCCGACCGCCGGCCTGGGCGCCGTGGTCAGCAACGGCAATCCGCCCCTGGTGCATTCGGTCGGCTTGGGCACCGTCAACGGCGTCGCGCTCGGCTTCTCCGACGCCGCCCCGAATCAGGGCGGCAACGCCGGGGCCGCGGTGAACGGAAAGACGTGGGCGATCAAGGGCACCGCGACCGGCGTCGACATGAGCAACCCGCAGCAACCACAGCAGGTAACCAAGTCATTCGAGTTGGACGCCACCTGCCCGTAGTGCAGGCCGTCGGACACCCAAGGGGGACGCAGCTATGTCAATGAAACGTGTGGTCGGCGCCGCCGCGGTGGCGGCCGGCCTAGGCATCTCCGCGGCGTCGCTGAACGCCGGATCGGCCTACTCGGCTCCGCTTGACCCCCCGCCGCCGTGCCCGAACTGCCACGGTGGCGGTGGCAACCCCGGCGGGCCGGGCGGTGGGCCCGGCGGCCAGCCGGCCGGTCCCGGGGGCGGCGCCGGCGGCCAGCATGGCGGCAACACCCCGCCGCAGGGCGGGCAGAACAACCCGCCGCAGAACGGCCCGAACAACGCGCCGCAGAACGGTCCCAACAACGCGCCGCAGAGCGGCCCGAACAACCCGTCGCAGGGCGGCCCCAACAACGCGCCGCAGAACGGCCCGAACAACCCGCCACAGGGCGGGCAGAACAACCCGCCGCAAAACGGCCCGAACAACCCGCCACAGGGCGGGCAGAACGAGCCCGGCGGCCAGTACCCGCCGAACCAGCACGGCCAGAACCCGCCGCAGAACGGGCAGAACCAGCCGCCCTACGACCACGACCAGAACCCGCCGACGCCGGGCGGACCGACCAATGCGCCGGCGAACACCCAGAACCCGCCGCCGCCACCGGAGCGGCAGCGCTACGCGGCGCTGAACCCGCCCAACACCCAGCCGCCGCACCCGCCGTACGTGCCGCGTCACGACGTCGTCACCGCCAGCGCCCAGATCGGCGGCCCGGCCGGTGCCGACGTCCAATTCAGCATTGTGGGTCGCGGCGCGCCCCCGCCGCCGCGCGAGCACGGCTACGGCTGGAACGACGGCCCGCCGCCGCACCACCCGCCGCCGAACTGGTATGGGCCGCCGCCTCCCGGCGGCTGGGACGGTCCGCCGCCTCCCGGTGGCTGGAACCGGCCGTGGGACGGACCGCCGCGTGACGTGGCGGTGGCGCGGGCCGACTTCGGGCCCTTCAGCTACAACACCTTCACCGTGATCCCGGTCTTCAACTGGCAGTACGGCGGTTGGGGCTACTGGTTCTTCGGTGTGTGGGTGCCGCTGTACTGATCCGCGTCACTGCGGGTGCGCCGCCACGTAGTCGGCGGCCGGGATCGGTGACGACGCGTCGTAACCGATGGGCAGCAACACGTCGCCCGCCGTCGTGAAGCAGTAGACGTCCCACCGGTAGTAGGCGGCGAAGGTTGCGGGGTCGGCGGCCATCAGCGCCGCATACTGGTCGACCGCGCGCACGTATTCGCTCGCGTGGTTGTAGGCGTAGATGGCGTGGTCCCGATCGGCGGCGAAACCGTTGGCCGCCAGGTAGCGGCCCGCGGCCAGGATGCTGTCGCGCGGCGAGTGGATGTCGCCGCCCTGCCCGTAGCCGGCGAAGGTGGACGGCAGGAACTGCATCGGCCCCTGCGCGCCCGCGGTGCTCGCGCCGACGATGCTGCCGAACCGCGTCTCGATGAAGTTGATCGCCGCCAGGTAGTTCCAGCCGACACCGGACTCCGCCTCGGCCTGGTGGTAGTAGCCGAGCAGCTCGTCGGCGGGGGCCGGCGGCTCGATTCGCCACGCCGGCAAGGTGTTTCGCACCGGAGTCAACGCGGTGAGCTGCCGGCGGGCGTCGACGTTGCGGTCGTAGACGTCGATGAGCTCGGCCGGGATCCGCCCCCGCGCGGCCGCCTCCCACTCCGGATGGCGGGCGATGGCGCGGTAGGCCGCCTGTTCGCGGTGCGCGGCCGCCGTCAGGGCCGGCTCGGACGTACCCGGGTCGCGCAGGGCGCGCTCGTCGGCGACGAGGTCGTCGCCGAGCTGGGCCGGGTCGGAGGCCAGCCGCGGCTGCGCGCCACCGGGCGTGTCCGCGTCGGCGGGCACCATTCGCGACGCCGGCGCCGAGGGCGCGGCGGTCCGCGTCGCCGTTGGGCGCGGCGCGGCCGACGGATGCGACGGCGAACAGCCGGCGAGCGCGACCAGGACCGCGGCGGCGACGAGCGGTGCGGTGCGCCGATTGCTCACGGTGAATCCTTAGGGCCGACGGGTTCACAGCGAGTCTTTCGCATCCGGGCGCGCCACATCAATGCCGCGGCGGCGATCGATCGGGATTGGTCGGCGCCCGGGGCTTGTGACAACGCCGCGACACTCTCAAACTGGTTGATATGCGCGACCGCGAGACCATCGACGCGGAATTGCGGCGCATCGCCCTCGCGCGCCGATCGATTCACCGGCAAGGCGGCCAACCGTCATCGCGCGAGGTCGACGAACTGCTCGACGAGCTACTGGCCCACAGCGCCGGCCAGGCCGTCCCCGACCAGGCGGCATCGCAGGAAACCGCGGCGGCCGCCACGCCCCGCCGGCACGGCGGCGCGCTGCACCGCGCCGGCCTACTCGCGGCGTTGCCGCTGTCGCTGATCGCCGTCGCAGCCGCCGCGGTGATGATTTTCTTTGTCCACCAACGCGATTCGACGGCACCGGCGACCGAACCCGCGCCGTCGGCCGCGCCGCCCAAAGCGGCGGCGCCCAAACCGCCCGCGCCGAGAATCGAGATGGCCGACATGGCGTTCATCGCCGCGCTGAAGCACGAGGGCGTGCCGGTGCCCAGCCAGGACTACGTGATGAAGCAGGGGCACGCGGTGTGCGACTTTCTGGCCCAGCAACACAATTTCGCCGACGCCATCGGGTTCGTGCAGCGCTCGTCGATCTGGAACGCCGAGCAAAGCGCCGAGGTCACCGCCGGCGCCATCGTCGCCTACTGCCCGCAGTCGCAAGCCACCGCGGCCGACCTGACCGGCCCGGCCTATCAGAACACCCTCTCGGATCTGCAGGCCATCGAGGGAAAACTGCAGGGCATCGAGGGCGATCTGCAGGGAATTCAGCGGGACCTGGACAACATCCCGGGCCACCGGTAACCGTAGCCGGCGCGCAGCGGTTCGGTCATATCGCCGCAGCGCCACCGGTTTGCGGCATAAAGTCCCCTTCGTCCCGATGATTCTGCCGGCGCGCGACGGGGGAAATCATGTTCGATGCAGTCCGCTGGCGTTTGTCGGCGGGCGCGATGGCCGTCGCTGTCACCGTCGCCGCATGCTGTGCGCCGTCCGAACCGGCGGATCCCTGCATGGTCGCCTCCGGCGCGGCAGACGAGTCGCAGGGCATGGATGCCATGGCGATGGCGACCGAGGCCTGTCCGCTGGTGCGGCTGACCGAGAACGATCCCGACCCCCCGTTGTATCCCTACCTCGGAAGCGCGCATTGGCACGTGCCCTGGGCGCAGGAGTATTTCGATCAGGGCTTGCGCTTCTACTTCGGGTTCAACAACCGCGAGGCCTATCGCGCATTCAAGAAAGCGGCGCGTGACGCCGAGGACAACGACATTGCCTGCTCGGCGTGCTATTGGGCGCAGGCCCTCGTCCTGGGCGTCGACCTGAACATGCCGAGGGAATTGGAGCCCGACCGCGACGCCGCGAACAACGCGCTGCGCCGCGCCGCCCGGCAAAAGCCGAACGGGGAAGACGACAAAATCATCGCCGCCCTAACCGGACGCTATCGGGACTGCCCGAAAACCGACGACCCCAGGAAATGCCAGGCGGGCCGCAACCAGGCCTACTACGACGGGATGAAGGCGGTGGTGGACGAGTTCGGCCGCGACGACCCCAACGTCATCACCCTGTTCGCCGACGCGGCGATGAACATGACGCCGTGGGCGTACTGGAAGGACGGGAACCCCGTGTCCCCGCGGACCACGCAGGCGCGGGAGTATCTCGAAAAGGCTTTGGAATTAAGCCAATACCCGCCGAACGAGGGCCCCATCCACTGGTACATCCACCTGATGGAGCAGTCCCGCACACCGGGCGCGGCGGGCAAGTACGCGGACCGGCTGGCGGCGCTGGCGCCGAACTCCGGTCATCTGGTCCACATGCCGTCGCACATCTACTACCGGATGGGCGACATGCCGAAGGCGATCAGGGCCAACAAAGAGGCGATCGACGCCGACGAAAGGTATTTCGCGACCGAACCGCATCTGTACCGCCCGGACGGCGACCGCTACCGGTACGGATATTATTTGCACAACATCCATTTCGTGATCGCCGCCGCGGCGTTGAGCGGAGACGACGACGAACACGACGTCGACCGTTACGCGGATAAGTTGCTGCAGTGGCTGCCCGACAACGCCAGCGGTTTCCGCGCCGACGTCTACCGGTCCGCCTACTATTTGGCCAAGATCAATTTCTCCAGCACGGCCGACATCCGTGGCTTCGATCCGCCGAGCCCGTTCAATCAGCAGCCGTTGGCCACCATCGCCTACGACTTCGCGCGGCTGATGGCCGATATTTGGGATAGAAACAATTCCTCGCACTGGCTGGACACGCTGGACGGCGACGTCGCCAGATACCGCCAACACGCAACCGCCAGCGGCAAACCGAACGCGGACTGCGATCCGAGGCTGGAGCTCCCGAAACCCGAGCTGTGCCTGGCCGCGATCCTGCGTGACCTGGGGCATGCGCGGGCGTCGGCGGCCAAGGCCGATTGGGGCGCCGCGGCCGATGTCGCCAACGAAGCCGTCGACATCCAGGACAAGCTGCCCTACGACGAGCCGCCCCTGTGGCCCTACCCCGTGCGCCAGACGCTGGCGTCGATCCTTATCCGCCGGGCGATCGCCGCCGGCAATCCGATGGAGCGGGCCCTGCACCTGGCGGCGGCCAAGGAACTGCTGCTGAAGAGCCTCAACAAGGCCAAGGGCGACGACCCCGAGCAGACCCCGATCGGGACCTTCCCCGGCAACGGCTGGGCGTACTACGGGCTGCTGGAGATCGCGACGCGGGACGGCTCCCCACCGGAGGTCGTCAAGGCGGCCGACGCCGAACTGGTCCGGCACTGGTTCGGCGGCACCGGGTACCGGAGCCTCGATCGCCTCTAGGCCGCGCGTGAAGGGTGTGCGAACCCGAAGCCGTTGCGGGGCAAGGCCAAACGAAGGCCGCCCGAAGGCGACCGATGCTGCGAGCCCCCTGTCAGGATTGAACTGACGACCGCTCGCTTACAAGGCGAGTGCTCTACCACTGAGCTAAGGAGGCGGGGTAAAACCCGGAGCCCAGCCTAATCGCTCACTCGTCGGTGTCGATCACGCGTGCCGATCGCACCGCGCGCGACGACGGGCGCCGCCGGCCCGGCAACGGGATCCGGTCGGCGATGTTGCTCAGCGGGTTGACCACCATGGTCAGCGCGACGACGGCGTCCTGCAACGTGGCGATCGCGGGCTCGAGTGCCTCCATCCCGGGCGTCAACCGCGCCAGGGTGTCGGCGACGTCGGCGAGCTGGTCCAGCGGCCCGTGCTTGGCGGTCAGCTTGTCGATCAGCCCGCCCTCGGCCAGCAGCCGGTCGGCCAGCCCGTCCTCGGCCAGCAGCCGCTCGATCAGCCCGTCCTCGGCGACCAGCTGGTCGGCCAGCCCGCCGGGCTGCAGGGTGCGTTGCAGGGCGCCGCCCTCGGCGGTCAACCGGTCCAGCAGGCCGCCCTCGCTGGTCAGCATGTCGACCACCCCGCCCGGGCGCAGCAAACGGTCGAGCGGCCCGTCCGGCGCCACCGCCCGGCCCAGCGGCGCGTCGTCGTCGAGCAGCCGGGCCAGCCGGTTGGCCCGCACGATCGCGTCGTCGATGCCCAGCATCGACGTCATCGCGTTGGTGCCGGCGGTGCCGCTGTCGCCCAGCGCCCGCTTCGCCACGCCGACGGCCGCGCTGGCCACGCTCAGACCCGCGTCCGCCGCGGCCAGCCCCGCCCGGGCCGGAGCGGTCGCGGCCGACACGATGTTCTTGGCGAGGTTCATTCCCCGAGTCTATGCACGATGAGGCCCGGAAAACCCCGATCCGTCCCAAGGCAATGCGATGATTCCTGGCAGACTACTATCAGTCTGTTGGCACTGAGCTCGCAGGAATCACACAATCTTTCCATAGCAAACGTTCAAGCAAGGGACACCAGCACCTCATGACATCGGCCACCCCCACTGACGCCAAACCGGAGGCCCGCGTTCTCGTCGTCGACGACGAGGCCAACATCGTCGAACTGCTCTCGGTGAGCCTGAAATTCCAGGGGTTCGAGGTCCACACCGCCACCAACGGCGCCCAAGCCCTGGACCGGGCGCGCGAGGCCCGTCCCGACGCGGTGATCCTGGACGTGATGATGCCCGGCATGGACGGGTTCGGGGTGCTGCGCCGGCTGCGCGCGGACGGCATCGACGCGCCCGCGTTGTTCCTGACGGCGCGAGATTCCTTGCAGGACAAGATCGCCGGGCTGACCCTGGGCGGCGACGACTACGTGACCAAACCGTTCAGCTTGGAAGAGGTGGTCGCCCGGCTGCGGGTCATCCTGCGGCGCGCCGGCAAGGGCGGGGCCGAACCACGCAGCGCCCGACTGACTTTCGCCGACATCGAACTCGACGAGGAAACCCACGAAGTGTGGAAGGCCGGTCAACCGGTCTCGCTGTCGCCGACCGAATTCACGCTGCTGCGCTACTTTGTCATCAACGCGGGCACCGTGTTGAGCAAGCCGAAGATCCTCGACCACGTGTGGCGCTACGACTTCGGAGGTGACGTCAATGTCGTCGAGTCCTACGTGTCGTACCTGCGCCGCAAGATCGACACCGGCGAGAAGCGGCTGCTGCACACGCTGCGCGGCGTCGGCTATGTGCTGCGGGAACCGCGCTGAGCGCGCGCTCGGCCACCGGCGGTAGCGAGGAATCGGTCAGATGGTGGTGACAAGGCCTCGACGCGGACTACCCCTGCGGGTGGGGCTGGTCGCCGCCACCCTGGCCCTGGTCGCCTGCGGTCTGGCCGTCTCCGGCATCGCGGTCACGTCGATCCTGCGGCACAGCCTGGTCAGCCGTATCGACTCCACCCTGCTCGACGCCTCCCGCGGCTGGGCGCAGGCCCCGCGGCGCCAGTCGTCCTCGGCCTACGAGGGCCCGGACCCGGGCCGCCCGCCGTCGAAGTTCTACGTGCGCGGCGTCAGCACCGACGGGACGCCGTTCACCGCCATTAACGACCGCAACGCCGAACCGGCGCTGCCCGCCGACAACGACGTCGGACCCAACCCGACGACGTTGCCCTCGGTGAACGGTTCGGACATCCAGTGGCGCGCCGTGTCGGTGCGCGGCCCGCACGGGCTGACCACGGTGGCCATCGACCTGTCCGACGTCCAGCACACCGTCAGCTCGCTGGTCTGGCTGCAGATCGGCATCGGGGTCGCGGTGCTGGCCGTGGTGGGCATCGCCAGCTTCGCGGTGGTGCAGCGCAGCCTGCGGCCGCTGGTCGAAGTCGAACAGACCGCCGCGGCGATCGCCGCCGGCCAGCTGGATCGCCGTGTGCCGGAACGTGATCCGCGCACCGAGGTGGGCCGGCTGTCGCTCGCGCTCAACGGCATGCTCGCGCAGATCCAGCAGGCGCTGGCGTCCTCGGAGTCCTCGGCCGAAAAGGCCCGCGGCTCCGAGGACCGGATGCGGCGCTTCATCACCGACGCCAGCCACGAGCTGCGCACCCCGCTGACCACCATCCGGGGATTCGCCGAACTGTATCGCCAGGGCGCGGCCCGCGACGTCGCGATGTTGTTGTCGCGCATCGAAAGTGAGGCCTCGCGGATGGGCCTGCTGGTAGACGACCTGCTGCTGCTGGCCCGGCTGGACGTGCAGCGGCCGCTGGAACACCACCGGGTGGACCTGCTGGCGCTGGCCAGCGACGCCGTGCACGACGCGCAGGCGATGGACCCCAAGCGCACCATCACCCTGGAGGTCCTCGACGGCCCCGGCACCCCGGAGGTGTTCGGCGACGAGCCCCGCATCCGGCAGGTGCTGGGCAACCTGATCGCCAACGCCCTGCAGCACACCCCGGAAAGCGCCGACGTCACGGTGCGGGTGGGCACCGACGGCGACGACGCGGTCCTCGAGGTCGCCGACCGGGGTCCCGGAATGAACGAGCAGGACGCGTCGCGGGTGTTCGAGCGGTTCTACCGCACCGACTCGTCAAGGGCGCGGGCCAGCGGCGGTACCGGGCTGGGGCTGTCCATCGTCGAGTCGCTGGTGCGCGCGCACGGCGGCACCGTCGGCGTGACGACCGCGCCCGGCCAGGGTTGCTGCTTCCGGGTGACGTTGCCGCGGATCAGCGACGTGCCCGCGGTTCAGGCCAGCTGAGCCAGGGCCGCCTTGATCTTGGCCTGGGCCTCGTCCAGGGACTCCGGGGACGGGTTGCGGTCCACCTTGGCGAAGCCGAAGTCGCTGAGGCTGCGGGTGGGGAAGACGTGCACGTGCAGGTGCGGCACCTCCAGTCCGGCGATGATCAGTCCGGACCGTTCGGTCCGGAACGCCTTGCACACGGCCTTGCCGATCAGCTGGCTGACACCCATGACCCGGTTGAAGGCCGCGCTGTCCACGTCCTGCCAGTTGTCGATCTCCTCGCGCGGCACCACCAGCGTGTGGCCCTGCGTCATCGGCTCGATCGTCAGGAACGCGACGACGTCGTCGTCCTCGTAGACGAAGCGGCCGGGGAGTTCGCGGTTGATGATCTTGGTGAAGATCGACGCCATGGGCCCAGCATAGGTGCGCCGGATTCGGCGCGGCTCACGACTCCTGGCCGAACTGCATCATGTCCAGGTTCCAGTACCCGCGCATGTTGGTGATCAGCCCCGCCTCGTCGACCTTGTAGGTGAACACCCCGCGTACCGAGCTGGTGACGCCGCCGTCGAACCTGCTGTTGAGCACCAGGATGTGGGCGATCTCGTCGGGCGACGACGACGGGAAGGTCTCCTCGCAGGTGATGGAGAGCTGGTTGGCCGCGATGTTGGCGTCGAAGAACGCGCCGACGGCCTCCTTGCCGCGGACCCCGGTGCCGTCCGGGTTGGTGACGGACTTGCCGATCGGGTCCTCGATGACGACGTCGTCGGACATCAACGCCAGCCAGCCCGCCCGGTCGTGCGCCTGCACGCACCGCCACGAGGCCTGCGACGCGGCCAGCGCCGGGGATGCCGCTGCGGTTTCGGTCATCTGCACTCCTGATGTTGCGCACCCCATGGCGCCGATTCGTCCCGGCGCCACGGGGTGGCCGAAAGCGGGTTACCGGTCGGCGTCGGTGTAGCGGATGACGCCGCGAATGTTCTTGCCGTCCAACATGTCCTGGTAGCCGTCGTTGATCTGCTCGAGCCGGTACTGGCGGGTGATCATGTCGTCCAGGTTGAGCTTGCCGGCCTTGTACATCGACAGCAGCTGCGGGATGTCGTACTGCGGGTTGCCGCCACCAAAGATGGTGCCCTGCAAGTTCTTCTGCATCAGGGTCAGCATCGCCAGGTTCAGCGTCACGTTGGTGTCCAGCAGGCTGCCGATGGCGGTCAGCACGCAGGTGCCGCCCTTCTGGGTGATGTTCAGGTAGTTGTCGACGTCGGCGCCCTGCAGCTCGCCCACGGTGACCACGACCTTGTGTGCCATCAGGCCGTAGGTCACCTCGGCCATGCCGGCCATGGCGGCCATGATGTCGGGGTAGACGTGGGTGGCGCCGAACTTCAGTGCCTGGTCGCGCTTCCACTCCACCGGGTCGATCGCGAAGATGTAGCGGGCGCCGGCGTTGACCGCGCCCTGCAGCGCCGCCATGCCCACGCCGCCGACGCCGACGATGGCGACGTCCTGGCCCGGCCGGATGTCGGCGGTGCGGACCGCCGACCCGTAACCGGTGGTGACGCCGCAGCCGACCAGCGCGGCCACCTCGAACGGGATCGACGGGTCGATCTTCACCACCGAGCTGCGGTGCACCACCATGTACGGAGAAAACGTGCCCAGCAGCGTCATGGGGTAGACGTTCTGGCCGCGGGCCTGGATGCGGAAGGTTCCGTCGGACACCGCTTCGCCGCCCAGCAGACCCGCACCCAGGTCACACAGGTTGCGCATGCCCGCCTGGCAGGTCGGACACGAGCCGCAGGACGGGATGAACGACAGCACCACGTGGTCGCCCGGGGCGATGTCCTCGACGCCGGGGCCGACCTCGGTGACGATGCCCGCGCCCTCGTGCCCGCCGAGCACCGGGAAGCCGGCCATCGGGATGCCGCCGGTGACGAGGTGATGGTCGGAGTGGCACATGCCCGCCGCTTCCATCTGGATCTTGACCTCATGCGCTTGCGGGTCGCCGATCTCGATTTCCTCGATGGACCAGGGCTGGTTGAACTCCCAGATCAGTGCGCCTTTTGTCTTCACGATGGTCCTGACCCCATTTCGCCTTTGAATTGAGACCGACCGGCCCCTTCATGCCGGCCAGCTAGGTGACGGGTGCCACAGGCACCCTTGTCGCGTCAGCATAGCGCGTGCAACGAATCAAATGCTTGGTTGGTACCCGCGGCGATCTTCTGCGGGGCGATCGGTGTTCACCAGATCGGGACGGGCGCCTGGCCGAGCGGGTAGTAGCCCGGCAGCTTCTCGCCGGCGACGCTGCGCTCGATCCGCTTCTGCATGCCCGCGGACAGATCGCCGGATTCGATGAGCTTGCCGAACATCTTCGCGACGTGACCGAAGTCGAAGAAGTCGCGCTGCCATTCGATGAGGTTGTCGCTGTTGAGCCGAAACCAGCTGCCGCCGATGCCGTAGATCTCGTCCTGGGTGCCGTCGGCCTTGTTGACGATCTGCTTCCAGAAGCCGACGATCTCGCCCTGCTTCTCGTCGATGAGCACCTTCTGGTATTCGTAGACCCAGTTCTCCAGGCCTTCCATCTCCAAACCCAGTGCGATATCCCGGATTTCGTCGACCCCGACGCACATCACGTCTTCCTTGGGGCCGATGTTCCAGCCGTAGGTGGCGTCCTTGGCGTAGAAGTCCGCCAGCGGCCGCCAGTCTCCGGCCTTCTCACAGTCCTTGTTGGCCTGCAACCAGCGGTCGACCCAGGCCTCGAGTTCTTCGCGTGACGCCGTTGCTGTCATGGGTCAGTCTTCTTTCTCTTTGATGAACAGTGCTTGGGTTGGGCACATTTCGACCGCGCGCTCGACCTCATCGCGGGCGTCTTCGGGCGGCTCGGGGTCGACGATCTCGACCTTGCCCCGCTTGGGAACCCGGAAGTAGTCCGGGGCCTCGAGTTCGCACATGGCGTGGCCCTGACACAAATCCAGATCCGCTTCGATTCTGAATCCGCTCATCGGACGTACTCCTTACGCATTGCGCTTGCGGTAGCGGACCTTCGCCGGCCGGGCGAGCTGCACCACCATCTTGGAGTGGTCGTTGCGGTAGCTGTCCGCGGGTTGCGCCATCTCGAAGTCGTACTCGCGCAACAGGACCGAGAAGATCGCCTTGATCTGCATCTGCGCGAACGCCGCACCCACACAACGGTGCCGGCCCGCGCCGAACGGAATCCAGGTCCACCGGTTGACGATGTCGGCCTGCTCGGGCTTGTTGTAGCGGTCGGGCTTGAACGCGTCCGGGTCGGGAAAGTCCTCCGGGATGCGGTTGCTGATCGCCGGGGAGGCCGCGACGTAGTCGCCCTCGTGGATGGGGAAGCCCTCGACCTCGAACTCGCCCTTGGCCACCCGCATCAGGATGATCAGCGGCGGGTGCAGCCGCAGCGTCTCCTTGACCACGTTGTCGAGCTTCGGAATCGACCGCAGCGCATGGAAACTCACCTCCTGGCCGTCGGCGTAGAGCTCCTCGAGCTCGGCCAGCACCTCGGCATACACGTCGGGATGGCGGATCAACTCGATCAGCGTCCACGCCGAGGTCCCGGAACTGGTGTGGTGCCCGGCGAACATCAGCGAGATGAACATCCCGGTGATCTCGTCGGCGGAGAACCGCGGCTTGCCGTCCTCGTCCTTGATCGACACCAGCACGTCGAGCATGTCGCGGTCGGCCTTGTCCTTGGGCGGGTTGGCCAGCCGCTGGTCCATGATCTCCTGCACCAGCGCAACGAGTTTCACCCGCGCCTCGTCGCGTCGTTTGAAGCTCTCGATCGGCAGGTAGGGATCGACGTAGCACAGCGGGTCGGTGCCGCGTTCCAGGTCGTGGTAGTACTCGGCGAACCGGTGGTCGAGCTGCTCGCGGAACTTCAGCCCGATCAGGCACGCCGTCGAGGTGTAGATGGTCAGCTCGGCGAAGAAGTCGAGCAGCTCGATCTCGCCCTCGTCCCCCCAGTCGGCGATCATCTTCTTGACCTCGCCCTCGATGGTGCTGGCGTGGCCCTTCATCTGCTCGCCGCGCAGCGCCGAGTTGTGCAGCATCTCCTTGCGCCGCTCGGGGCTGGCGTCGAACACCACGCCCTTGCCGAAGATCGGCGTCATGAACGGATACGCCTCGGCCTGGTCGAGATCCTCGTCGGCGGAGCGGAAGAAGAACTCGTTGGCCTGGGCGCCCGAGAGCAGGATGACGTGCTTGTCCACCAGCTGGAACCAGCCGACGTCGCCGCACTCGTCGCGCACGCGCTGCATCAAACCGATTGGGTCGGTGCGGAATTCCTCGAGGTGGCCGTGTTCTTCCTCGCCGCCGGAAACCCGGGGCACCACGGTGCTGGTCGTCATTGTCCTGGCATCCCCTCTTCGCCGAGTGCGAGCTTCTGGCGATCCTTGTTGTCCGCCAACGGCGCTTCGGGCTGAAGCTCCATGTTCGCGATGAAGCCGCCGCGCGGTGTCTCGGCGACGAACGTGATGGCTCGCGCCAGGTCCGCCGCGCGCAGGAAGTAGTCGTGGCGTGCCTGGCCCCATTTGGCCCAGTCCTCCAGGGCCGGGCCGATCTTCTCGGCCGGCAGGCTCCATCCCATCGCCGTCTTCGTCGGGCCCGGGTGCACGACCGAGGCCCGCACCCCGGTGCCCTCGAGCTCCATCTGGAAGTTGTTGACCATCGCCACCAGCGCGGCCTTGGCCGCGCCGTAGGCGCCCATGTGCGGCCGCTGGCGCAGGGCCACGTCGGAGCCGACGAAGATCAGGTCGCCGCGTTGCCGCTCGAGCATGCCCGGCAGCACGGCCGAGGCCAACCGGAAGGCGCCGACCAGATGTATCTGCAGTTGCGACTCGAATTCGTCGCCCGCGATCTCGGCGAGCTTGCCGAAGTAGGTGTCGCCCGCGCCGGCGACCAGCACCTCAATGTCGCCCAGCGCGTCCACCGCCTGTGCGACAAAGGATTTCACCGAGTTCGGGTCGGTGACGTCCAGGTGGAATCCCACCGCTTCGCCGCCGTCGGCGTTGATCTTGCCGACGATGTCGTTGAGCTTCTCCACCCGCCGGGCGCCCAGCGCGACCGGGAAGCCGTGCGCCGCGAGCTCGATCGCGGTGGCCTCGCCGATCCCGGAGGAGGCCCCGGCCACGATGGCCGGGCGACGTTCGGGCAACGGATCAAACCGGGGCATTCAGCGGACCTCCACGCTCATGGGTAGGTGAGCGAATCCGCGGACATTGCTGGAGTGGACGCGGACGGCGTTGGCCTCGTCCACCTCATATCCGCGGATTCGCTTGAACAACTCGGTGAGCGCAACCCGGGCCTCCATCCGCGCCAGATGCGCGCCCAGGCAGAAGTGTGCGCCACTACCGAAACTCAACAGTTTGGGCCCGATTTCGCGCCCGATCAGATAATCGTCGGGGTTGTCGAAGACCCGCTCGTCGCGGTGCCCGGACCCGGGCAACAGCAGCAGGACGTCGCCCTCGGGAATGGTGGTGTCGTACAGGGTCAGCGGCCCGGAGACGGTGCGGGCCAGGATCTGGCTGGAGGTGTCGTAGCGCAGCGTCTCCTCGACCCACAGCGGCACCCGGGACAGGTCGTCGTAGACGGGCGTCAGCTGGTCGGGGTTCTTGTGGCCCCAAAACGCGGCATTGGCAAGCAGTTTGGTGGTGGTCTCGTTACCGGCGATCACCATCAGGAACATGAAGCCGAGCACCTCGTCGTCGGTGAGCCGGTCGCCGTCGATCTCGGCCTCCAGCAGCGCCGACGTCAGGTCCCCGGTGGGCTTCTTGCGCCGCTCCTCGACCATCCCCTGGTAGTAGACGATGAGGTTGAGCGAGGCCTCGACCGCCTCCGGCGGCACGTCGGTGACCCCCTCCTCGCGGTGCATCACGCCGTCGGCCCAGGCCCGCACCTGAACTCGATCGGCCTGGGGCACACCCATCAGCTCGGAGATGACGTCCATGGGCAGCTTGCCGGCGAATTCGTCGACATAGTCGACGGCGCCGCCGGCCGCAGAGCCCGCCTTGTCCAGCATGGTGTCGAGGTGCTGGGTGGCGATCTCGGTGACCCGGGGCTCCAGTTCGCGAATCCGCCTGGGCGTGAAGCCCTTCGAGACCAGCGTGCGCAGCCGCAGATGGGCGGGGTCGTCCATCGCCAGGAACGACATCGTCTTGGACGCGTGCGGGCCGCGGGACGCCGGGTCCAGCGAGACGCCGTACTTGTTGGAAAGCGTTGTGCTGTTGCGGAATCCCTGCAGCACGTCTTGATGCCGGGACAGCGCCCAGAACTTCAGTTCGTCGTTGCGGTACAGCGGGGCCTCATCGCGAAGCCGCTTGTAGTACGGGTAGGGGTCTTCGTGGAAGTCGTAATCGTAGGGATCGAGCACCAACTCGTGGTCGCCCACATGGACGGTCATCGTGTGTCTCCAGCCTCTGTCTCTGGGCTTGCCTGTGTGGTGCCGGTCAGGATGAGCCGCACCACGTAGGCCAGCCGATCGGCGATCTCGCGGTAGCTGAACTCGCCGCTGCCGGCCTGGACCAGCGCGCCGAAGAACGACATCTCCAGCGCCGACACCGTGGTCGGGTCGGCGTCGGGGCCCATCGCCGAGGTGATCCGGCGGTGGATCTCCACCCCGATCCGGTCGCGCGCCGCGCGCACCGCGGGATCGGCGCCGCCGCTGAGCAACGCCGTCGTGCAGGCCGCGCTCACCTCCGGCTCGTCGGCGACTACCAGGGCCAGGTGCCGCAGCACCTGTTCGACCCGGGTCGGCATCGGGTCGTTGACGTCGGTGAAGTAGGGGACCTGGCGCACCAGGTCCAGGTAGACCTCGGCGATCAGGTGGTTCTTCGACGAGAAGTAGGTGTAGGCGGTGGCGGGGGCGACCTTGGCGCGGGCCGCCACCGCACGCACCGTCAGGTCGGAGTAGGACTTCTCCCGCAGCGTTTCGATGCCGGCGGCCAGCACCTTGCGGAAGGTCTCCTCCTGGCGCCGGTTGCGCGGCGGCTGACCGGTCTCACCGCCGGCGTCGGATGTGATAGTCACCAGGGCGTCGCTGGACACATGTCCAAGCTAGCGGACGCGTTCGCCACGAAGCAAGCCCGATCCGGAAAGACACCGGTTAATCAGCTGTTTTCGCGCCGTTTCGGGTGGCTTGCCGCGATCGCCCCTTGCACCGCCTGTGGGCGGGAGACTATGGTTCGATCGGACAATATCGGACAATATCGGACAACTGTCCACTAGCTTGGCGGGCCGGCTTCGACGGTCGCGCAGACGGGAGCACGAGATGGCCTTGCTGGCCGACGGCGTGAGTGAACTGTTCATCGACGGCAAGATGTCGGCCGGCAACGCCGGCACCTTCCCGACGGTCAATCCGGCGACCGAGGAAGTGCTCGGCGTGGCCGCCAACGCCGACGCCGCCGACATGGACCGCGCGATCGACGCCGCGCGGCGGGCGTTCGACGAGACGGACTGGTCGCGCAACACCGAGTTGCGGGTGCGCTGCGTGCGCCAGCTGCGCGACGCCATGCGCGAACACATCGAGGAACTCCGCGACATCACCATCGCCGAGGTCGGCGCACCGCGGATGCTCACCTCGGCCGCCCAGCTGGAGGGTCCGGTCGGCGACCTGAGCTTCGCCGCCGACACCGCCGAGTCCTACGAGTGGAATCAGGATCTCGGTCAGGCATCGCCGATGGGCATCCCCACCCGGCGCACCATCGCGCGGGAAGCCGTCGGTGTGGTCGGGGCGATCACGCCGTGGAACTTCCCGCACCAGATCAACCTCGCCAAACTGGGGCCCGCCCTGGCCGCCGGAAACACCGTCGTCCTCAAGCCCGCGCCGGACACCCCGTGGTGCGCCGCCGTGCTCGGTCAACTGATCGCCGAGCACACCGACTTCCCGCCCGGCGTCGTCAACATCGTCACCTCCGACGACCACGGCGTGGGAGCGCTGCTGTCGAAAGACCCTCGGGTGGACATGGTTTCGTTCACCGGGTCGACGGCCACCGGGCGCAGCGTGATGAGCGATGCCGCCGCCACCATCAAGCGGGTGTTTTTGGAGCTGGGCGGCAAGTCGGCGTTCGTGGTGCTCGACGACGCCGACCTGGGCGGCGCGTGCTCGATGTCGGCGTTCACCGCGGCCATGCACGCCGGGCAGGGCTGCGCCATCACCACCAGGCTGCTGGTGCCCCGCGACCGCTACGACGAGGCCGTCGCCGCCGCGGCCGGCACCATGGGATCGATCAAGCCTGGCGATCCTAACGATCCCGGAACCGTTTGCGGCCCGGTGATTTCGGCGCGGCAACGCGACCGGGTGCAGGGCTATCTCGATCTGGCGATCGCCGAGGGCGGCACGTTCGCCTGCGGCGGCGGCCGCCCGGCCGACAAGGACGTCGGCTTTTTCATCGAGCCCACCGTCATCGCGGGCCTGACCAACGATGCCCGGCCGGCCCGTGAGGAGATCTTCGGCCCGGTGCTCACCGTGATCGCCCACGACGGGGAGGACGACGCCCTGCGGATCGCCAACGACTCGCCATATGGCTTGTCCGGCACGGTGTTCAGCGCCGATCCGGAACGCGCCGCCAACTTCGCGTCCCGGATGCGGGTGGGCACCGTCAACGTCAACGGCGGTGTCTGGTACTCCGCGGATGCGCCGTTCGGCGGCTACAAGCAATCCGGCAACGGGCGCGAAATGGGCCTGGCCGGCTTCGAGGAATACCTGGAAATCAAGACCATCGCCACGGCCGTGCAGTGACCGCGCCGCGCGGCTGACCGAGAGGAAAACATGCGATTCGAGAACAAAGTCGGCATCGTCACCGGATCCGGGGGCGGCATCGGGCAGGCGTACGCCGAGGCGCTGGCCCGCGAGGGTGCGGCGGTGGTGGTCGCCGACATCAACGCCGAGGCGGCCGAGGCCGTCGCCAAACAGATTGTCGCCGACGGCGGTACGGCCATCAGCGTCGCGGTCGACGTGTCCGACCCCGAGTCGGCCAAGGCGATGGCCGACCGCACCCTGGCCGAATTCGGCGGCATCGACTACCTGGTCAACAACGCCGCGATCTTCGGGGGCATGAAGCTGGACTTTTTGCTCACCATCGACCCGGAGTACTACAAGAAATTCATGAGCGTGAACCTCGACGGGGCGCTGTGGTGCACCCGCGCGGTGTACAAGAAGATGACCAAGCGCGGCGGCGGGGCGATCGTCAACCAGTCGTCCACCGCGGCCTGGCTGTATTCGAACTACTACGGGCTGGCCAAGGTGGGCATCAACGGCCTGACCCAGCAGCTGTCCCGCGAACTGGGCGGGCGCAACATCCGGATCAACGCGATCGCGCCCGGGCCCATCGACACCGAGGCCAACCGGACCACCACACCCAAAGAGATGGTCGACGACATCGTCAAGGGACTTCCCTTGTCGCGCATGGGAACTCCCGACGACCTGGTCGGCATGTGCCTGTTCCTGCTGTCCGACGAGGCGTCGTGGATCACCGGGCAGATCTTCAACGTCGACGGTGGGCAGATAATCCGATCATGACGACGAACGCGGCGCACACGACCGAGCAGCTGAAGCTCGGCTACATCGGGCTGGGCAATATGGGCGCCCCGATGGCCACGAGGATGACCGAATGGCCGGGCGGGGTAACGGTTTACGACATCCGGATCGAGGCGATGACGCCGCTGGCCGAGGCGGGCGCCACCCTTGCCGACAGCGTGGCCGACGTCGCCGCCGCCGACCTGATCCACATCACCGTGCTCGACGACGCCCAGGTGCGTGAGGTGGTCGGCGAATTGGCCGGGCACGCCAAGCCCGGCACGGTGATCGCGATCCACTCGACCATCAGCGACACCACCGCCGTCGAACTGGCCCGCGATCTCAAGGCGCGGGACATCCACATCGTCGACGCCCCGGTCAGCGGCGGCGCGGCCGCCGCCGCCCGGGGTGAGCTCGCCACCATGGTGGGCGCCGACCGCGAGGTCTACGAGCGGATCAAGCCGGCGTTCAAACACTGGGCGGCGGTCGTCATCCACGCCGGTGAACCGGGTGCGGGAACCCGAATGAAGTTGGCCCGCAACATGTTGACGTTCACCTCGTATGCCGCAGCGTGCGAGGCGATGAAGTTGGCCGAGGCGGCCGGGCTGGACCTGCAGGCGCTGGGCCGGGTGGTGCGTCATACCGACGCGCTCACCGGCGGTCCGGGCGCGATCATGGTGCGCGACAACATGAAAGACCTCGAGCCGGACAACTTCCTCTACCAGCCGTTCTTGCACACCCGCGGCCTGGGGGAGAAGGATCTGAGCCTGGCGCTGGCGTTGGGTGAGGCGGTCTCGGTCGACCTGCCGCTGGCCCGGCTGGCGTACGAGCGGCTGGCGGCCGGGCTCGGCGTGCCACACACGGAGAAAGAGGCGTGATGGACGAACGGCGGCGCAAGGGCCTCGAGAAGATGAACGAGGTCTACGGCTGGGAGATGCCCAACGTCGAGGGCGACGCGTATTTCGACCTGACCGTCGACCACCTGTTCGGTAGCATCTGGACGCGGCCGGGCTTGTCGATGCGCGACAAGCGCATCATGACGCTGACGGCGGTGACCGCGATCGGCAACCGCGATCTGGCCGAGATCCAGATCAACGCCGCGCTGCTCAACGGCGAGCTCACCGAGACCGAGCTCAAGGAGATGGCCGTCTTCCTCACCCATTACCTCGGTTTCCCGCTGGGCTCGGCGCTCAACGGCGCGGTCGACGCCGTGGTGGCCAAGCGCAGGAAGGCCGCGGCCAAGGGCGCCGGCGAGGACAAGAAGGCCAACGTGGACGCCGCGTTGAAGATGCACTCGGGCGGTGAGCGGGGCTGATCGCCCGCTAGAGTGGCGTGTCGTGCGCGTCCTGGTGATCGGCTCCGGTGCCCGTGAGCATGCGCTGCTACTGGCGCTGCGCAAAGACCCGCAAGTCACCGGGCTGGCCATCGCCCCCGGCAACGCCGGCACCGCCCGGCTGGCCGAGCAGCACGACGTCGACATCACCTCGGCGCCCGACGTCGTGGCCCTGGCCCGCGCGGTGCGCGCCGACCTGGTGGTCATCGGCCCCGAGGTGCCGCTGGTCCTCGGAGTAGCCGACGTGCTGCGAGCGGCCGGCATCGTGTGCTTCGGACCGGGCAAGGACGCCGCCCGCATCGAAGGCTCCAAGGCGTTCGCCAAAGAGGTGATGGCCGCGGCCGGGGTCCGCACCGCAACCAGTGAAATCGTCGACACCCCCGCGCATTTGGACGCCGCGCTGGACCGGTTCGGCCCGCCGGCGGGCGAGGCGGCCTGGGTGGTGAAGGACGACCGGCTGGCCGCCGGCAAGGGCGTGGTGGTGACAGCCGACCGCGAGGTGGCGCGCGCCCACGCCGCCGCGCTGCTGGAGGCCGGCCACCCAGTGCTGCTGGAGTCGTTTCTGGATGGCCCGGAGGTGTCGCTGTTCTGCGTCGTCGACGGCGAGACCGTGGTGCCGCTGCTGCCGGCGCAGGATTTCAAGCGGGTCGGCGACGCCGACAGCGGACCCAACACCGGCGGGATGGGCGCCTACGCCCCCGTGCCGTGGCTGCCCGATCGGGTGTATCGCGACATCGTGCACCGCATCGTCGAACCCGTTGCGGCCGAGATGGTTGCGCGTGGCTGTCCGTTCAGCGGATTGCTGTACGCCGGGCTGGCGATCACCTCCAACGGACCGGCCGTGGTCGAATTCAATTGCCGCTTCGGCGATCCCGAGACCCAGGCGGTGCTGGCGCTGCTGGAGTCGCCGCTCGGGCAGCTGCTGTACGCGGCGGGCAGCGGCACCCTGGCGGACTTCGGTGAACTGCGCTGGCACGACGGTGCGGCGGTGACCGTGGTGCTGGCGGCGGAGAACTATCCCGGACGGCCCCGGGTGGGCGACGTCATCACCGGCTCGGAAGCCGAGGGCGTGCTGCACGCCGGAACCGCGCGACGCGAGGACGGCGAGATCGTCTCCTCGGGGGGCCGGGTGCTGTCGGTGGTGGGGACGGGCCCCGACCTGGCGGCCGCGCGGGCCAAGGCATACCAGATCCTCGGCTCGATTCGGTTGCCGGGCAGCCATTTTCGCACCGACATCGCACAGTCGGCGGCCGACGGCAAGATCCGGGTCTAAAACGCGGCGGCCTGGCCGTCGCGGCGCGGGTCGCTGGCCGCGACGTAGCCGGTATCCATCCGCCAGATCGCCTGGCAGCTGCCGAACTGGTTGTAGTCGTCGACCGCCACCAGATCGTGTCCGCGCCGGCGCAACTCGTCCAGCGTCGCGGCCGGGAAACCGTTTTCACAGCTCACCTGCATGCCCTGCACCCAGCGGAACCGGGGGCCGTCACAGGCCGCCTGCGGGTTCTGGCCGTGGTCGGCGATGCGCACCATGACCTGCACATGTCCCTGTGGCTGCATCATGCCGCCCATCACCCCGAAGCTCATCACCGGCGCGCCGCCCTTGGTCACGAAGCCCGGGATGATGGTGTGGTAGGGCCGCTTGTTCGGGCCGACACTGTTCGGATGACCAAGCCCCGCAGTGAAATTCGCGCCTCGGTTCTGCAGCGAAATCCCGGTTCCCGGCACCACCACACCCGACCCGAAGCCCATGTAGTTCGACTGGATCATCGACACCATCATCCCCGCGGCGTCGGCCGCGGTCAGATACACCGTTCCGCCCGCCGGCGCCCCCGCCGACACCGGCTTGGCCCGGGCAGGGTCGATCAGCGCCGCCCGTCGCTCGAGGTATTCGGTGTCCAGCAGGCGTTCCGGCCGCAACGGCATGTGCTCGATATCGGCGACGTAGGCCTGGGCGTCGGCGAAGGCCAGCTTCACCGCCTCGATCTGCAAATGCACGCTGTCGGCGGAATCGACTGGCAGCGAAGCCATGTCGAATCGCTCGAGGATGCCCAGCGCGATCAGCGCGACGATGCCGTGACCGTTGGGCGGAATCTCGTGCACGGTGTAGCCGCGGTAGTCGCCGGTGATCGTCTCCACCCAGTCGGCGCGGTGGCCGGCCAGGTCGTCGGCCGTCATGGCGCCGCCGTTGGCCGCCGCGTGCTCCGCGACGCGGGCGGCCAATGCGCCGCGGTAGAACGCCTCGCCGCGGCTTGCCGCGATGGCCTCGAGCGTGTCCGCGTGCGCGGGCAGCCGGAACCGCTCCCCGGGCCTGGGGGCCCGACCCTCAGGTGCGAACGCCTCGGCGAAACCCGGCTGTCCGGCGAACAGCGGCACCTGCGCCGCCCATTGCTCCGCGACCACGGGCGATACTGGAAAGCCGTTGCGGCCGTACGCTATTGCCGGTGCGAACAGCCGCTCGAACGGCAGCTTGCCGAAGCGGGCGTGCAGTTCGGTCCACGCCGACACCGCACCGGGCACGGTGATCGAATTCCAGCCGAGGACGGGAACGGCGTTGCCGCCGAAGTATTCCGGGGTCCACGCCGCCGGTGAGCGGCCGGAGGCGTTGAGGCCGTGCACCTTCTCGCCGTCCCAGACGATGGCGAACGCGTCGGAGCCGATTCCGTTGGAAACCGGTTCCACGATGGTCAGCGTGATGGCGGTGGCGATGGCCGCGTCGACCGCGCTGCCGCCCTCGGCGAGCATCCGCAGACCCGCTTGGGCGGCAAGCGGTTGCGATGTGCACACCACGTTGTCGGCCAGGACCGGCTTGCGGGGCCAGGCGTACGGGAAGTCCCATCCGAACGGTTGGTTCACCTTCGCGAGCGTAACGCCGGCGTGACGCCCGGCGCCCAGCGCCACGCTGGCGTGACGCTCGCGGGCCCCGTGCGATCAGGCCGTCAGCAGCGGGGCCATCCAGCTCAGCTCGGCCGGCAACTGCGAACTCCAGAATTCCGGGTTATGGCCGCCGGGCGAGAACCCGCCGGCGGGCGGATTGGGCAGCTGTGCAATGAATTGCTTTGTCGCAGCGTAAAACGGGTCGCTGTCGCCGCAATCCACCCGGATCGGGATCGATCCCAGCGCGGGCATCCCGAACACCGTGTTGGCCGCGAAGTCGTCGGGTCCGTCGAAGGCCCCCGGCGCGGCCGCACCCGAGGACAGCCACAGCGCCGGGCTCACCGCGCAGATCGCCGCCGTCCGCGCCGGCCCGAGCCGGCCGCCGAGCAGCAGCGCGCCGTAACCTCCCATCGACCAACCCAGGAACGCCACCCGCGAGGTGTCCAAGCCCTGGTTGCCCAGCAGCGGGATGAGCTCGTCGAGCACCATCGCGCCGCTGTCCTCGCCGGAAGACCGCTTGTGCCAGTAACTGCCGCCGCCGTCGACCGCGACCACCGCGAACGGCGGCAGCCCGGCATTGACGGCCTGGGCCAGCCCCTGCTCGACGCCGCCGGCCATCACGGTCGCGGCGTCACTGCCCTTGCCGTGCAGCGCGATCACGGGCCGCAGCGGTTTGGTCTGACCCGGCGGACGCGCGATGGCCCAGTTGGCGTTGACCCCGCCGCGCGCGGCCGACACGAACGAGCCGGTGACCATGGTGGGGGCGGCCGCCGCCGGCGGAGCCGGATCGCGGGGCGGGCCCGGGGCGGGCGGTGGGGGCGCCAGTGGCGTCCCGGTGCCGGCCGCCGGCATGGCCTGAGATGACCGGGGTTGTAACAGGATGTCGAGCCCGTAGGCGCCCACCGCGCCCACGGCGGCACCGGCGCCGAGACGGAGCACGGCGCGTCGGCTCAAGTCGGGCATGCGGGTCATCATGCCATGTCCGTTCGGCGGGTCGTTTGGTCGAAATGGCAATGCAGTACCACTTTGGCTGGCACGATGGCTACTCGTGACTGCAGCGGTTACTCCAAAAGGAGAACGCCGGCGGTACGCGCTCGTGAGCGCCGCCGCCGAGCTGCTGGCCGAGGGTGGGTTCGAGGCGGTGCGGCACCGGGCGGTCGCCCGGCGGGCCGGATTGCCGCTGGCATCCACCACCTATTACTTCTCCTCCCTGGACGACCTGATCGCCCGCGCGGTCGAGCACATCGCCATGATCGAGGTGGCCCAGCTGCGGTCCCGGGTCAGCGCCTTGTCGCGGCGCCGCCGCGGACCGGAGACCATCGCCGAGGTGCTGGCCGACCTGCTGGTCGGCGACGTCTCCGGCCCGGGCCTGACCGAGCAGCTGATCTCGCGCTACGAACGGCACATCGCCTGCACCCGGCTGCCCGCGCTGCGCGAGACCATGCGCCGCAGCCTGCGCCAGCGCGCCGAGGCGGTGGCGGAGGCCATCGAACGCTCGGGTCGCTCGGTGCACATCGACCTGGTGTGCACCCTGATCTGCGCGGTGGACGGCTCGGTGGTGTCGGCCCTGGTGGAGGGCCGGGATCCGCGGGCGGCGGCCCAGGGTGCGGTGGTCGACCTCATCGAGGTGCTGGCCCCGATCGATCAGCGGCCCGTGCAGATCTGAGCGATTGCCGGCGGGCCGCCGGCAGCGACGGCGTCACGAT
This sequence comes from Mycobacterium timonense, assembly GCF_025821985.1. Lineage (NCBI taxonomy): Bacteria > Bacillati > Actinomycetota > Actinomycetes > Mycobacteriales > Mycobacteriaceae > Mycobacterium > Mycobacterium timonense. Next base: position 66,903 of record NZ_JACKSY010000019.1, on the reverse strand, counting down.
GCAGCCGGTGCCGGGGTCGCCGTAGCGGGTCACCGCGTCCGGGCGGCGCTGGGCGAACAGCGCCACATAGGCGCAGACGACGGCGTCGACGGGATCCTCGGCGCGGCGCAGCTCGCTCTTGCGCTGCGCGCATTCGACGGCCCGGCGCAGCGCGCGCCAACCGGCGTGGCGGCCGACCCGCACCGGGACCGGGGCGTGCGCCAGCCGCTCCACGCCCGCCATCAGCAGCAGCAGCTCGGACTTGAGCCGCTCCGGGCTGCGGCCGGGCTTGGCCTTGTATTTCAGGGTTTGCTGCAACCCGAACAGGGCGACGGTCGCGGCGTGCGGGTAGACCTCGATGGCGCGCCGGGGCCGCGGCGAACGCGGGTCCAGCGTGAGGCCCAGCGCCGCGGCCAGCCGGGCCGCCCGCGGGCCGTCGGCGAATTCGGGTTTCCCGGTGTTGCACGGGTGGGTGCCGGCCTGGAACCTGCGGAAGTCGCGGTTGAGCGCGGTCTCGGCGGGACGCTGGCCGGTCGGGTTGTTCACCACCAGCGGCGCGTCGAAGGCGACCAGGCACTCCCCGCGCACGTACGGGTCGAGCGCGGCCAGGATCTCGTCGTCGTCGCGGACCGCGGCCACGCTCACCAGCTCGCCGCCGAAGTCGATGACGGCGACGCCCGTCGGGTTCCGCCCCGCCCAGGCGAGGTCGACGCCGGCGAAGTACATGGGTCCAGACTGCCGCCAAACCGCGACCGCGGACGCCGTTACCCAGTGAATCCGTTGCCCGCCGCGGTCTCGCGGTGCTCGATGAACCGTAAGCTCTATGTCTGTGAGCATTCCGAATGTGCTGGCTGCCCGGTACGCCAGTGCCGAGATGGTTGCGATCTGGTCGCCGGAAGCCAAAGTGGTCGCCGAGCGGCGGCTATGGCTCGCGGTGCTGCGCGCGCAGCAACAGTTGGGTGTCGCGGTGCCCGCCGAGGCGATCGCGGACTACGAGCGGGTGCTCGAGGACGTCGATCTGGCCTCGATCGCGGACCGCGAACGCCTGCTGCGCCACGACGTCAAGGCCCGCATCGAGGAATTCAACGCGCTGGCCGGCCACGAGCACGTGCACAAGGGCATGACCAGCCGGGATCTGACCGAGAACGTCGAGCAGCTGCAGATCCGGCGCTCCCTGGAACTGGTCTTCGCCCACGGCGTCGCGGTCGCCGCGCGGCTGGCCGAACGGGCGGTGGCCTACCGCGACCTGGTGATGGCCGGGCGCAGCCACAACGTCGCCGCCCAGGCCACCACCTTGGGCAAGCGATTCGCCTCGGCCGCCCAGGAGACGCTGATCGCGTTGGCCCGGCTGCGCGAGTTGATCGACCGTTACCCGTTGCGCGGCATCAAGGGCCCGATGGGCACGTCGCAGGACATGCTCGACCTGCTCGGCGGCGACCCGGCCAAGCTCGCCGAACTCGAGCGGCGGGTCGCCGAATTCCTGGGTTTCTCAACGGTTTTGACCAGCGTCGGGCAGGTGTACCCGCGGTCGCTGGACCACGACGTGGTCTCCGCGCTGGTGCAGCTGGGCGCCGGCCCCTCGTCGATGGCGCACACCATCCGGCTGATGGCCGGGCACGAACTGGTCACCGAGGGATTCGCGCCGGGTCAGGTCGGGTCGTCGGCGATGCCGCACAAGATGAACACCCGCAGCTGCGAACGGGTCAACGGCCTACAGGTGGTGCTGCGCGGCTACGCCTCGATGGCCGCCGAACTGGCCGGCGCGCAGTGGAACGAGGGCGACGTGTTCTGCTCGGTGGTGCGCCGAGTTGCATTGCCGGACAGCTTCTTTGCCATCGACGGGCAGATCGAGACGTTTCTGACGGTGCTCGACGAGTTCGGCGCCTACCCGGCGGTGATCGGTCGCGAGCTGGACCGCTACCTGCCGTTCTTGGCCACCACCAAGGTGTTGATCGCCGCGGTGCGCGCCGGGATGGGCCGCGAGGCCGCGCATCACGTGATCCGCGAGCACGCGGTGGCCACGGCACTGGCGATGCGGGAACACGGCGCCGAGCCCGACCTGTTGGAGCGGCTGGCCGCCGACGAGCGGCTGCCGCTGGACCGGGCGGCCCTGGACGCCGCGCTGGCCGACAGGCGGGCGTTCACCGGCGCCGCCGCCGACCAGGTGGACGAGGTGGCCGCCCAGGTGGACGCCCTGGTGAGCCGCTACCCGGACGCGGCCAAGTACACCCCGGGGGCCATCCTGTGACTCTCGCCGGCACGCTTTCGCAGATCGACTTCACCGATCTGGACAACTTCGCCAACGGATTTCCGCACCACCTGTTCGCCGTGCATCGGCGCGAGGCGCCGGTGTATTGGCATGAGCCGACGGACAACACCCCGGACGGCGAGGGCTTCTGGTCGGTGGCCTCCTATGCGGAAACCCTTGAGGTGCTCAAGGATCCGGCGACCTACTCGTCGGTGACCGGTGGTGAACGCCCGTACGGCGGCACGCTGCTGCAGGACCTGGCGATCGCCGGCCAGGTGCTCAACATGATGGACGATCCGCGGCATTCCCAGATCCGGCGGCTGGTCAGCTCCGGCTTGACGCCGCGGATGATCCGCCTGGTCGAAGACGACCTGCGGGCCAGGGCGCGCCGGCTGCTGGACGCGGTGGTGCCGGGCGAGCCGTTCGACTTTCTGGTCGACATCGCCGCCGAGCTGCCGATGCAGATGATCTGCATCCTGCTGGGAGTGCCTGAGTCCGAACGGCATTGGTTGTTTCAGGCGATCGAGCCGCAGTTCGATTTCGGCGGCTCCCGCAAGGCGGCGTTGTCGCAGCTGTCCGAGGCAGAAGCCGGTTCGCGGATGTACGAGTACGGCCAGCAGTTGATCGCCGCCAAGCGCGCCGAGCCGACCGACGACATGTTGTCGGTGGTCGCCAACGCGACGCTGGATGACGCTGCGGCGCCGGCCCTTTCCGACCTCGAGCTGTACCTGTTCTTCAGCCTGTTGTTCAGCGCCGGGGCGGAAACCACCCGCAATGCGGTTGCGGGCGGGCTGCTGGCGCTGGCCGAGCATCCGGAGCAATTGCGTTGGCTGCGTGACGATCTGGGGGCGCTGCCGACGGCCGTCGAGGAGATGGTGCGCTGGACCTCGCCCTCGCCGTCCAAGCGGCGCACCGCCACCCGCGATGCCACGCTCGGCGGCCAATCGATCAAGGCCGGGCAGAAGGTGCAGATCTGGGAGGGCTCGGCGAATCGCGACGCCAGCGTGTTCGACCGCGCCGACGAATTCGACGTCACCCGAAAACCCAACCCGCACTTGGGTTTTGGTCAGGGTGTGCACTACTGCCTGGGCGCCAACCTGGCCCGGCTGGAGCTGCGGGTTCTGTTCGAGGAGTTGCTGTCCCGGTTCGGCGCGGTGCGGGTGGTCCGTCCGGTCGAATGGACCCGCAGCAATCGGCACACCGGCATCCGGCACCTGGTCGTGGAACTCCGCGAAGAACAGTGACGGGCCGGTTCGCCGACGTCGAGGCGCGGGCGCTGCCGCTACATCCCGCGGATCGCGATACCGGCCGACTGTAATTCCAGCGCGGCCAGCGCCCGGATGGTGGCGGGATCCTCGCGTCGCCAACCGCCGACCGGGTCCGCGCTGACGGCGGTCAACTTGCGTGGCGGGCGGTTCGCCAGCGCGCGCAGCGCCAGCAATTGGGCGCCGGCCGGGGTGGCAGCCAACGCGGTGACCGTCAGCTTGCGCCGAAAGAAGCGAAGCCGCAGGAACAACCACGGCCCCACCGCGACCAGGATCGGCAGCGCCACCACTGCCATCGCCAGCAGCACCGCCAGCCAGCTCGCCGCCACGTCCAGGTCGTGACCGGCGCCGGCCATGTCCAGCGCGGCCTGGCTGGCGGAGTTGAGCGGCTTGCTGACCGTGTCGCCCACCACCGGAATGTGCTGGGCGCCGTGACCGGCGGAGGCAAGGTTGCCGGCGACGCCGTGCGCGCCGCTCTCGACCTGCCGGCCGGCGTCGGCGATGGTGGCGATGGCGTCGTAAACCGCCAGCCCGACCAGGATCCACAGTCCGGTCCAGATGACGACGGCGAGGTCGCTGAACAGCTGGGCGGCCAGCCGCCCGGGCCTGGTGGAGTAGGGCAGAAACCGCGGTGTCATAGCCTCGATCCCAGCACACGGCCGGCGTCCCGGTGCCCGATAGGCTGACCGGATGCCTGCACTGTCGGACTACCAGCATCTGGCCAGCGGCAAGGTCCGTGAGCTGTATCGCGTCGACGACGAGCACCTGCTGTTGGTCGCCACCGACCGGATCTCGGCGTACGACTTCGTGCTGGACAGCACCATCCCGGACAAGGGCCGCATCCTGACGGCGATGAGCGTCTTTTTCTTCGGCCTCGTCGATGCCCCCAACCACCTGGCCGGACCGCCCGACGACCCGCGCATTCCCGACGAGGTGTTGGGCCGCGCGCTGGTGGTGCGCCAGCTCGAGATGCTCCCGGTGGAATGCGTGGCGCGCGGCTACCTGACAGGCTCGGGGCTACTGGACTACCAGGCGACCGGCAAGGTCTGCGGCATCGCGTTGCCGCCCGGACTGGTCGAGGCGAGCAAGTTCGCCGAGCCGCTGTTCACCCCGGCGACCAAGGCCGCCCTGGGCGACCACGACGAGAACATCTCCTTTGCCCGGGTGATCGAGATGGTCGGCGGGGTGCGGGCCAACCAGCTGCGCGACCGCACGTTGCAGATCTACGTCCAGGCCGCCGACCACGCGCTACGGAAGGGAATCATCATCGCGGACACCAAGTTCGAGTTCGGCACCGACCCGGATGGCAATCTTCTGCTGGCCGACGAGATCTTCACCCCGGACTCCTCGCGGTACTGGCCGGCCGACGAATACCGGGTCGGCGTGCCGCAGACCAGCTTCGACAAACAGTTCGTCCGCAACTGGCTCACCAGCCCCGAATCCGGCTGGGACCGGCACGGCACCGAACCGCCCCCACCGCTGCCCGACCACATCATCGAGGCCACCCGCAACCGCTATATCGAAGCCTACGAACGCATTTCCGGGCTGCGTTTCGACGACTGGATCGGTCCGCGCGCGTGACCGAGACCCACCTGGCCACCTCCGTGCCGCCCGTCGCCAAGCGGGTGGACACCCGCCGCGAGCATCACGGCGACGTCTTCGTTGACCCCTACGAGTGGTTGCGGGAGAAGACCGACCCCGACGTCATCGCCCACCTCGAGGCGGAGAACGACTACGCGGACCGGATGACCGCCCACCTGGCGCCGCTGCGCCAGCAGATCTTCGACGAGATCAAGGCGCGCACCAAAGAGACCGACCTGTCCGTGCCGACCCGGCAGGGCCGGTGGTGGTACTACGCCCGCACCTATGAAGGCAAGCAGTATCGCGTCCAATGCCGTTGTCCCGTAGCCGATCCCGATGACTGGAATCCGCCGAACCTGGACGAGGACACCGAGATCCCGGGCGAGCAGATCATGCTCGATTCGAACGTCGAAGCCGAGGGTCACGAGTTCTTCGCGCTCGGCGCCGCCACCGTCAGCCTGGACGGGAACCTGCTGGCGTATTCCGTCGACACCGTCGGCGACGAACGTTATACGTTGCGGTTCAAGGACTTACGGACCGGTGAACTGTATCCGGACGAGATCGCCGACATAGCGGCGGGAGCCACCTGGGCCGCCGACAACCGCACCGTGTACTACCTCACCCTGGATGCGGCACACCGCCCCGACAAGGTGTGGCGGTACCAAGCGGGCTCCGGCGAGGCGCCCGAACTGGTGTATCACGAAGCTGACGAGAAGTTCTGGCTCGGCGTGGGTCTCACCCGGAGCGAGGCCTACGTCATGATCGCCTCGGGCTCCTCGATCACCTCCGAATTCCGCTACGCCGACGCCGCCGACCCGCACGCGCAGTTCACCGTGGTGCTGCCGCGCCGCGACGGTGTCGAGTACTCGGTCGAGCATGCGGTGGTCGGCGGGCAGGACCGGTTTTTGATCCTGCACAACGACGGCGCGGTGAACTTCACCCTCACCGAGGCCCCGGTCAGCGATCCGACCCGGCAGCGCACCCTGATCCCGCACCGCGACGACGTCCGGCTCGACGCGGTGGACGCCTTCGAAGGCCACCTTGTCATCAGCTACCGGCGTGCCGCGCTGCCGCGGCTGCAGCTGTGGCGCATCGACGCCGACGGCACATACGCGCGGCCCGAGGAGATTTCGTTCGACTCCGAGCTGATGTCGGCCGGGCTGGCCGGCAACCCGAACTGGTCGGCGCCCCGGCTGCGGATCAGGGTCGGCTCGTTGGTCATCCCGGCGCGGGTCTACGACATCGACTTCGTCACCGGGGAGCGGAGCCTGCTGCGCGAGCAACCCGTGCTGGGGGATTACCGGCCCGCCGACTACGTCGAACGGCGCGACTGGGCCGTCGCCGACGACGGCACCCGCGTGCCGGTGTCCATCGTGCACCGTGCCGACATTGAATTCCCCGCTCCCGCACTGATTTACGGCTACGGCGCCTACGAGATCTGCATCGATCCGAGCTTCTCCATCGCCCGGCTGTCGCTGCTGGACCGCGGCATGGTGTTCGCGATCGCACACGTGCGCGGTGGCGGCGAGATGGGCCGGCTGTGGTACGAGCACGGCAAGCTTCTGGAGAAGAAGAACACCTTCACCGACTTCGTCTCGGCGGCAAGGCATTTGGTGGAATCGAATGTCACCCGGCCGGATCGGCTGGTGGCGCTGGGCGGCAGTGCCGGCGGCTTGCTGGTGGGGGCGGTGGCCAACCTGGCTCCGGAGCTGTTCGCCGGGATACTCGCGCAGGTGCCGTTCGTCGATCCGCTGACCACCATCCTGGATCCGTCGCTGCCGCTGACCGTCACCGAGTGGGACGAATGGGGAAACCCACTGGCGGACAAGGACGTCTACTTCTACATGAAGTCGTACTCGCCGTATGAGAACGTCGAGGCCAGGCGGTATCCGGCGATCATGGCGATGACGTCGCTCAACGACACCAGGGTGTACTACGTGGAGCCGGCGAAATGGGTTGCCGCACTGCGGCATGCCAACCCGGCCGGCGGCCCGTTCCTGTTGAAGACCCAGATGAACGCCGGGCACGGTGGCGTCAGCGGCCGCTACAAGGCATGGGAGGAAACCGCCTACCAGTACGCGTGGCTGCTAGCGGCCGCCGAGGGCGACCGCTACGGCGGCGGCCAGAAAGACGATCTCCATCCCGATCCGCAGGGGTAGCCGGGTCGTCATCGATTTGGGCGGGTCGGGCATCCGCGAGGCGTGGATGTTGGCCGGGAACATGGCCAGCATCAACACCAGCAGGCAGCCGGCCGCGGCCGCCCGGGTTGCCGGCAGCAACAGGCCGAGCGCGCCCAGCAGCTCGAGCACCCCGGTGAGACTGACCAGCAGGCCAGGTGCGGGCAACCGGGGCGGAACGATGGCGACCAGGTCCGCGCGCAGCGGCGGCGCGAAGTGCGCGATCCCGGTCAGCACGAACATCGCGGCCAGTCCGACGGCCAGCGCCGGGGCCCAACCGTCGACGTAGCCCACGCCCAGCCGGCCCACCACCCACGCCACCAGGCTGCCCACCACCAGGGTGATCAACGGCGCCATCCCAACCTCCCGCAATCTAGACACTGACAAGATCTCAGACCGCCGAAGCTACCCTCGGTATCTAGTCATTGTCAAGATGCGCGGTATGCTGGCCGGATGACTCGCCACAGCTACCACCACGGCGACCTGCCGGCGGTGATCCTGGCCGAAGCCGCGCGGCTGGTGGCCGAGCGCGGCGCCGAGCGCGTCTCGCTGCGCGAGCTGGCCCGCTGCGCCGGCGTCTCGCACGCCGCGCCGGCGCATCACTTCACCGATCGGCGCGGGCTGTTCACGGCGCTGGCCACCCAGGGCTTTGAGCTGTTGACCCAGGCGCTGGCCGACGCGCGGGGCGATTTCGCCGATGCCGCCCTGGCGTATGTGCGGTTCGCCCTCGACCACCCCGGCCACTACCAGGTGATGTTCAACAGGTCGCTGCTCGATGCGTCCGACGGCGGCCTGGCCGCCGCCGAGGCGGCGGCCGGTGCGGAGCTTTCCCGCGGGGTGGCGACGTTGCGCGACCCGCACGCCCGGGCCGACCCGCGCGGCGCCGAACTGGCGGCGTGGTCGCTGGTGCACGGTTTCGCCACGCTGTGGCTCAACGACGCCGTCGACGCCGCGGTCCGGGCGGCCGATCCGATGGACACGGTCCGGCGGATCGCGACGATGCTGTTCGCCGGCTGACCGGGTCAGTCGCCGGCGGGCGGGCTCGGCGGCTTCCGGGGGAGGAAGGACGCCGGAATGATGGTGCAGGCCACCAGCACGACGGCCAGCACGAAGACGGCCGTGTAGGCGTGCGACAGGTGGTGCGACACGTGGCCGGCCAGCTCGGGGGTCATGGCCGGGCGCGGCACGGTCGACGGATCCACCGGCAGGCCGCGCTTGCCGGTGACCGGGTGCATCCCGGCCGCCTCGTTCGCCGCCATCAGGGCCGGATTGCGGTTGAACTGGTTGGTCAGGATGACCGCCATGAGCGCGGCCCCGATCGACCCGCCGACCTGCTGGTTCACGCTGATCAGCGTGGTCCCGCGGGCGACTTGATGCGGCGCCAGCGCCTGCATCAGCGCCGCCGACAGCGGCGTGGTGGTCAGGCCGATGCCCAGGCCCATGATCGCGAGCCCGCACACCAGGACCGGGGAATACGCGGCCTGCCTGGCCACGCCGTAGGTGAACACCGCCAGACCCACGGCCATCAGCGGCAGACCGGTCAGCACGATCTTGCCGGGCCCGTGTTTGTCCATGACGGCCCCGCCGAGCGGCATGGTCAACACGGCGCCGACACCGATCGGCAGCATGTGCAGGCCCGACTGCATCGGCGTCTCATGGCCGACGATCTGGAAGTAGCTCGGGACCAGCAACCCGACGCCCACCGAGGCGGCCGCGAACACCAGCAGCGTCACATTGACCTGCGTCACCACCGGGTTCCGGAACAGCCGCAGGTCGATCAGGGGGTGCTCGGTGCGATACCAGGCGTGCAGGATGAACGCCGCGATCAAGACCAGGCCGACCAGCGCCGGCACCAGCACATAGCGGTCGGCCACCGTGTGCCGTCCCGGAATGGAACACACCCCGCACAAAAAGATCGCCACGCCCGGTGACAGCAGCAGCGCGCCGGTGATGTCGAGCGCCTCCGAGGGGGCCGAGCGGTCCTTGGGGAACAAGAGCGCCGCCAGCGCGAAGGCGGTCAGCCCGATCGGCAGGTTGATCAGGAAGATCCACTTCCAGCCATAGGCCCCGATCAGCCAGCCGCCCAGGATGGGGCCCCCGATCGGGCCGAGCAGGATGGGGATTCCGCCCACCGCCATCAGCCGGCCGACCCGCTTGGGTCCGGCCTCCCGCGTCAGGATGACGAAGCTAAGCGGCAACAACATGCCGCCGCCGACGCCTTGCACCACGCGAAACAGGATGAGCAGCAATATGTTTGGCGCCACCGCGCACAGCAGCGAGCCCAGCGTGAAAATCAGCACCGAGCCCATGAACAGGCGTTTGGTGCCGAACCGGTCGGCCGCCCAGCCGGTGATCGGGATGACCGTGGCGAAGGCCAGCATGTAGCCGGCGATCGTCCACGAGACGATGGCCTGGTTGGCGCCGAACTGTGCGATGAACGTTCGTTGGGCGACGGCCACGACGGTGCTGTCCAGCACGGCCATGATGCAGGCCAGCCCGCAGACCCCGGCGATCCGGAACAGCGCGGCATCGAGCTTGTCGGGGTACTCGTCGTCGCGCAGGGACGGTCCCGAGGCGGTGGCCAACGGGACGCTGAAAGCTGCAGAACGGGTCTTCTCCATGGCGCCGCTGAGCATATCCGCAGGGTTGCCCCGGCTGAGGCGTTTTACCCCTATTCGCTTATTCGCACGCGTGTAATTCGTTTTCTGTGGTTAAGCGATAAACGCGCTGGTGTTGATCCGGCGGCGCGCTTATGTCATTTGCCGGCGGTTTCGGTGGCGGGTTTTTTCGGCAGAAACGACGCCGGAATGATGGTGCAAACCACCAGCGCAACGGCGATCACGAATACCGCGGTATAGGCGTGCGAAAGGTCGTGCAACACATTGCCCCAAAAACCGGGAGCAAGCGATTGCCGGGGTATTGCGGATTGGTCGATCGGCGTCCCGCCGGCGGCCGCCTTCTGGTGCAGGGCGGCCAGCTTGTTGGCGGCGACGATGTTGGGGCTGCGGTTGAACTGGTTGGTCAGGATCATCGACATCAGCGCGGTGCCCATCGAGCCACCCACTTGATGGCTGACGCTCATCAGCGTCGTCCCGCGCGCGATTTGGTGCGGGGCCAGCGCCTGCACCGACGCGACGGACAGCGGCATCATGGTGCAGCCCATGCCCAGGCCGGTGATCGCCAGCCCGGCCAGCAGCGTCGGCAGGTAGGGGGCCTGCCTGGCCACCCCGAAGGCGAAGGCGCCCAGGCCGGCGGTGATCAGCGCGATGCCGACCAGCACCACCTTGCCCGGCCCCTGCCTGTCCACCAGCGGTCCGGTCAACCGCATGGTCAGCATGGCGCCGAGTCCCTGGGGAATCATGTGCACGCCGGCCTGCATCGGCGTTTGGTGCAGCACCTGCTGGAAATAGCTCGGCAGCAGCAGCCCGGCGCCGAAGAAGGCGGTGGCGAAGACCAGCATCGTCACGTTGGCGTGGGTGAGCACCGGATTGCGGAACAGCCGCAGGTCGATCAGCGGATGATCGGCGCGATGCCAGGCGTGCCCGACGAACCCGGCGATCAGCGTCAGCCCCATCGCCGCCGGTATCAGCACATGCCGGTCCGCGACGGTGCCGCGGCCGGGGATGGAGGACACCGCGAACAGGAACGTCGCCAGGCCCGGCGAGAGCAGCAGCACGCCCACGGCGTCGAAGGTCTCGGAGCGGGCCGGGTGATCGCGGGGAAACACGACGGCGGCCAGGGCGACGGTGAGCAGCCCGATCGGCACGTTGATCAAGAAGATCCACCGCCAACTCGAGGTGTCGATCAGCCATCCGCCCAGGATCGGGCCGCCGATCGGGGCGAGCAGCATCGGGATGCTCAGGATCGACATCAGCCGCCCGAGCCGCCGCGGCCCCGCTTCCCGGGTCAAGATCATGAAACCCAACGGCAGCAACATGCCGCCGCCGATGCCCTGAACCACCCGAAAGACGATGAGCTGCAAGATGTTTGCCGCTAGCGCGCACAGCAGCGAGCCCAGCATGAAGGCCAGCACCGAGCCGATGAACAGTCGTTTGGTGCCGAACCGGTCCGCCGCCCACCCGGTGATCGGGATGACGGTGGCCAGGGCGAGCGTGTAGCCGGTCATCGTCCAGGCCACCACGGCCTGCGAGGAGGAGAACTGGTCGATGAAGGTGCGCTGGGCGACGCTGACGACCGTGACGTCCAGGATCGCCATCACGGTGGCCAAGATGCACACACCGGAGATCCGCAGCAGCGCGGCGTCCAGCTTGTCGGGGTATTCCCGTTCGGTGGCGCCCGGCTGCCCGGTCGGGGCATGCGGCGGCGTTTTGGCCGCTGCGTACGGGGCCTCATCCATGGCGTTGCTTAGCATATCGAACAGACCGGATTCGCCGGCCCCGGCGGCCGCCAATTCGGTTATCGCGCTGGGTGAGCGCATATACGCCTGCTGTCTGCGTGTCCTTCACCATTCCGACACCTGAGATCGTCAAACTGCTGGTGTGTCTGGAAAATTGATCGTCTCCGTCTCGGGCATCGGCGAACGCACCCTGCCCGACGTCGAGGCGTTCTGCGCACAAATGGACGCCCGCAACGTGCCGGTGTCATTGCTGGTGGCTCCCCGGCTGTCCGGCGACTACCGGCTCGACCGCGACCCGCGAACCGTCGAATGGCTGACCGGCCGCCGGGCCGGTGGGGACGCCATCGTGCTGCACGGCTACGACGACGCTGCCACCAAGAAGCGGCGCGGCGAGTTCGCGATCCTGCGGGCGCACGAGGCCAACCTGAGGCTGATGGCCGCCGACCGGGTGCTCGAGCATCTCGGGCTGCGCACCCGGCTGTTCGCCGCGCCCGGCTGGGTGGTGTCACCCGGGGTCGTCAAGGCATTGCCGGGCAACGGATTTCGCTTGCTGGCCGACCTGCACGGGATCACCGACCTGGTCCGGCACAGCACCGTGCGCGCCCGCGTCCTCGGCATCGGCGAGGGCTTCCTCAGCGAGCCGTGGTGGTGCCGGATGGTGGTGCTGTCCGCCGAGCGGATCGCCCGCCGCCACGGCGTGGTGCGGGTGGCGGTCGCGGCTCGCCATCTCCGCAAACCCGGCCCGTTGCAGGCCATGCTGGACGCCGTCGACCTGGCCCTGATGCACAACTGCGAACCGACGGTGTATCGCTGGCGCCCCGACCGGGCCGCCCTGGACGCCGCCTGACCAAGCGAGTCGCTGCGCGCGGCGGCCGGGGCACTACCCTGGTCCGACATGAGCGATTCATCGGTGGCGGCTTTCGGCGCGGATGCCATTGTGGTCGGGGCCGGATTGGCGGGCCTGGTCGCCGCCTGCGAACTGGTGGACCGCGGCCTGCGGGTGCTCGTCCTGGACCAGGAGAACAGCGCCAACCTGGGCGGGCAGGCCTTCTGGTCGTTCGGCGGCCTGTTCTTCGTCGACAGCCCCGAGCAGCGCCGGCTGGGCATCCGCGACAGCCATGAACTCGCGCTGCAGGATTGGCTGGGCACCGCGGCGTTCGACCGCCCCGAGGACTTCTGGCCGCGCCAATGGGCGCACGCCTACGTCGATTTCGCCGCGGGCGAGAAACGCAGTTGGTTGCGTGCCCGGGGGTTGAAGCTTTTCCCGTTGGTCGGCTGGGCCGAGCGCGGCGGCTATGACGCACAGGGACACGGCAATTCGGTCCCCCGCTTCCACATCACCTGGGGTACCGGCCCGGCGCTGGTCGAGATCTTCGCCCGCCGCTTGCGGGATCGCTCGACCGTGCGTTTCGCGCACCGCCATCGGGTCGACGAACTGATCGTCGAGGGCGGCGCGGTGACCGGCGTCCGGGGCAGCGTGCTGGAGCCCTCCGCCGCGCCGCGCGGTGTCGCGTCGTCGCGAAACACCATAGCGCAGTTCGAGTTTCGCGCCGACGCGGTGATCGTGACCAGTGGCGGCATCGGCGGCAATCACGAGTTGGTGCGCAAGAATTGGCCGAAGCGGATGGGCCGCGTCCCCGAACAATTGCTCAGCGGTGTGCCGGCACATGTCGACGGCCGGATGATCGAGATCACCCAGCGGGCCGGTGCGCGGGTGATCAACCCGGACCGGATGTGGCACTACACCGAGGGCATCACCAACTACGAGCCGATCTGGCCGCGGCACGGCATCCGCATCATCCCGGGCCCGTCCTCGCTGTGGCTGGACGCCAACGGCAAGCGGCTGCCGGTTCCGCTCTACCCGGGGTTCGACACCCTCGGCACGTTGGAGTACATCACCAAATCGGGCTTCGACTACACCTGGTTCGTGTTGAACGCCAAGATCATCGAGAAGGAATTCGCGCTTTCCGGCCAGGAGCAGAACCCCGACCTGACCGGGCAGAGCGTGCGCGAACTGCTGCGCAACCGGGCGCGCTCCGGGCCGCCCGGACCGGTGCAGGCGTTCGTCGACCGGGGGGTGGACTTCGTCAGCGCGAATTCGTTGCGCGAGTTGGTGACCGCGATGAACAAGCTGCCCGACGTGGCGCCGCTGGACTACGCCACGGTGGAGGCCGAGGTCACCGCCCGCGACCGCGAGGTGGCCAACAGGTTCAGCAAGGACGGCCAGATCACCGCGATCCGCGCCGCCCGCGGCTATCTGGGCGACCGGCTGGGCCGGGTGGTGGCGCCACACCGGCTGACCGACCCGAAGGCCGGACCGCTGATTGCGGTCAAACTACATATCCTGACGCGAAAGACGTTGGGCGGCATCGAAACCGACCTCGCCTCGCGGGTGCTGGGCGCCGACGGCACCCCACTCACCGGACTGTACGCGGCCGGCGAGGCGGCCGGATTCGGCGGCGGCGGGGTGCACGGCTATCGCGCGTTGGAAGGCACCTTCCTCGGCGGGTGCATCTTCTCCGGCCGCGCTGCCGGTCGCGGCGTCGCCGACGACATCACCTAAGAGGCCGAGCGCTAGAAGGTGACGGCGTCCTCTTCGGGCAGCACCTGGAAGTCGGTGCTGGTCATCTCCGAGAGCCGGCCGTAGTAGATGCCGCGCGCGTCCGGGGCGATGATGCCCTGGTGGATGGGGACGGCGCGGGCGGGCGCCACGGCGCGCAGGTAGTCCACCGCCTCGGACACCTTCATCCACGGGGCCGCGGCCGGGGTGGCCAGCACGTCCACCGGCTCGTCGGGCACGAACAGCGCGTCGCCGGGATGCATCAACCGGGCGCGATGGCCGCCGTCGCCCACCAGAAACGAAATGTTCTCTATCACAGGGATTTCCGGGTGGATCACCGCATGTTTACCGCCGACCGCGCGAACCGTCAGCTCGCCGATCTGCAGCTCGTCGCCGACGTGCACCGCCCGGCAGGGTGCGCCCAGTTGGGCGGTGGTCTGTGGGTCGGCGTACAGCGCGGCATCCGGGTTACCCTCGAGCAATGCCGGCAGCCGGGTGGCGTCGATGTGGTCGGGGTGCTGATGGGTGATCAAGATGGCGGTGAGGCCGGTGATGCCCTCGAAACCGTGTGCGAAGGTACCGGGGTCAAAGAGCACTCGGGTGTGGTCGAACTCGGCAAGTAGGCACGAATGGCCGAAATGCGTCAGTTGCATATCTACGATTGTGCCTTGATGGACAAGCTGCCGATGCGCGTCTTCCTGGCCACCATGGTGGTCGCCGGCAGCTTCGCGGTTGCCCTGATCGTCGTCATGCCTGCGTACGGCGAGCCCGAGACCTGCCCGGGGATATGCGACCGGATCCCCAACACCGCGTGGATCGATCAGCATGCGGTGCCGCTGGATGCGGTGTACCACTGGCCCGCGCTCGCCGGTCAGGCGGCGCACACCACCGGCGCGGCGCCCGGCCCGCGTTTCCGGTTCGAGGAGCTCTGCGGCGCGCCGGCCCTGCCGCAGGACCCGCGCGACTCGGCGGTGGTGGCGCGTTCGACGGTTGCCCATCCCGACGGGCAGTGGCAGCTGCAGGCGCAGGTGCTGCACTGGCGCGGCGACACCGCCCACGGCGGCGCCGTCGCGGCCACGGTGTTCGGCAACGCCGTCGCCGCGCTGCGCGGCTGCCAGCAGCGCGCGCCGCAGGAATCGCCGTCGCTGACCAGCGACGAGCCGACCCGGATGGCCGCCGTGATCAGCGGCCCGGTGGTGATGCACACCTATCTGCTGGCGCACCCGGCCAGCAGCACCATCAGCGAGCTGACGCTGTGGTCGTCGGCGCCGCCGCAGACGCCGTGGCCGGCGATGGCGGACGACCCGGTGCTGGGCGCCATGAACGCGTCGTTGTGCGAGGCCTACATCGCCTCGTGCCCGTGATCCCGAGCTGCGCTTTCGCCGGTAGAGTTGGCGCGGAAAACGCCAACACAGGAGGAGCGCCGGTGGCCCGGGTGATCGTGAGTGTGATGCCCAAAGCGGAGATCTTGGACCCGCAGGGTCAGGCGATTGTCGGCGCACTGGGCCGGCTCGGGCATTCCGGGATCTCAGATGTGCGGCAGGGCAAGCGATTTGAGCTCGAGGTCGATGACAGCGTCGACGATGCGGCGCTCGCCGAGATCGCCGAAACGCTGTTGGCCAACACCGTGATCGAGGACTGGACGATCAGCCGGGAGACGCAGTGACCGCACGCATCGGGATCATCACCTTCCCCGGGACGCTCGACGACGTGGACGCCGCGCGGGCGGCGCGACGGGTCGGTGCGCAGCCGGTCAGCCTGTGGCACGCCGACGCCGACCTCAAGGGCGTCGACGCGGTGGTGGTGCCCGGCGGCTTCTCCTACGGCGACTATCTGCGGGCCGGGGCGATCGCCCGGTTCGCCCCGGTGATGGCCGAAGTCGTCGACGCCGCCCGCCGCGGAATGCCAGTGTTGGGTATTTGCAACGGTTTTCAGGTGCTCTGCGAGGCCGGGCTGCTGCCCGGCGCGTTGACCCGCAACGTGGGTCTGCACTTCATCTGCCGCGACGTGTGGCTGCGGGTGGCCTCGACGTCGACGGCGTGGACGTCGAGGTTCGAACCCGACGCCGATCTGCTGGTGCCGCTGAAATCCGGTGAGGGGCGCTACGTCGCCCCCGCCGACGTGCTCGACGAACTCGAGGGCGAGGGACGGGTGGTGTTCCGCTACCACGAGAACCTCAACGGTTCCCAGCGCGACATCGCCGGCGTCAGCTCCGCCGACGGCCGTGTGGTGGGGCTGATGCCGCATCCCGAACATGCCATCGAGGCGCTGACCGGGCCTTCCGACGACGGCCTGGGCCTGTTCTATTCGGTGCTGGACGGCGTGCTCGCCGGCTGAGCGCCGGGACGTCAGCCCGCGTCGCGCAGCAATGGTGCGTGCGCCGGCGGTGCGGCGGGGTTCAACTCCTCGAAGAGTTCGGTCGCGTCCGCGATCGTCTCGTCGAGAAAAGCGGCGAAATCGGTGAAGCCGACGCCGTTTCGGATCCATTGCGACTTGCGCGCCGTGACGCCGATCCGCTGCGGATCCGACGAACCGTGCACGATCGCGGTGACGCGCCGGCCCAGACGGTTCCACCGGTCGGAAAAGTGGGTCAGCCACGGGCGGTCGGACGCGGGGAAGTAGTACCCCGGGCTGACCCGGATGATCAACACGTCGTCGTGCGCGGGCGAAATCTCGAAGCGGACATGCAGCCGCCGCGGAGCGGCGGTGACGAAGAAGTATTCGCCGTCGTGGTGGCCGCGAAAATACCGCCGGCCGCGCGTGCGCAAGTAGCGCTCCACCAGGTTCGCGCAGCTCTGCTCGTTCGTCATGACGAACATGCTGCCGCCGGCGAATTTGCGGACGCTGGGAGCCAACCGGTGCGCCACCGAAGAATCTGTTGAGAATTCGCTGAGTCAGCCACTCCGCTCCACGATCCCGGCGCCGGGTCCGGGCACCGTGCGCGGCAGCGTGACCGAAAACCGGTACCGCTCCGGACGATAGTGGAATTCCACCACCTCGAGCGGGGTGTCGTCATGGCCGTAACTGGTGCGTTCGAGCACCAGCACCGGCGACCCCAACGGCAGATTCAGGGCGCCGGCCACTTCCACGGAGGCGCCGGCGGCGTGGATCTCGTAGCTGGCTCGGGCGATCGGGGTGTCGAGTCGCCGCTCCCACATGGTGTAGGTGCTTTCCATCGCCCGCCCGGTCTGCGTGTCGGTCGCGCTCTTCAGCAACGGTTCGACGGCCTTGCCCAACCCCGGCGGCAGGTAGGCGATCATCAGGGCCAGCGGCTGCTCGCCGTCGCGGAAACGCCGGTGCACGCAAAGGACTTTGGTCAGGTGCAGCGTTTCGGCGATGCGTTGCGGGGCGTCCTCGACGCGATGCGACAGCACGTCGACGTTCGGGGTGATGCCCGAGGCGGCCAGCACCTCGGTGATGGTGCGCACGCCGGGCCCGAGTTCCTGCTTGACCGGGTTGGCCACGAAGGTGCCCAGGCCCTGGCGGCGCACCAGCCAGCCCTGGCGTTCGAGCAGCCCGACCGCCGCGCGCACGGTGACCCGGCTCACCCGGGTGCGATCGACCAGCTCTCGCTCGGTGGGCAGCCGCGCACCGCGAGGCAGCCGCTGTTTGACGATGGCCGCCTTGAGCGCTTCGGCGAGCTGGGTGCTGGCGGGCACGCTGCCCCGGGAGATCCGCAGGTCGGCGGCGTCGAGGTCGAGCTGGTCGGGGACCACGAGATGTATTAAAACGTCTCATTTGCTGGCCGTAAAGCGCGAGCACCGCAAGCACGACCGCCGTCGCCAGCCGGGTAGGCGGAAATATTGGCGTACAACGGGTTTCGGGTCGCCGTGGCGTCAGTCGGGATCGGTCAGCGGATACAGCGCGGGCAGGTTGACCACGATGGCCTCCTGGGTGCTGCGCGCGATTACCACCTCGGCGGTGGTGTGCGGGTCGGGGTTTTCCTCCCGGTGCGGCAGGTAAGGCGGGATGAAGACGTAGTCACCGGGCGCGGTGGCGATGCGGACTTCGTGGACACCGTCGTGAAAGACGAACTCCGGGTTGCCGGTTCGCACATAGATCGCCGTCTCGGATTCGCCGTGGTGGTGGTTGTCCGACGCCGATCCGGGAACGCGTGCGTCTCACCCATCCACAGCTTTTCCGACCCGACCGAGTTGCCGGACAGCGCGGCGAAGCGCCGCAGGCCCTCCGACTGTGCGGTATCGGAGCTGAGCTGTGACGCCTTGACGTGATACACGCGGTTGCGCGCGACGTGCGGTGTCGCGTCGTCGAAGTCCGGGTGAAATCCGTCCGCGGTGGCCATTGGTTCTCACGAGGTGAGCGGGACGGCGGCCTCGGCGGTGTAGCACAAGAAGGTCAGCGTCTCCTGCAGGTACAGCTGCACGGTGTCCGCGTCGTGACTGGTGTAGCCGATCGACACGTCGGTCCCGAGTTGCAGGTCGAAGTCGCCGCCGCGGGTGGTCAGCACGAAAGCACCGTCGATGGCCGGCGCCCAGATGATGTCGCCGGGAACCAGCCGGTCGATGTGTTCGAGGATCGGATAGCCGTGTTCGGTGGTCTCGCTGACCTTGGTGTAGACGTCGGCGGACAGCAGCACCGAGTAGGGGCCGTCGACACCGGCCAGCCGGAGTTCGGAGATCGCCTGGGTGATCACGTCCGGAATCTCGCGGGGGTCTGCCGGCAGGGCCAGCGGCTTGTTCGAGCTGGCCGAACGGATGCCGTCGATCGACGCGGCCGCGTAGCCCTCGAAGATGGCCCGGTCTTCCACGAACGCCAACTTCTTGGCGGCCTCCTTGACCGGATCCCAGTCGGAGTCGTTGGCGCCGCGCTCGACGTTGTCGATCTCGTAACGCGACAAGGTGAACGGAACCCGCAGCCGGACAAGGGGTTTGCTGGCCCGCAGGTGGGCCACCACACCGTTGGTGGGTGCCTCGACGTCGATCAGTCGGCCGGTGCTGACCGCCGCGGCGGCCGGACCGCCGGGCTCGCTCACGTCGACCACCCGCCGGCCGGCGACATGGCGCTTGAAGGTCCGGCTGGCCTCCAATTCGATTTCACCCCAAGCGGCTTCGGTGACCGGTGCCAGATCGCGGTAGAGGTTGTTCATCGAGTTGTTCCTTTCAAGCTGCCGATCGACAGTGAGCCGTTCCGCGCCGGGGGTGCCGCCGGCGTCCCAGGCGCGGGCAGGGGTGGCGGGTCGTCGAGGAAATCGACGGTGGGAGAGAAGAACAGTCCACCGGTGACCGCGGTGGAGAAATCGAGGATGCGATCGGTGTTGCCGGGCGGGTCGCCGAGGAACATGTTGCGCAGCATCTGTTCGGTGACTCGCGGGGTGCGCGAGTAGCCGATGAAATAGGTGCCGTATTCGCTCTTGCCGAGTTCGCCGAAGGGCATGTTGTGCCGGACGATTTTCAGCTCGGTGCCGTCGTCGTCGGTGATGACGTTGAGCGCGATGTGGGCGTCGGCGGGTTTGACGTCGTCGTCGAGTTCGATGTCATCGAGCTTGGTGCGCCCGATCACGTTCTCCTGCTCGGTGACCGACAGCGCGGTCCACGCCGACATGTCGTGCAGGTACTTCTGCACGTGGACGTAGCAGGAGCCGGCGAAGTCGGGGTCCTCGTCGCCGATCGCGGTGGAGCTGACGGCCAGTGCGCCGTCGGGGTTTTCGGTGCCGTCGACGAACCCGAGCAGGTCGCGGTTGTCGAAGTACCGGAAGCCGTGCACCTCGTCGACGACGGTGACGGCGCCGGCCATCGATTTCAGGATCCGGTCGGCCAGTTCGAAACAGACGTCCAGGCTTTCGGCCCGGATGTGGAACAACAGGTCCCCGGGTGTGGCGGGAGCGGTGTGCCGCGGCCCGTGCAGCTCGACGAAGCGGTGCAGCTCGGCGGGGCGCGGCCCGGAGAACAAACGGTCCCAGACGTCCGAGCCGATCGAGGCGATCGCCGACAACCGTTTCTGCGGCTCGCGGAAACCGATCGCGCGCACCAGCCCCGAGATGTCCTGCAGCGCCTCGTGCACGGTCGCCTCGCCGCCGTCGTCGACGGTCAGCACGAGGAAGATCGCCGCCGGGGTGAGCGGCGCGAGGATGGGCTGTGGCTGGACGGGGGGCACGTGGATGACCCTAACGTGAACGCCGTGACGGCGGACAGCCATGATGTTCACCATGTCCGGCGGGCCTCGAAACCAGACGAAGTCCTCAGCGAGTGCGCAAGGGCTCTGCGAGTTCATCGACGCCTCTCCGTCGCCGTTTCACGTCTGCGCCACGGTGGCCGCTCGGCTGATCGCTGCCGGGTACACCGAACTGGACGAGGCTAAACACTGGCCATCGCAGCCCGGCCGCTACTTCACCGTGCGGGCCGGCTCCCTGGTGGCCTGGGATTCAACCGGCGCCGACGGCCCGTTCCGGATCGTGGGCGCGCACACCGACAGCCCGAACCTGCGGGTCAAGCAGCATCCCGACCGGACGGTCGCCGGGTGGCGGGTGGTGGCGCTGCAGCCCTATGGCGGCGCCTGGCTCAACTCGTGGCTGGACCGCGACCTGGGCATCAGCGGACGCCTGTCGGTGCGCGACGGTTCCGGGCTCAGCCACCGGCTGGTCCGCATCGACGAGCCGATCCTGCGGGTGCCGCAGCTGGCCATCCATTTGGCCGAGGACCGCAAGTCGGTGACGCTGGATCCGCAGCGGCACCTCAACGCGGTGTGGGGCGTCGGCGAGTCGGCGCGGTCGTTCGTCGACTACGTCGCGGCACGGGCCGCGGTGGCGCCGGGCGACGTGCTGGCCGCCGACCTGATGACCCACGACCTGACGCCCTCGACGCTGATCGGCGCCTCGGAGAACGGAACGGCCGACCTGCTCAGCGCGCCCCGGCTGGACAACCAGGCCAGCTGCTACGCGGGCCTGGAGGCGCTGCTGGCGACCGAGCCGAGCGGGCCGCTGCCCGTCCTGGTCCTCTTCGACCACGAGGAGGTCGGGTCGTCCTCGGACCACGGCGCGCACTCCGACTTGTTGAGCACCGTGCTGGAGCGAATTGTGTTGGCGGCCGGCGGTACTCGGCAGGACTACCTGTCCCGGCTGCCGGCCTCGCTGCTCGCCTCGGCGGACATGGCACACGCCACCCACCCCAACTACCCGGAGCGCCACGAGCCCGGCCACCCGATCGCCGTCAACGCCGGACCGGTGCTCAAGGTGCACCCGAACCTGCGCTACGCCACCGACAGCCGCACCGCCGCGGCCTTCGCGCTGGCCTGCCGGCAGGCCGGGGTGACGCTGCAGCGCTACGAGCACCGGGCCGACCTGCCGTGCGGGTCGACGATCGGTCCGCTGGCCGCGGCGCGCACCGGCATCCCGACGGTCGACGTGGGCGCGGCGCAGCTGGCGATGCACTCCGCGCGCGAGCTGATGGGCGCGCACGACGTCGCCGCGTACTCGGCCGCGATGCACGCGTTCCTTTCTCCCGGTTAGCGGCATAGGCTCGGCCGGTATGGGGCTCAACGTGGAGATGGTGACCTTCGACTGCCGGGACCCCGCGCGGCTGGCCGGCTGGTGGGCCGAGCAGTTCGGCGGAACGACGCACGACATCCTCGCCGGCGAGTTCACCGCGGTGAGCTTCCCCGAGGGGCTGCGGCTGGGGTTTCAGAAGGTGCCCGATCCCACGCCCGGGAAGAACCGCGTGCACCTCGATCTCGGTGTCGCCGATCTCGACGCCGAGGTGTCGCGGCTGACGGCGGCTGGAGCGAACGAGGTCGGCCGGCACCAGTTCGGTGAGAGCTTTCGCTGGGTGGTGCTGGCCGACCCCGAGGGCAATGTGTTCTGCCTGGTGCGCCCGTAGCTAGAGGCGCTTGGCCAACAACTGCTCGGCCATCTGGGCGCCCTTGCGGCTGTCCGACTGCGCTTTACGGAACAGCTCGGCGACGTCGTTGTCCCCGTCGCGCTCGGCGTCCTGAATGTAGGTTTCCAGCCGCAAGGCGTTGTCGAGACACTTCTCGGTGAACCAAATGAGGTTGTAGTTCTTGTCTTTGGTGCCGGTGACATGTCCGGTTTCGACTGTCATTGTCTCCTCCGTTTTGCGTTCGTCCTCGGACACAGGGCGGCTACCCGCCCACCCTGCGGACAAACCTTCGCCGCGGGCTGGCCCCGGCAGCGGCGCCGGCAGGGCCGGTGCGCCATAGACTGGCGGGCGTGACTGTCTCCCCGACGAGTGCGCCCACCCAGGCGATCGACACCGTCGAGCGCGCCGCGACCACCCCCGACGAGCCGCAGCCCTTCGGCGAGTTGGGCCTCAAAGACGACGAATACCAGCGCATCCGCGAAATCCTGGGCCGCCGGCCCACCGACACCGAGCTGGCGATGTACTCGGTGATGTGGAGCGAGCACTGCTCCTACAAGTCGTCCAAGGTGCACCTGCGCTACTTCGGGGAGACCACCACCGACGAGATGCGCGCCGGCATGCTGGCCGGCATCGGCGAGAACGCCGGCGTCGTCGACATCGGCGACGGCTGGGCGGTCACCTTCAAGGTGGAATCGCACAACCACCCCTCCTACGTCGAGCCCTATCAGGGGGCGGCCACCGGCGTCGGCGGCATCGTGCGCGACATCATGGCGATGGGCGCGCGCCCGGTGGCGGTGATGGACCAGCTTCGGTTCGGCGCCGCCGATGCGCCGGACACCCGCCGCGTGCTCGACGGCGTGGTGCGCGGCATCGGCGGCTACGGCAACTCGCTGGGCCTGCCCAACATCGGCGGCGAGACCGTCTTCGACGCCTGCTACGCCGGCAACCCGCTGGTGAACGCCATGTGCGTCGGGGTGTTACGCCAGGAGGACCTGCACCTGGCCTTCGCCTCCGGCACGGGCAACAAGATCATCCTGTTCGGCGCCCGCACCGGGCTGGACGGCATCGGCGGGGTATCGGTGCTGGCGTCGGACACCTTCGATGCGGAGAACTCGCGCAAGAAGCTGCCCTCGGTTCAGGTGGGCGACCCGTTCATGGAGAAGGTGCTCATCGAGTGCTGCCTGGAGCTCTACGCCGGTGGGCTGGTGGTCGGTATCCAAGACCTGGGCGGTGCCGGATTAGCTTGCGCCACTTCTGAATTGGCGTCCGCCGGGGACGGGGGGATGGAGGTCCGGCTGGAGGCCGTGCCGCTGCGCACCGCCGGCATGACGCCCGCGGAGGTGCTGTGCAGCGAATCCCAGGAGCGGATGTGCGCGGTGGTCACACCGGAGAACGTCGACGCCTTCCTGGCGGTGTGCCGCAAGTGGGACGTGCTGGCCACCGTGATCGGCGAGGTCACCGACGGCGACCGGCTGCGGATCACCTGGCACGGGCAGACGGTGGTCGACGTGCCGCCGCGCACCGTCGCCCACGAAGGCCCGGTGTACCAGCGACCGCTCGCCCGCCCCGACACCCAGGACGCCCTGAACGCCGACAGCTCGGCACGGCTGCCCCGCCCGGCCACCGGCGCCGAGCTGCGGGCCACTTTGCTTGCGCTGCTTGGCAGTCCGCACCTGTGCAGCCGCGCGTTCATCACCGAGCAGTACGACCGGTATGTGCGCGGCAACACCGTGCTGGCCGAACACGCCGACGGCGGCGTGCTGCGCGTCGACGAGACCACCGGCCGCGGCATCGCCGTGTCCACCGACGCCTCGGGCCGCTACACCATGCTCGACCCCTACGCCGGTGCGCAGCTCGCGCTCGCCGAGGCCTACCGCAACGTCGCCGTCACCGGCGCCACCCCGGTCGCGGTGACCAACTGCCTCAATTTCGGCTCGCCCGAAGACCCCGCGGTGATGTGGCAGTTCGCCCAGGCGGTACGCGGGTTGGCGGATGGCTGTGTGGCCCTGGGGATTCCGGTGACCGGCGGCAACGTCAGCTTCTACAACCAAACCGGGTCGGCGGCGATCCTGCCCACCCCGGTGGTGGGAGTGCTCGGCGTCCTCGACGATGTGAGCCGACGGCTGCCCACCGCCCTGGGCGCCGAGCCCGGCGAAACCCTGATGCTGCTCGGCGAGACCCGCGACGAGTTCGACGGCTCGGTGTGGGCACAGGTGACCGCCGACCATCTGGGCGGTCTGCCGCCCAAGGTCGACCTCGCCCGCGAGAAGCTGCTGGCCGAGGTGCTGCGCGCGGCGTCGCGCGACGGCCTGGTGTCCGCGGCGCACGACCTGTCCGAGGGCGGCCTGGCCCAGGCCGTCGTCGAGGCTGCCCTGGCGGGCGAAACCGGTTGTCGCATCGTTCTTCCCGAGGACGCCGACCCGTTCGTGACGTTGTTCTCCGAGTCGGCGGGCCGGGTGCTGGTGGCGGTGCCGCGCACCGAGGAGAGCCGGTTCCGTTCCATGTGCGAGGCGCGGGGACTGCCGGCGGTGCGCATCGGCGTCGTCGACCAGGCCTCCGACGAGGTCGAGGTGCAGGGGCTGTTCACGGTTCCGTTGGCCGAATTGCGGCAGACCTCCGAGTCGGTGCTGCCTCGGCTGTTCGGATGAACATCCGCCGCCAAACCTGATGCGGCCCAGCGTTTTTCGTCGAACCGCCGCGCTGTCGTTGGCCGGCGCCCTGGTCGGCTGGAGCTTCGCCGGCCCGCGGCTGCCGGCCGGGGCTCGCATGGTGCTGCAGGCCGGGATGGGTGCCGCGCTGGTGGTGCTGACGCGGGCGCCGCTGGGCCTGCACCCGCCGCGGCTGTGGGCCGGGTTGCGGTGCGGGGCGGCGGTCGCCGGCTGTGCGGCGGGCGCGGTCGCCGCGACCACTCTGGTGCCCGCGGTGCGCGAGTCGATGGCCGGGCGCGAGCCGCCGGCCCCGGCGCCGGACTGGCTGCTGCTGCGCATACCGGTGGGCACCGTCTGGTCGGAAGAGGCCGCCTTTCGCGCGGGGCTGACTACCGCCGGCTCCGCCGCGTTCGGCAGACGCGGCGCAATGTTGTTGCAGGCCATAGCCTTTGGGCTCTCACACATCGCCGACGCCCGTGCCATCGGCGAGCCGGTGGCCGGCACCGTGTTGGTCACCGCCGTCGGGGGCTGGTTCTTCGGCTGGCTCACCGACCGTTGCGGCAGCCTCGCCGCCCCCATGCTGGCGCACCTGGCCGTCAACGAGGCCGGGGCGATCGCGGTGCTCGCGGTGCGGCATCGTTCCGGGCGAAACGCGGCCCCACGAATCTGAGACCCTGGGTCTATGGCGCCCCGCGACAAGCCCGACCCGGCCAAGACCCGGCATGCGGTACTGGCCGTCGCGCAGTGGCTGCGGGACGAGTCCGCTCCCGAGCCCGCCCGCGACGAGGTGGCGACGGCCGTTCGGCTCACCGCCCGCACCCTGGCCGCGGCGGCGCCCGGCCGCAGCGTGGAGCTGCGCATCCCGCCGTTCGCCGCGGTGCAGTGCATCCCCGGGCCCGCCCACACCCGCGGCACGCCGCCCAACGTGGTGGAAACCGAACCGCGGACCTGGCTGCTGCTGGTCACCGGCAAGCTGGCGTTCGCCGACGCCAGGCGCACCGGTGCGCTGCGCCTTTCCGGCTCCCGCGCCGGTGAGATCGAACACTGCCTGCCCCTGTTCGACGTGGGCTGAACATAACCCTGAAGTGCAGGTTTACCCCGGCGGGCCGGGATTTCGCCGGTCAACACGCCCGGCGGATTCGGCGGCGCGGCCGCGCTGCCCGTAGACTCCGTTACGTCACCAACCGTTCCCCGGGGAGCCGCCCAATCGTGACCGTCGCCGAACCCGAGCAGGACTTCAACGCACCCCGCGAGGAATGCGGTGTATTCGGGGTCTGGGCCCCGGGCGAGGAAGTCGCCAAACTCACCTACTACGGCCTCTACGCGCTGCAGCATCGCGGGCAGGAGGCCGCCGGCATCGCCGTCGCCGACGGATCCCAAGTGCTGGTGTTCAAGGACCTGGGCCTGGTCAGCCAGGTGTTCGACGAGCAGACGCTGGCCGCGATGCAGGGCCACGTCGCCATCGGGCACTGCCGCTACTCCACCACCGGCGACACCACCTGGGAGAACGCGCAGCCGGTGTTCCGCAATACTGCGGCCGGCACCGGAGTTGCGTTGGGGCACAACGGAAATCTGGTCAACACCGCCGAGCTGGCCGCGCGGGCCCGCGACGCCGGGCTGATCGCCAAGCGCGCGCCGGCCCCGGCGACCACCGACTCCGACATCCTGGGCGCGCTGCTGGCGCACGGCGCCGCCGACTCCACCCTGGAGCAGGCCGCGCTGGACCTGCTGCCCACGGTGCGCGGCGCCTTCTGTCTGACCTTCATGGACGAGAACACGCTCTATGCTTGCCGCGATCCGCATGGGGTGCGGCCACTTTCGCTGGGACGGCTGGACCGCGGCTGGGTGGTGGCCTCCGAGACCGCCGCGCTCGACATCGTCGGCGCCTCGTTCGTGCGCGACATCGAACCGGGCGAACTGCTGGCGATCGACGCCGACGGGGTGCGCTCCACCCGGTTCGCCAATCCCACCCCCAAGGGCTGCGTCTTCGAGTACGTCTATTTGGCGCGACCGGACAGCACCATCGCCGGCCGGTCCGTGCACGCCACCCGGGTCGAGATCGGCCGGCGGCTGGCCCGGGAACGCCCCGTCGAGGCCGACTTGGTGATCGGCGTGCCCGAGTCGGGCACCCCCGCCGCCGTCGGCTACGCCCAGGAGTCCGGCATCCCCTACGGGCAGGGGCTGATGAAGAACGCCTACGTGGGGCGCACCTTCATCCAGCCGTCGCAGACCATCCGTCAACTCGGTATCCGGCTCAAGCTCAACCCACTTCGCGAGGTGATCCGCGGCAAACGGCTCATCGTCGTCGACGACTCCATCGTGCGCGGCAACACCCAGCGGGCGCTGCTGCGGATGCTGCGCGAGGCCGGCGCCGTCGAGGTGCACGTGCGCATCGCCTCGCCGCCGGTCAAATGGCCCTGCTTCTACGGCATCGACTTCCCGTCGCCGGCCGAACTGATCGCCAACGCGGTCGAGGACAAACACGAGATGCTCGAGGCGGTGCGGCACGCCATCGGCGCCGACTCGCTGGGCTACATCTCGCTGCGTGGCCTGATCGCAGCCTCCGAGCAGCCGGCGTCGCGGCTGTGCACCGCCTGCTTCGACGGCCAGTACCCGATCGAACTGCCCGGCGAGACGGCGTTGGGCAAGAACGTCATCGAGCACATGCTCGCCAACGCGGCCCGGGGCGCCGGGCTCGACGACCTGGCGGCCGACGAAGTGCCCGTCGTCCACTGAGCGGCTCGTTCGCCGACGTTTGATACCGGCGGTCAGCGCCGACCGGTAGCCTTTATCGCGATGACGGATCCCGGAAAAAGCCCCGGACGCCACTCGGGCAGTCAGGGCATCACCTACGCGTCGGCCGGGGTGGACATTGAAGCCGGCGATCGCGCTGTCGAATTGTTCAAGCCGCTGGCGACCAAGGCCACGCGACCCGAGGTGCGCGGCGGCCTGGGCGGATTCGCCGGCTTGTTCGCGCTACGCGGCGAATACCGCGAGCCGCTGCTGGCGGCCTCCACCGACGGCGTCGGGACCAAGCTGGCGGTCGCCCAGGCGATGGACAAGCACGACACGGTCGGGCTGGACCTGGTGGCGATGGTGGTCGACGACTTGGTGGTGTGCGGCGCCGAGCCGCTGTTCTTGCAGGACTACATCGCGGTGGGCCGCACGGTGCCGGAACGGTTGAGCGCCATCGTCAGTGGCATCGCCGAGGGCTGCGTGCGGGCCGGCTGCGCGCTGCTGGGCGGGGAGACGGCCGAACACCCGGGCCTGATGGAACCCGACCACTACGACATCTCGGCCACCGGCGTCGGCGTGGTCGAGGCCGACGACGTGCTGGGGCCGGATCGGGTCAAACCCGGCGACGTCATCATCGCGATGGGCTCGTCGGGTCTGCACTCCAACGGATACTCGTTGGCCCGCACGGTGTTGCTCGAGATCGACCGGATGAACCTGGAAGGCTATGTCGAGGAGTTCGGCCGCACGCTGGGCGAAGAGCTGCTCGAACCCACCCGCATTTACGCCAAGGACTGCCTGGCGCTGGCCGCCGAAACCCACGTGCGCACGTTCTGCCACGTCACCGGTGGGGGACTGGCCGGCAACCTGGCGCGCGTCATCCCGCACGGGCTGGTCGCCGAGTTGGACCGCGGCACCTGGACCCCCGCGCCGGTGTTCGCCATGATCGCCCAGCGCGGCCGGGTGACCCGCGAGGAGATGGAGAAGACGTTCAACATGGGTGTCGGCATGATCGCCGTCGTCGCCCCCGAGGACACCGACCGGGCCCTGGCCATCCTGACCGCCCGGCACCTGGACTGCTGGGTGCTGGGCACCGTGGGCAAAGGCGGCAAGGCGGGGCCGCGGGCCAAACTCGTGGGCCAACACCCGAGATTTTGAACGAGATTTTGAAATAGCCGCGCCGCGGTAGAACCAACGCGGCGCCGGTGCAGTACGCATCGGCGCCGGATTGTCGCTGTTAGCCTCGCCAGCCGTCCTGGTCGTCCCAGGGTTGGTCGGAGCCGTCGGTGTCCAGGTCGTTGGAGTCGTCCGAACCCGTTCCCGACAGCTCGCGCTGAAGCCGCTGGAAGTCGGTCTGCGGAGAACTGTATTTGAGTTCTCGTGCAACCTTGGTCTGCTTTGCCTTAGCCCGGCCGCGGCCCATGGGGGAACCCCCTCGCGCAATAACGGAGCGGCCTAACGAGTAGGCGGCTCCGATCTCCTGGTGTCGTATTGTCCTGTCGACAGTTTACCGTGCCTCGCCACTGGGCGTCGGCGCCCCCTGCTCGCTGTGGCGGACGTTACCGTTCATTATCCCGCA
Source organism: Mycobacterium timonense (assembly GCF_025821985.1). Classification (NCBI taxonomy): domain Bacteria; kingdom Bacillati; phylum Actinomycetota; class Actinomycetes; order Mycobacteriales; family Mycobacteriaceae; genus Mycobacterium; species Mycobacterium timonense. The sequence continues at coordinate 37,944 of NZ_JACKSY010000019.1, read as the reverse complement.
CCGCCCCGCAACCGTTCAACGGCCAACCGCCCGGCGCCGATCTGCTCGGCTGCAGGCAGCGAATCGGGGTCGATCACCGCGGCCACCGCGGCCTGCGGGCCGGTTGCCAGCGCGGTGTCGGCGGGCAGCCCGCGCTTGAGCAGCGCCAGGGCGATCGGCCCGAGATCGACGTGGTCGACCACGGTGCCCAGCCGGCCGACCGCGCGCCCGCCGGCCTGCACCGGATCACCCGTCGCGGGCCGATCCACCGAGCCGTCGAGGTGCAGCAGCACCAGCATGCGGGGCGGTCGGCCCAGGTTGTGCACCCGCGCGACGGTCTCCTGCCCGCGGTAACAGCCCTTGTCCAGGTGGACGGCGCCCCGGCCGGGGCCGCCGATCCAACCCACTTCGTGCGGGATCGTGCGCTCGTCGGTGTCCACGCCGAGCCGCGGCCGCCGGGCGGCCACCCGGTGGGCTTCGTACGCCCATACGCCGCCGGGCCGTACTCCGGCCTGCGCCAAGCGATTCCGCCAGTCGGCGGCCTCGGCGCGCGGAACCACGAGGTCCAGTTCCAGCCGGCCGGCGGGGCCGGCCGGCATCCGGCGCAGGAAGCCGCCGCGGGTGGGCACCGCGGCCGCCTCGGCGGGCAGCGCATCCACCCCGAGCGCGTCGAGCACGGCCCGCTCCGCCAGCTTCGGGCCGAGCAGCGAGAGCACCGCCAGATCGGCGGCGGCCGGGGTGACGTCGGACCAGAACACCATCTTGCGCAGGTAGTCCAGCAGCGGCCCGGCCCGCCACGGCTCGGTGTCGAGGTAGGTGGTGCCCGCCAGCTCGGTCTGGATCCAGTGGTCCTCGACTCGGCCCTGGCCGTCGAGGCTCAGGTTCTGGGTGCTGGCCCCCTCGGGCAGGTCGCTGACGTATTGCGTCGAGATGCTGTGCAACCAGGTCTGCCGGTCGGCGCCGGTCAGCGTGAGCACACCGCGGTGTGACCGGTCGATGACCAGCGCCTCGGTCTCGGCCGCTCGCTGCTCGCCCAAGGGGTCGCCGTAATGCCAGACGGCGCCCGCGTCGGGTCCGGTGTCGGGGGCGGGGACTGGGTGGGTCACGAGTCAACTCTACGGACCGCGCGCGGCCCGCCTCGGGTGTGCGGCCGGCTTCACACTCGGCGGGCGACCGCGAGCCGATAGGCTTCACGACCATGGCTGGCCGGACGGGAGTGATCGTCACGCTGGACGGCGAGGTGCATGCGCCGGACGCGCCGCTGCTGCACGCCGACGACCTGGCGGCGGTGCGCGGCGACGGTGTCTTCGAGACGCTGTTGGTGCGCGACGGCCGGGCCTGCCTGATCGAATCGCACCTGCAGCGGCTGACCCAGTCGGCCGCGCTGACCGAGCTGCCGGAGCCGGATCTGCCGCGCTGGCGGAGCGCGATCGAGGCGGCCACCCGGCGGTGGTGTGCGGGCGGCGCCGACGAAGGCGCGATGCGGTTGATCTACAGCCGCGGCCGGGAGGGCGGTTCGGCGCCGACGGCCTACGTCATGGTCACCGCCGTCCCCGACCGCGTCACCGCGGTCCGGCGCGACGGGTTGGCCGCGATCACCCTCGATCGCGGGCTGCCCGCCACCGGTGTCGACGCGATGCCGTGGCTGCTGGCCGGCGCCAAGACGCTGTCGTACGCGATCAACATGGCGGCCCTCCGTCACGCCGCCCGCCACGACGCCGGCGACGTCGTCTTCGTCAGCACCGACGGCTACGTCCTGGAAGGCCCGCGCTCGACCGTGGTGATCGCCACCGACTCCGAGGCGCCCGGCGGCGGCCCGTGCCTGCTGACGCCGCCGCCGTGGTATCCGATCCTGCGCGGCACCACCCAGCAGGCGCTGTTCGAGGTGGCCCGGGCCAAGGGCTACGACTGCGACTACCGGGCGCTGCGGGTCGCGGATTTGTTTGCCGCCCAAGGTGTTTGGCTGATCTCCAGCATGACGTTGGCCGCAAGGGTGCACACCCTCGACGGGCGCCCGCTGCCGCGCGCGCCGATGGCGGCCGAGTTCGCCGAGTTGGTCGACGCCGCCATCGTCAGCGATCGCTGAGCGCTGAATTCTGTTGTCGGCTCGCCGATCCGCGGGTACGGTCGGCCGTACACAAGGAAGGAGGTGGTCCGCGAAATTGATAGCTTCATGGACATGTGAGGTGGCTGCGCGCTAGCTGCGCCGGCTTTCGAAGAGCCGGCGTTATTTGTGCGCTGGCGAATTCCCCGTAGTCACCCGGCCCCCGAGCTTCCGGTTTTTGTCCGACCAGGAACACGGCTCGGGGGCCGCTCCATGTTCGGGGCGGATGTGCCTGGCCCAGACAGGCCGGCCGCTACCCGGCGAACCGGGACAGTCGCGCCGACAGATGCGGCACCAGCCCGCCGTCGGCATCCACCCGTTCCTCGACGTAGGCCAGATCTCCGCCTTCGACGATGCCGTAGAGCCGTTTGGCGCCGCCCACCAGCACACCGGATCGGCTGCGGGCCAGCGCATCGGTCACCAGCTCCCACGACGACTGGGTGCGCGGGCGCCCGTAGAACAGTTCGACGTAGCCCGCCGAATGCGCCAGCAGCAGTTCGATCGCCTGGGATTCGCTGGGATCGTCGGGATCGCGGACAAACCGCCAGAAACCGGTCTCGCGCAGGCCGCGCTCCTGGTAGTCACCCGTCTCGTTCAGCCGCCAGGACCTGGCCTCCCAATTCAGGTAGTCGCCGCCGTCGTGGGAGACCACGATCTGCTGCCCGAACCGGTAGTCGCCGTCATGGCCCCGTCCCTCGCCCTCGCCGCGCCACACCCCGACCAGCGGCAGCAGCGCCAGCAGCGCGTCGCTGAGGTTGGCGCCCTCGCGCAGGTTGGCGGTGTCCGCGGGCAGGGGCAGGTCGTCGAAGGACGGGATGTTACGCCCGGCGGTCAGCTTGGCGCGCTCCGCGGCGGCGGCCACCGCCCGGTCGCCGGAGCCCGCCGGCCCCGACGGATCGTCGCCGGCGGGAGTCACGACTCGTCAGTGATGAGCCGGTACAGCGTGTAGAGCGCAAACCAGGAAATCACCACGACCGCCACGACCAGCATGATCTCGAAGAACAACACCACGGGGACAAGTCTATTCGTCCCCCGCTGTCCCGATCGGGTCAGCCGGTGCGTCAGGCGATCTTGACGTCGACCTCGTGGATGCCCGCACCCGACGGGGTGACCACGGCGTTGCCGTTACCGGCCGCCGAGAGTGCGCGCAGCGTCCAGGATCCCGGAGCGGCGAAGAAGCGGAAATCGCCGGTGGCCGACGCCACCACCTCGGCGGTGAACTCGTCGGACGAGTCCAGCAGGCGCACGAACGCGCCGCCCACCGCCTGGCCGTCGCTGTCCACCACGCGGCCGGTGATCACCGTTTCCTTCTCCAGGTCGACGCTGGCGGGCAGCGTCACTCCTTGCTTCGGTGCAGAGCACATATCAGCTTCCCAACTCGATCGGGGCACCCACCAGGGAGCCGTATTCCGTCCAACTGCCGTCGTAGTTCTTCACATTCCGATGCCCGAGCAATTCATAAAGAACGAACCAGGTGTGCGACGACCGCTCGCCGATCCGGCAGTAGGCGATCGTCTCCTTGCCGGTGTCCAGGCCGGCCGCGGCGTACAGCGCGGCCAGTTCCTCGTCGGACTTGAAGGTGCCGTCCTCGTTGGCGGCCTTGCTCCACGGCACGTTGATGGCGCCGGGGATGTGGCCGGGCCGCTGGCTTTGTTCCTGCGGCAGGTGCGCCGGCGCGAGGATCTTGCCGGAGAACTCGTCCGGGGAGCGTACGTCGACCAGGTTCTTGACGTTGATCGCGGCGATCACCTCGTCCCGGAACGCCCGGATGCTGTTGTCCGGTGCGGCCGCGGTGTAGGAGGTCGCCGGCCTGCTGACGGGGTCGCTGGACAGGGTGCGGCCGTCCAGCTCCCACTTCTTGCGGCCGCCGTCGAGCAGCTTGACCTTCTCGTGGCCGTACAGCTTGAAGTACCAGTACGCGTAGGCGGCGAACCAGTTGTTGTTGCCGCCGTAGAGGATCACGGTGTCGTCGTTGGCGATGCCCCGCTCCGAGAGCAGCTTGGAGAACTGCTGCGCGTCGACGAAGTCGCGTTTGACCGGGTCCTGCAGATCGGAGCGCCAGTCCAACTTGATGGCGCCGGGGATGTGCCCGGCGTGATAAGCGCTGGTGTCCTCGTCGACTTCGACGAAGACGACGCCCGGGGTGTCGAGATTGCTCTCGGCCCAGTCGGTGGAGACCAGGACGTCGGAGCGTGCCATGGAGTGGATCCTTTCGATCGCTTTGGTTACGGCGGGTCAGGTGGAGCGCGCCGGGCGCCGGAAGCGGGCCACCAGCGGGTAGAGCTGGCAGCCCAGGCAGATGCCGAAGGCGGCGTTGAGGAACGCGGCGGCCAGGGCGGCGGCGGTGGCGGCGAGGCCGAACAGCGAAGCGCCCGCGGCGAATCCGGCGGCTCCGAGCACCGCGAAGATCAGGCCGACGAGTTGGGCGAACTTCAACGGCGGGATGGGCTCGCGCTCCCGCACCGGGCCCAGCCGCGGCGCGACGACGGCGGCGAATACCCGCCCGTAGGGGTGCTTGCGCGGTCCGCCGACCGCGCCGATCGCGAAGACGACGGCCTGGACGGCCAGGATCACCGCCGCGGCGGGCGGACTGACCGCCGACACGGCCAGGGCCAGCACCAGCACTGCGGTGGTGACCCAAGCGGCGAATCGCGGTCCACGCACGTCGACCAGGTCGGGCTGCGTGGTGGTGTTGCTGCTCGGCAAGGTACTACTCCTCGATGCCCTGTTGCTCACGGAAACGATGATGGGAGAGACGCCACGGTCGGGATCCGGGGCCGCTCCGAGTGCTACGCGAAAGCGCGGCCACTCAGCAGCAACAGCAACAACAACAGCCCGCGGTGCGGCGCAGGTCGACTGCGCGGCGCTTGGTGAGCATGGGCTCGAGGCGGGCTAACACGTCGGTCAGCTTACCTAATGACACCGTGGTCAGGCCAACAGCGGTTTCAGGGCGGAGCGCAGGTCGGCGGCGCCGGGCACTCCGGAGCTGCGGTAGCGCTGCCGGCCGTCGGCGTCGAAGATCAGCGTGGTGGGCAGCGACAGCACCGCATAGCGGCGGGCGGTGTCGGGGTGGGCGTCCAGGTCGATCTCGACGTGCGCCACGCCGCCCAGGTCGGCGCAGACCTGGTCGACCACCCGGCGCACCCGATCGCACGGCCCGCACCAGGGCGCGCTGAAGTGCACGACGGTCGGTCCGTCGCGGGACAGCCCCAGCGCGGCGACGTCGTCGCCGGTGTCGCGCTGCGGCCCCGCGTCGATTTCCCGGATGCGTCCGGAGCGACGGGTCAACAGCCAGCCGGCCAGGGTTGCCGCGGCAAGCACCGCGAGGATCACGACGAGGGTGGTCATGATTGTTTGAACTCTTCGAGGGTCACGGTTACTCCGTACGTGATGCCCTCGATGATCACGTCGGAGCCGCGGGCCCCCTCGGTAGTGGGCGCGACGCCGAAGGGCAGCCGCTGATTGGGCAGCCTGCCGCTGAAGGCGTGCAGCACCGCGTCGTGCTTGTCGGCCGGCACGCTCTGGTCGGCGGTGTCCGATCCGGTCAGGACACCGGTCGGGGTGAACACCAGGGTCGCGGGGTCGTCGGGGGCGATGGACAGGTCGACCGAAACGCTCACCCGGTGGTCGAAGCCGGCCGATTTGGGGGTGCCGGTGAACACCAGCCCGTGACTGCCGGAGATGCCCGAGGCGGTGATGCCGCCGGTGGCGGTGTTGGTCTCCTTGGGCGGCGCCTCCACCATCAGGTCGCTGATGTTCAGATACCGGCCCAGGTGGGTGGAGTCGATGATGATGCGGCTCTCCAGCTTACGCACCGCGAGCTTGGCGTCGGGTGCGATCAGCCAGGACGCCTGCGCCAGGTCCACCGAGTACATGGTGGCTTCCAGGGTGGCCTTGCCGGTCATCGCATGGCTGACGGCGTTGGCCTTGATCTCCAGCTGGTTGTAGTTGCCGCGCAGGGCCTGCGGAAGGAACGGAAACGCGACGATCGCCACGAACGGGTCGGTGCCCAGGTCGGCGGCCCTGCGCACGCTGGACGACAGCCGGTATTCGGCATAGATGCTGGTCCCGTAGTCGACGCCGATCGCGCCGAGGGCGACCACGGCCACCAGGATCGCCGTCGCGGCCACACCGATCAGCACCTTGCGCACCCGCATATTGTGGCGTAACACCCGGGAGACGGTCGCCGGCGGACCGCCGGTGGCAGGGCTCACACCGGCTCATGTGCCACGCGAAAAAACCAGGTGACACGTTATCGTTAGATGAAGATGACCTGGTCATGATGGCGTTGAGAATTGGGAGATGCCGTTCCCCCGAACTGGAGGGACTAGTTGGAGCTACTACTGCTGACCCCGGAGCTGCATCCCGATCCGGTCCTGCCGTCGTTGTCGCTGCTGGCGCACACCGTGCGAACCGCCCCGCCCGAACCTTCCTCGCTGCTCGAGGCCGGAACGGCCGACGCCGTCATCGTCGACGCGCGCACCGATTTGTCGTCGGCGCGCGGGCTGTGCCGGCTGCTGAGCACGGCCGGCCGGTCGGTTCCGGTGTTGGCGGTGGTCAGCGAGGGCGGGCTGGTGGCCGTCAACTCGGACTGGGGTCTGGACGAGATCCTGCTGCCCACCACCGGGCCCGCCGAGGTCGATGCGCGGCTGCGGCTGGTGGTCGGGCGCCGGGGCGGGCTGGCGGACCAGGAAAGCGCCGGCAAGGTCACCCTGGGCGAGTTGGTGATCGACGAGGGCACCTATACCGCCCGGTTACGTGGCCGCCCGCTTGACCTCACCTACAAGGAATTCGAGTTGCTCAAATACCTGGCCCAGCACGCGGGCCGGGTGTTCACCCGCGCTCAGCTGCTGCACGAGGTGTGGGGATACGACTTCTTCGGCGGCACCCGCACCGTCGACGTGCACGTGCGTCGGCTGCGGGCCAAGCTGGGGCCCGAGTACGAGGCGCTGATCGGCACCGTGCGCAACGTCGGCTACAAGGCCGTGCGCCCGGCCCGCGGCCGTCCGCCGGTGGCCGAGGCCGACGACGCCGAGTCCGAGTCCGAGTCCGACTCCGCGTCCGAATCCGACGCCGAGGACGTCCACGATCCGCTGGTCGATCCGTTGCACACTCAGTGACCGCGGCTGACTGGCGCCGCACGCTGAATCCGCAGGAGCAGCGCGAGGTGCGCGAACTCGTCGGTGCGGCAACCGAATTCGATGCGGTGGCGCCCGTCGGCGAGCAGGTGCTGCGCGAGCTCGGGCACGACCGCACCGAGCACCTGCTGATTCGCGGACCGGTGTCCGAGGACACCGCCGACGCCGTCGTCGGCTACCTCAATCTCACCCCGCCCCGCGACGCGCAGCCCCAGATGGCCGAACTCGTGGTGCACCCGCGGGCCCGTCGGCGCGGCATCGGATCCGCCTTGGCGCGCGCGGCGTTGGCGAAAACCGGTGCGGCCAACCGGTTTTGGGCGCACGGCACGCTCGAGCCGGCCCGGGCGACCGCGGCGGCGCTGGGCCTGTCGCCGGTGCGGGAACTGATGCAGATGCGACGCTCGCTGCGCGACCTCCCCGACAGCGTGCCCGCGGTGCCCGGGGTGCGCATCCGCACCTACGCGGGCCCGGCCGACGACGCCGAGCTGCTGCGGGTCAACAACGCCGCGTTCGCCTACCACCCCGAGCAGGGCGGCTGGACCGACGTCGAGCTGGCCGAGCGGCGCGCGGAACCGTGGTTCGACCCGGCGGGCCTGTTCCTCGCGTTCGGCGACGACGACAGCGATCGGCCGGGCCGGCTGCTGGGCTTCCACTGGACCAAGGTGCACCTCGACCAGCCCGGCCTGGGGGAGGTGTACGTCGTCGGCGTCGACCCCTGCGCGCAGGGCCGCGGGCTCGGGCAGGCGCTGACGGCCGTCGGGATCGAATGGCTGGCGCGGCGGCTGGGTGCCGGCGACTCCGCGGCCGACCCCACCGTGATGCTCTACGTGGAGGCGGACAACGTCGCCGCGGTGCGCACCTACCAGCGCTTGGGCTTCACCACCTACAGCGTCGACACCGCATACGCGGTCCCACCGGCGGCCAACTGACCGCGGCTACGAACCCCGGCCGCCCAGATCGTTAATCTGGTCCTTACTACCCAGACGTTGCTTGCGCCGCGTCGGCGCATATTTTCGCCGCGAGTTGGCAACCTGACAGTCATGCCCGCGGCGCCCGCACGCGTCGGTGAACGTGTCAAGAAAGCGAGATCGTGAGGCTGGACAGGCAGGGCGGGGCGCTGGCCGCCGCGGCGTTGGCGACGGCACTGGGCGCCGCGGCGCTGACCGGCTGCGGGAGCGACGAGAACCACCGCGGGACCGCCGCGCCGAGCATCAGCGGGACCACCGGCACCGCGGGCTGCGGCGGCAAGAACAAGCTGACCGCGGAGGGCTCGACCGCGCAGGAAAACGCGATCACGATGTTCAACCAGGTGTGGGGCCAGTTCTGCCCGGGCAAGGGCCTGGCCTACAACCCGACCGGGTCGGGCGCCGGCCGCGAGCAGTTCATCGCCGGGCACGTGGATTTCGCGGGCGCGGACTCGCCGTTGGTCGCCGACCAGATCGGCCCGGCCGCCCAGCGCTGCGGCGGCAACCCGGCCTGGGACCTGCCGCTGGTGTTCGGGCCGATCGCGATCACCTACAACCTGCCCGGCAACCCGGCCCTGGTGGTCAGCAGTGACGCGGTGGCCAAGATCTTCACCGGCAAGATCACCAACTGGAACGACCCGATCCTGGCGGCCCTCAATCCCGGGGTGGCCCTTCCCGACACCAAGATCACCCCGATCTACCGGACCGACTCGTCGGGAACCACCGATAACGTGCAGAAGTATCTGACCGCCGCCGCGCCGCAGAGCTGGGCCAAGGGCGTAGGCACCGAATTCCAGGGCGGCGTCGGCGAGGGCGCCGCGAAGTCGGCGGGAGTCATCCAGGCGGTGCGGGCCACCACCGGTGCCATCGGCTACGTGGAGAAGGGCTTCGCCGACCAGGCCGGCATGCCCTACGCCAAGATCGCCACCCGCGGTGGCGTGGTCCCGCTGACCAACGAGACCGCCGGGAACGCCGTCAACGCGGCCAAGTTCCTGTCCGAGGGCGACGACCTGGTGCTCGACCTCCACGCCATGTACGGCTCCCAGGAGCCGGGCGTCTACCCGTTGCTGCTGGTGACCTACGAGATCGTGTGTTCGAAGGGGTACGACCCCGAGACGCTGGCGGCCGTGAAATCGTTTCTCGGCGTGGCCGCCACCAGCGGGCAGGACGGCCTTTCCACCGCCGGCTACATCCCGCTGCCCGATAAGGTCAGGCAACGACTGGTTACCGCGATCAATGCGTTGCAGTAGCCGGCGGGCCGGGGTTTCAGGGAGCGACGGCAGGACTGTGGTGGGCGCACCGTGACGGGGTTTTCCGGGCCGAATCCCACCGACGCGGGCTCGGGCGCGGTGGTCGCCGCGCCGTTCCCGGAGCCGTCGGCGACCCCCATCAGCCCCTGGGGGCAGGGGCGACCGCATGCGGGGGACCGGATTTTCCGCCGGCTGGCGCAGGCCTCCGGGGTGCTGATCGTGCTGGTGATCGCCGCGATCGCGGTGTTTTTGCTCGACCGCGCGGTGCCGGCGCTGCAGCGCAACCGCGAGAACTTCTTCGGCTACGGCGGTAACTGGGTCACCACCGACACCTCGGCGATGCATTTCGGGATCGCCAGCCTGCTGCCGGTCACCGTGTTCGTGTCGCTGTTCGCGTTGATCCTGGCGATGCCGGTGGCGCTGGGCGTCGCCATCTTCATCACCCACTACGCGCCGCGCCGCGCCGCCACCCCGCTGGCCTACGCCGTCGACCTGCTGGCCGCGGTGCCCTCGATCATCTACGGCGCCTGGGGCCTGTACGTGTTGGCGCCGCAGCTTCGACCCGTCGCCACCTGGCTCAACCACTCGATGGGCTGGTGTTTCCTGTTCGCCGACGGCAACACCTCGGCGGCCGGCGGCGGCACCATCTTCACCGGCGGAATCGTGCTCGCGGTGATGATCCTGCCGATCATCACCGCCGTCACCCGCGAAGTGTTCATCCAGACCCCGCACGACCAGATCGAGGCCGCGCTGGCGCTGGGCGCGACCCGCTGGGAAGTGGTCCGCACGGTCACGCTGCCGTTCGGCCGGTCCGGCTACATCAGCGGCGGGATGCTGGGGCTGGGCCGCGCCCTGGGTGAGACGGTCGCGCTGCTGATCATCCTGCGGGGCACCCAGTCGGCGTTCGGCTGGTCGCTGTTCGACGGCGGCTCCACCTTCGCCACCAAGATCGCGGGCGCCGCGGCGGAATTGGACGACCGCTTCAAGGCCGGCGCCTACATCGCGGCGGGGCTGACGCTGTTCGTGCTCACCTTCGTGGTCGACGCCCTGGCGCGCGGCGCCGTCGCCGGGGTGGGCAGGCGGGCGGGCCCATGACCTCGATGCTGGACCGCCCGCTCAAGTCGCGGACGTTCTCGCCGCTGTCCCGACGCCGTCGAGCCGCGAATTCCGTTGCGACCGTGCTGGTTTCGTTGTCGTTGCTGGTCGCGGTGACCCCGCTGGTGATGGTGCTGTGCTCGGTGGTCGTCAAGGGGTTCAGGGCGATCACCTCGACCGTGTGGTGGTCGCACTCGCAGGCCGGGATGACCGCGTTCGTGACCGGGGGCGGTGCCTATCACGCGCTGGTCGGCACCGTGCTGCAGGGATTGGTGTGCGCGGCGATCTCCATCCCGATCGGCCTGATGGTGGCCATCTATCTGGTCGAGTACGGCGGCGGCACCCCGCTGGGCCGGCTGGCCTCGTTCATGGTGGACATCCTGAGCGGGGTGCCCTCGATCGTGGCGGCGTTGTTCGTCTATGCGCTGTGCGTGGCCACGCTGGGGCTGCCGCGCTCGGAGTTCGCGGTGTCGCTGGCGCTGGTCCTGCTGATGCTGCCGGTGATCGTGCGGGCCACTGAGGAGATGCTGCGGATCGTCCCGGTGGATCTGCGCGAGGCCAGTTACGCGCTGGGCATCACCAAGTGGAAGACCATCGCCCGGGTGGTCCTGCCCACCGGGCTGTCCGGCATCGTCACCGGCATCTTGCTGGCGATGGCCCGGGTGATGGGGGAGACGGCGCCGCTGCTGATCCTGGTCGGCTATGCACAGTCGATGAACTTCGACATCTTCAGCGGGTTCATGGGGACGCTGCCCGGCATGATGTACAACCAGGCGTCGGCCGGCGCGGGCATCAACCCCATCCCCACGGATCGGTTGTGGGGTGCCGCGTTGACCCTCATCCTGGTGATCGCCACGATCAATATCGTGGCCCGGGTGATAACCAAGTTCCTTGGCGCCAGAAAGTCATAGGCAGGAGCACGAGTGGCCAAACGGTTGGACCTCAAGGGTGTCAACATCTACTACGGGTCGTTTCACGCCGTCGCGGAGGTGACGCTGTCGGTGCTTCCGCGCAGCGTCACGGCGTTCATCGGCCCGTCGGGTTGCGGCAAGACGACGGTGTTGCGCACCCTCAACCGGATGCACGAGGTGGTGCCCGGCGGGCGGGTCGAGGGAAGCGTGCTGCTCGACGACGAAGACATCTACGGCCCCGGTGTCGACCCGGTCGGGGTGCGCCGGGCCATCGGCATGGTGTTCCAGCGGCCGAACCCGTTCCCCGCCATGTCAATTCGCGACAACGTGGTCGCGGGCCTGAAGCTGCAAGGGGTCCGCAACCGCAAGGTGCTCGACGAGACGGCCGAGTACTCGCTGCGCGGCGCCAACCTGTGGGACGAGGTCAAGGACCGGCTGGACAGGCCCGGCGGCGGACTCTCGGGCGGGCAGCAGCAGCGGTTGTGCATCGCGCGGGCCATCGCGGTGCAACCGGATGTGCTGCTGATGGACGAGCCGTGCTCGGCGCTGGACCCGATTTCGACGATGGCCATCGAAGAGCTGATCAGCGAGCTGAAGCAGGACTACACTATCGTCATCGTCACCCACAACATGCAGCAGGCCGCCCGGGTCAGCGACTACACCGCGTTTTTCAACCTGGAAGCCGTCGGAAAGCCGGGACGACTGATCGAGGTCGACGACACCGAGAAGATCTTCTCCAACCCCAGCCAGAAGGCGACGGAGGACTACATCTCGGGCCGCTTCGGTTAACTGAGCCCGGCGACGAAGCAGCTCGCGTAGCAAGGTGTGAGGAGTGGGGCAATCGGACCCAGCCCGGCGACGAAGCAGCTCGCGTAGCGAGGTGTGAGGAGTCGGGCAATCGGACCCAGCCCGGCGACGAAGCAGCTCGCGTAGCGAGGTGTGAGGAGTCGGGCAATCGGACCCAGCCCGATTCGCTTACTGCGAGGCGGGTTTCGTCTCTTCCTCGGGCAGTCTGCCGGTGGCCTGGAAGATGACCCGCCTGGCCACCTCGACGGCGTGGTCGGCGAAGCGTTCGTAGAACCGGCCCAGCAGCGTCACGTCGACGGCCGCCGCGACGCCGTGCTTCCATTCACGGTCCATCAGCACCGAGAACAGATGCCGGTGCAGATCGTCCATCGCGTCGTCCTCTTCGCGGATCCGGGCCGCCTTCTCCGGGTCGCGGGACAACACCACCTCTTGGGCGCTGTTGCCCAATTCGACTGCGATGCTTCCCATTTCGGCGAAATAACCGTTCACCTCTTCGGGCAGCGCGTGCTGGGGGTGGCGTCGACGGGCGATCTTGGCGACGTGCAGAGCCAGCGCGCCCATCCGGTCGATGTCCGCCACCATTTGGATGGCGCTCACGATGGCCCGCAGATCGCCGGCCACCGGCGCCTGTAATGCCAACAGTACGAAGGCGGTTTCCTCGGCGCGGGCGCTCATCGCGGCGATCGCTTCGTGGTCGCTGATCACTTGTTCGGCCAGCACCAGGTCGGCCTGCAGCAGCGCCTGGGTGGCCCGCTCCATGGCGACCCCCGCCAAGCCGCACATCTCGCCGAGCTGCTCGGACAACTCCGAGAGCTGTTCGTGGTAGGCGGTTCGCATGTGGTCCAGCGTACGTTCTTTGCACCCGAAACAGTCGGCGGAACGCCGTCAAAACCGGTTACTCGCAGGTGGTGTCGGCGGCGTTGGTGACCGTCAGGTCCTCGGGCAGCTTGGCCGGCGCGTTGCTCGAGCCGCGTTCGATTTGCAGGCTCATCGTCGAGCCGCTGGGCGAGGGAGCGGAGACCGACTTGAAATCGGGGCCCAGCACCACCTGCACGACCCGTCCGTAGCCGGACACCCGCTGCACCTTCGCGTTGGCGAACGAGGACGCCACCGTCGCCGCGGCCTCCTCGTTGCCCGGCGAGAACAGCACCGTCGTCGTGTTCACCGAACTCGGATAGTCGTCGGGGGTCATCACGTTGAAGCCGTCGCGCTTGAGCTGGCTGGTCGCCGTGGCCGCCAGCCCGCTCTGCGTAGTCGCGTTGGAAACCCGCACCGTCACACCGCTCGGCGAGGTCGTGGTGACCTGCTCGCGCTGCGCCTCCGGCGTCGGGGTGGGCGACTTGCGGGTGGTGGGCGCCTTCGGCGCGCCGGTGGTCGAACCGGAAGCGCTCAAATTCTGTGCGTTCTGGTCGTTTTCCTCGGGCAGTGGGTCGTCGTTTATGATGGCATCGAACAGCGCGCGCATGTCGGACATCCGGGGCGGCTCGTCGCCGTTCTGGTCGGTGACGCCGGTCGGCACCGTCACGAAGGTGACGTGGCCGGCCGCCATGCCCTGCAACGACTGGCCGAGCTGGACGAGGTCCTTGGACTTCACGTTGTCGACCACGGTGTCGTTGATCACGAGGTTGACGACGTTGTTGAGCTTGTTGAGGTCGAGCAGGGTGTCCGCGGAGATCAGTGACCGCAGCAGCGAGGACAGGAACAACTGCTGGCGTTTGATGCGGCCGTAGTCGCCGTTGACCTCGGTGGTGACCTGGCGGGCCCGCACGTAGTTCAGGGCCGTGTCGCCGTCGAGGACCTGGCGCCCGCCGTGCTCGAGCACCGTGCCCAGCTCGTAGTCGTGCAGCGGGGTGCTCGAGCACACCTCGACACCACCCAGGGCGTCGACCATCTTCGCGAACCCGGCGAAGTCGACGGCGATGAAGTGGTTGATGCTCAGACCGGAGAGCTTCTGGATTTCCTTCACCAGACACTTGGGGCCGCCGAACGCGAACGCCGAGTTCAATTTGGTCTCGGTGTAGACCATCTTCGGGCCCCAGCTCTTGGTCTTCGGGTCATAGATGGGCCCGTACTTGCCGGTGCTGGGGTCCCACGCCTCGCACTGCATCGGGGTGATCGCCAGGTCGCGGGGGAACGACACCGCCACCACGCGTTTGCGGTTGGCCGGGATGTTGACCAGCATCACGGTGTCCGAGCGGGCGCCGTCGGCGTCGTCGGTGCTGCCGGCACCCATGTTGGCGTTGTCGCCGGCGCGCGAGTCCAGGCCGACGATCAGAAAGTCTTCGTCGCCGTACTGTCCGCCCGGGTCCCGGATGTCGCTGGAGTTGCGGTCGAGCGCGTTGATCGTGTTGAGCCGGGCGTTTTTCGACGCGCTCCACTGCCACGCCCCGCCGGTCGTCGCCAGGGCGAGCACGGCGGCCAGGGCCGCCACCGACCGCCCGGCCATCAGCATCGGACGGCGCCGGCGCCGGGGTTCCCCGGCGGCCGTATCGGCGGCGTCGGCGCTCTGCTGGTCGGAGTCCCCGTCGTTGGGGTAGTCGGTGGCCATCAGCTCGCGAAGCTCGGAGACCGCGTCCACCGAGTAGGCCAGGTCGTCGATCACCTGGGTCTGCTGCAGCTCGAGCGGCAGCCCCGACGCGGGCCCGGGCGGCTCGGGCTCGGGTTCGACAGGCTCGGGTTCGAACGGCTCGGTCTCCTCCCGAGCCGCGCGACGGTGCACGGGCCGGTTCGGGGCGCCGACCTTGGCGATCAGATCGGCGACGGTGACGCCGCCGCCGGTGTGGCATCCGCCCGGCTCGTCGTCGTCCTCGGGTGCGGCGAC
Organism: Mycobacterium timonense; assembly: GCF_025821985.1. Taxonomy (NCBI): domain Bacteria; kingdom Bacillati; phylum Actinomycetota; class Actinomycetes; order Mycobacteriales; family Mycobacteriaceae; genus Mycobacterium; species Mycobacterium timonense. The sequence continues at coordinate 22,874 of NZ_JACKSY010000019.1, read as the reverse complement.
GGGCTCGAGGGCGGCGTCCGGTCGCCATCGGTGCAGGCGGTCGTCGGGCGGGGGTTCGAAGAAGCGCTCCCAGGGAGCGGCGGCCAAGCTGGGCGACGGGCCGACCGGGATCGGTTGAACGCGAGCCGCGCCCGGTCCGTGCCGACCGTTACGAGTGCCGTCGCTCTCGGCGTCACTCATGTCCTACCGGCCTCCGAAGCTCTGATGCAGACGTCAGCGTGTTGGCGTGCCCTCAGCGCGGCACCGCATCCCCGGTGCCGCCGCTGGTGCCACCCTTTTCGTCGCGTTCGCCCGGTGCGTGCCAACCTCATCCGCCACCCATGCGCATGCAACAAAGCCCACATCGTACTGAGTTCTCGGTCCGGACGCGATTCCGCGCGGTGACTCAGCCGCCGGAGTGCATGACGTCGGCGCCGGCCGGCACCGTGCAGTCGTCCGGGTCGTCGAGCCAGCCCTCCGGCAGCACCACCCGGGCGGGTGAACCCTGCCGCCCCCGGGGCCCGGTCGCCTCGTCCGGGAACGGCACCGAGCCGTCCAACCGGTCGAGCAGGCGGTCCAGCTCGTCGAGCGTCTTGACCATCGCCAGCGCGCGCCGCAGCTCGGAACCGGCCGGGAAGCCGTGCAGGTACCAGGCGATGTGCTTGCGGATGTCGCGCATGCCTTTGTCCTCGCCGAAGTGGGCGGCCAGCAGCCGCCCGTGCCGGCGCACGATGTCGGCCACCTGCCCCAGGGTGGGCGGCGTGGGCGGCGGGCTGCCGGTGAACGCGGCCGACAGCTCGGCGAACAGCCACGGTCGGCCCAGACAGCCGCGGCCGATGACCACGCCGTCGCACCCGGTGGCGGCCATCATGGTCAGCGCGTCGCTGGCGTCGTAGATGTCGCCGTTGCCCAGCACCGGAATGGTGCGCACCTGCTGCTTGAGCAGGGCGATCTGTTCCCAGTCCGCGGTGCCGGAATACCGCTGCGCCGCGGTGCGGGCGTGCAGCGCGACCGCCGCGGCACCCTCGGCCTCGGCGATGCGCCCGGCATCCAGATGCGTGTGGTGCTCGTCGTCGATACCGATGCGGAACTTGACGGTCACCGGTATCCCGGTGCCCTGCGTGGCGCGCACCGCCGCGGCCACGATCTGCCCGAACAGGCGTCGTTTGTAGGGCAGCGCCGAGCCGCCGCCGCGCTTGGTGACCTTGGGCACCGGGCAGCCGAAGTTCATGTCGATGTGATCGGCCAGGCCCTCGTCGGCGATCATCTTGGCCGCCGCGTAGGTGGTGGCCGGGTCGACGGTGTAGAGCTGCAGCGACCGCGGCGACTCGTCCGGGGCGAACGTGGTCATGTGCATGGTGGCCGGGTGCCGCTCGACGAGCGCGCGTGCCGTCACCATTTCGCAGACGTAGAGGCCGCTGACCGTCCCGACCAGCTCCCGCTCCAGCTCACGGCACAGGGTGCGAAACGCGACGTTGGTGACCCCGGCCATGGGAGCCAGCACCACCGGGCTGGCCAGCTCGATGGGGCCGATACGCAACGCTGGTTACCGCCGGCTCATGGTCAGCGTGCCCGCGGTGGTGTGCAGCTCCAGCGCGGTGGTCCGCTTGCCGGTGCGGGCTTCCCGCTCGAGCTGGCGCCGCTTGGAGATCTCGAACTTGTCGCACGTCGTCTCGAGCTCCTTGATCAGCAGCGCCAGGTCGTCGCGCAGCGCGGCGGCCTCGCCGGTGAAGTCCTCGCGCTCGAAGATGCGCCACTTCTTGAGCACCGGCATGACGACGTCGTCGAGGTGGATGCGCGGGTCGTAGACGCCGCCGACGGCGATCATCACGGCCTTGCGCCGGAACTCGGGCACCTGGTAGCCGGGCATCTGGAAGTTGCGCAGCACCTTGTGCAGCGACTTCATCGCCTGGTTGGGCGCGATCGCGAAGCCGGCCTCGCTGACGTCGCGGTAGAAGATCATGTGCAGGTTCTCGTCGGCCGAGATCTTGGCCAGCATCTGGTCGGCGATCGTCTCGTTGCAGGCCTTGCCGGTGTTGCGGTGCGAGATCCGGGTGGCCAGTTCCTGGAAGGTGACGTAGATGACCGAATCGAACAGGCTCTCGGCGAACAGGTCCTCGCGCACCTGGTGGTTCTGGCCCGGGCTGAAGCCACGGTTGACCACCTCGATGCGCAGCTTCTCCAGCTCGACCGGGTCGACCGCGCGGGTGACCACCAGGTAGTCGCGCAGCGCGATCCCGTGCCGGTTCTCCTCGGCGGTCCAGCGGTTGACCCACTGCCCCCACGGGCCGTCCATGCCGAAGTTCATCGCGATCTCGCGGTGGTACGACGGCAGGTTGTCCTCCGTCATCAGGTTCTGCACCATCGCCACCTGGGCGACGTCGGAAAGCTTGGACTGGCCGGGTTCCCAGTCCTGCCCACCGAGCGCGTAGAAGTTCTTGCCGTCCGACCACGGGATGTAGTCGTGCGGGTTCCAGTTCTTGTGCATGCTCTCGTGCCGGTTCAGGTATTTCTCGACGAACGGCTCGAGCTCCTGCAGCAGCTGTAGGTTTGTCAGCTCGGCTGACATAAGGCCTCCAGTTATCTGTGTCGATGGGTAGCACTCAATATATCTGTGTACCTCAGTAGCATCAAGTTCCTCGTCCGGCGCGGCAAGCGGCGATTTTGGTGCCGGTTTCCGGGCCAGTCCGGCCCCGTGCGGCCGTGCCGGGCCCAGCGATACGGCTTGCCGATCCGGCCGAGATGCAAACCCGCTACTGCGATTTGCCGAGCTCGCCGGCCGACACGTACGGGGCGGCGGTGATGTAGAGCATGTTGGTGCAGTAGTCGATGAACTGCTTGCGGGTGGCTCCGAGCTGACCGTGCAGGTAGGCGGTGAACAGGCTGGACAGCCCGCCCACCAGGCTGGTGGCGATCATCTTCTGCAGCACCGCGTCGCCGATCCGGGACAGCTTGCGCTGCAGCAGGTCGATGAAGTTGGGCATCCACTCCGCGCCGGAGCGAGTCAGCACCGGTTCCACCGCCGGCGCCAGCAACAACACCCGGCCGCGCACCGGGTCGTCGACCATCAGCTCGACGAACCGTTCGACCGCCTCCCGCGGGGTGGTCGCCGACGTCAGGGTGTTCATCGCGCGGGTGCACACGTCGTCGTAGACCGCGCGCACGAACTCGTCACGGTCGGTGAAGCTTTCGTAGAAGTAGCGCTCGGTCAGCGCGGCCTTGCGGCACACCGCGCGCACGGTCAGCGCCGGGCCGCCGGAACCGCCGAGCAACTGCACCCCGGCGTTGATCAGGTTGTCGCGGCGAAGCGCGAGGCGACTCTCCAGGGGCACGCCGGTCCAGCGGCCCCGTCGTTGACCCGTCTGCACATCGCTCCTAAGCTGAAAAATTGACAACGGTTGTAGTCAAAAATTCACATACCCACAGGAATCCAATAGTGACTCAAGATACGTCCGCATCGCGCCCCCTGACCAGCGACGTAACAGGCAGCGATGCGGTCGGTCGCACTGAGCAGTCGATTTCCGCCCGGCCGGCCGATGCCGGCGCCCCGGTTCCCGGCGGCTGCCCGGTTTCGCCGCTGGGCTATGAGGCCCCGCCCGCGCCGCTCGGCCCCGACTCGCTGACCTGGAAGTACTTCGGGGACTGGCGGGGCATGCTGCAGGGCCCGTGGGCCGGGTCGATGCAGAACATGCACCCGCAATTGGGCGCGGCCGTGCTGGACCATTCCACCTTCTTCCGCGAGCGCTGGCCGCGGCTGCTGCGCTCGTTGTATCCCATCGGCGGCGTCGTGTTCGACGGCGATCGCGCTCCGATCACCGGCGCCGAGGTGCGCGACTACCACACCGACATCAAGGGCGTCGACGAGCAGGGCCGGCGTTATCATGCGTTGAACCCCGACGTCTTCTACTGGGCGCACTCCACCTTCTTCGTCGGCACCATCCATGTGGCCGAACGGTTCTGCGGCGGCATCACCGAGGAGCAGAAGCGGCAGCTGTTCGACGAACACGTGCAGTGGTACCGGATGTACGGCATGAGCATGCGCCCGGTGCCCAAGTCGTGGGAGGAGTTCCAGGCCTACTGGGATCACATGTGCCGCAATGTGTTGGAGAACAACGAGGCGGCCCGGGCCGTGCTGGATCTGACCGAGTTGCCCAAACCGCCGTTCGCGCAATGGCTTCCGGACCGTCTGTGGGCCGCGCAGCGCAAACTGTTGGCGCCGTTCTTCGTCTGGGTGACGGTCGGCCTGTACGACCCGCCGGTGCGGGAGCTGATGGGCTACCGGTGGTCGGCCCGCGACGAGTGGTTGCACCGGCGCTTCGGCGACCTGGTTCGTATCGTGTTCGCCTTGGTGCCCAGCAGATTCCGCAAGCACCCGCGCGCCCGCGCCGGACTGGACCGCGCCAGCGGCCGGATCCCGCTCGACGCCCCGCTGGTGCAGACCCCGGCGCGCAACCTGCCGCCCGAGGACGAACGCGGAAATCCCAAGCACTACTGCCCGATGGTGTCGTAGCCGGGCGCCGACGGGCTTAGGCGTGGGCGTGCTGGTGCACGTCCTCGAGGCCCGCCTGATGCACGTGCCGATGGGTGTGTTCGGTGCCGTCGGTGTGCGCGTGGGCGTGCTCGTGCTCGACGTGGTCGTGCTCGTGCGTGGTGTGCGCGTGCGCGTGCGTCACGCCGCTGTGCTGATGTTCGTGCGTGTGCGGTGCGTCGTGGGTGTGCTGTTCGCTCATCATGTTCTCCGTTGCGTGAAATACCTTGCGTGAAATACGTTGTGCCGCCGGCTGACTCAGCGCACGGCGCCGCGCGGCCGGTGGCGTGACGATGCGGCCACCGACTTGAGCCCGCCCTCGCCGCGGTGGTGGCCCGGCACCCCGGGACCGGCGTGCTCGGCGTTGAACACCGCGTCGATCACCAGCTGGCGAACATGCTCGTTCTCCAGGCTGTAAAAGATCGTGGTGCCCTCCCGGCGGGTGCGGACCAGACGGGCCATCCGCAGCTTGGCCAGGTGTTGGGACACCGACGGTGCCGGCTTGCCCACGTGCTCGGCGAGTTCGTTGACCGACATCTCGCGGTCGGTCAACGACCAGAGCACCTGCACGCGAGTGGCATCGGCCAGCATCCGGAAGACCTCGACGACCAGACGTACCTGGTCGTCGGGCAGCCGGCCTGCACTACTATCTGCATGCATACGCAAATACTAGCGAAGCTCGGCCGGCCTGCCAAGGCGCGGCTCAGTCCGACGGCACCACCGTCGACCGGCGCCGGCCGCCGTTGCGCTCGTTCCACAGCCGGTAGACGTCCACGGCGTCCGGGTGCGGCCGATAGCGCATCGGAAGCCGGCGCTCGTCGAACGGCTTGGCGAATTCGGCGTAGAAATTCGACAATTCGAAGTACTTGCGGTCGTCCACGTAATACGGCTCGTAGCTTTCCCGGGTGGTCAGAAAAACGACTTCTCTGGGCGAGCAGTAGTACAGCGCGCCCAGGCACATCGGGCACGGATGCGCCAGCACATAGATGGTGGCGTCGACGAGATGCTCGGTGCCCAGCTTCAGACAGGCCGCACGGATGGCCAGGATCTCCGCGTGGGCGGTGGGGTCGTTGGTCTGGGCCGCCTTGTTGGCGCTCTCGGCGAGGACCTCGCCGTCCTGGACGATCACCGTGGCGAACGGGCGGCCGCCTTCGGCCACGTTTTGGCGGGCCAGGTCGATGGTCCGCCGGGCGAAATCGGTCACGAATTGCAGGGTAGTCCGCGCGGCCTCGTGCAATCGGCCCTGTTTTACTGACTAGATCGTCTATTCAAATCCGGGATGAGGAACACCATGGCGCGCACCGACCGTGATCGTTGGGACCTGGCGACCAGCGTCGGGGCGACCGCGACCATGGTGGCGGCCCAGCGGGCGCTGTCCTCGGATGCGAACTTGATCGACGACCCCTACGCCGCGCCGCTGGTGCGGGCGGTCGGCATCGACGTCTACGTCCGGTTGGTGGACGGGGAGATCCAGCCCGGGACGTCCGAGTTCGACCCGCATCGCATGGCGAAGGGGATGGCTTGCCGGACAAGGTTTTACGACGACTTCTTCCTTGACGCCGCCCGCGCCGGCGTCGGCCAGGCGGTGATCCTGGCCTCGGGACTGGACGCGCGCGCCTACCGCCTGCCCTGGCCGGCCGGCACCGTCGTCTACGAGGTCGACATGCCCGACGTGATCGAGTTCAAGACCCTGACGCTGGCCGACCTCGGCGCGCAGCCGACCGCGCAGCGGCGCACGGTCGCGATCGACCTGCGCGACGACTGGGCCGCCGCGTTACGGGAAGAGGGGTTCGACCCGCAGGCTCCCGCCGCGTGGAGCGCCGAGGGCCTGCTGGTGTATCTGCCGGAACAGGCCCAGGACGCGCTGTTCGACAACATCACCGCGTTGAGCGCCCCGGGCAGCCGGCTGGCTTTCGACTTCGTGCCCGACACCGCCGTTTTCGCCGACCCGCGCTGGCGCGCCCACCACGACCGGATGAGTGAGCTCGGGTTCGAGGTCGATTTCAATGACCTGGTCTACCACGGCGAGCGCAGCCACATCGTCGACCACTTGAGCGGGCGGGACTGGCGGGTCACCTCGAGGACGATCGCCGAGCTGCATGCGGCCAACGGCTTCCCCTACGCCGCCGACGACGTCGCCGCGGCCTTCGCCGACGTCACCTACAGCAGCGCCGTGCTCGGCGGGTAATACCGAGGCCGCCGGCGTGCAACTGTCACGCATCAGCCGACGTCATATACGTCTGGTGCCCCCACTAGGACTCGAACCTAGGACCTGCGGATTAAAAGTCCGTAGCTCTACCAACTGAGCTATAGGGGCCGCGGAGTTTCAGGATACTTGGACCCAAAACCGGGCTCGTTTGAGGATTGGGCCCACGGTGACCTAAGCTGACGTGGCTCCCAACGAAACCACGTTGCGAGTACCCCGGAGAGATTCGGTTCTGGCCCCCTTCGTCTAGCGGCCTAGGACGCCGCCCTTTCAAGGCGGTAGCGCGGGTTCGAATCCCGTAGGGGGTACGCAACGCGGCGACGCGGAGCAGCAGCAAGGCCCTGTGGCGCAGTTGGTTAGCGCGCCGCCCTGTCACGGCGGAGGTCGCGGGTTCGAGTCCCGTCAGGGTCGCCAGCGCGGCGAGGCACTCGCTGCCTTCCGGCCAGGTAGCTCAGTCGGTACGAGCGTCCGCCTGAAAAGCGGAAGGTCGGCGGTTCGATCCCGCCCCTGGCCACCAGTCTTGAACTGCACGGACGCGGTGACAGCACTCTATGGATATTTCGGTGTGTCCGGTTCCTGTCCGTTCGCCTGGTCTTTGGCGACGTCATTGAGCCGGTCGAGATTCGTAGCGACGTGGTCGAGTTCGTCTGAGTAGAGGTCGCTGTAGATGTTGGCGGTGACAGTCGGCGTCGAGTGCCCCATGGTCTTCTGGACGTAGCGGAGGTCGGCCCCGGATTTGCGGGCGAGGCTCGCGTAGGTGTGGCGCAGGTCGTGGATCGTCAACGGCGCCAAGCCGGTTTGCTTGAGGGCTTTGTTCCAGTGGGTGTGTCTGCGCCAGTTGTTTGATCTGAGAAAGCCGCCGTTTGGTGAAGTGATCGCTTGTTCTTTAGGTGAGCGGTTTTCGATTCGTGGCTCGAGCGCGTCGATGACGATTTGGGGGAGTGGGACGGTTCGGACGGCGGCGCGAGTTTTCGGTGGCCCGACGATAATTCGGCCCTCCACGTCCGGGGCGGCTTGGCGGACGTAGAGGCGGCGTGCTTTGAGGTCGATGTCGCCGACGCGCAGGCCGACGAGTTCGGACCAGCGCAGACCGGTAAAGGCCAGGATTGTGACGATGTCGCCTTGGCCGCCGCAGGCGGTTGCTAGGGCGGCGACTTCCGTAGCGGAGAGGTAGCGGTGACGTTCCCGCGCCGGCATCCGACCGGATGACACACCTTGGGCCGGGTTGATGTGAATTCGGCCGTCCTCGCGAGCCATGTCGAGAATCGAGCGCAGCAGCCGGAGCGTGGCGAGTCTGGCCCACGGGCCCACGGTGAGGCCGCCGATGAACTGCTGCACATCCTTCCGGCTGACCTCGTCGACCGGGACATGGCCGAAGCGCGGGCTGATACGCAGTTCCCAATGCTGCACGTAGCCGCTCCACGTCTTGGGGGAAACGGCCGGCTGCTTCGACGCGCTGTATTGCGTCCAGATAGCGGAGAGGCTGGCGCGGCCAAGTCTGGGGTCGAATCGTCGGGCGCCGATCGCCGACTCGCCGTCGCGATCCGCCTTGAACGCGCGCGCTTCCCGCATGGTGGCAAACGTCGATGATGTCTCGACCCATCCTGACGGGGAGTTTGGATCGCGCACCAGGTAGCGCACTTGGTAGCGCGCCTGGCCGGCTGAATTGGTCCGCTTTCGGATGCCGCGCGGTACTGATCCGGCCACTTAGCGGTGCACCTGCTTGAGCCACGCGCGGACTTCCGCTGCGTCCCAACGTCTTACGCGATCAGATAGCGTGTAGCAGGGCGGCCCCACATCTGCGCCGTGTTCCCGTAGCGCGCCCCATCGGCTCACGGTGGCAGTGGACACGCCAAGCAGCTCCGCCACCTGTTCCGCTGTCAGAAGCTCTGGAAAGGTCGCTATCTTGGTGGTGGCGTTGATGCCAAGAGTTGCCATGCCGCTGTCCTCAGTTCTCTGCGGGACCAGTAGATCTTTGGCTCTTGAACCCGTATTCTTGTGCAACAGAACGGATTAACGAATCTGGCCAGTAGTCGGCACGTACTCGCATCGTTGATCCGTCTTCTGCGATGACGTATCCGGTCCCAGGTTCACTCGGGTTGATGCGGTGCGCGGGTGCGGCATCAGCGAGGCCATCACCCAGAACCATCGCGACTTCGTCGCGTGAACGCAGCCGCAATGCAACGGTCTGGGTGAACAACCCGCGCATGGGCAGAATCTCCTTGCGGGGGTCCTGCATGAAGGCGGTGGCCACGAGGCCTACGGCCCTGCCCTTTGTCAGGATGCGTGAGAGCGAGGCTGCAACTTGCTTCTTGAGGGCGACGTCTGTCATGTAAGCGGTCAAGCCCGCCAATTCATCGATGAGCAGCACCACGAGCGGTTCGGCGGTGCTCGGTGTGTGCGAACGCGCTTGGCCGGCCATCCTGCGGCCACGGCAATCCAGCAGCTCCTCCAACTTGTTGAGCAGGCTCGCGGCCTCGACCTCGGTCGTCGCGATCTTGCTGAATAGGGCGGAGCCGACTGACACTTCGATCCCGTACTTGAGGTCGACGGCGAAAAGCCGCACGGTTCCTGACCTGATGGCCGGGCCTAAGCCGCCTGCAATGCCCCAAAAAATGGAGCCCTTGCCCGCTCCTGAGCACCCGACAGTGAGGGTGTGGAGGCCAGCGACGCGGAGAATCCAAGCCGAGCCGTTCTCCCGTCGGCCAATCTTAACGGCAGTTGCCTCGGTGCAGGCTGGCCGTCTAGCAGTCTTGATGGCCGACAGCTGTTGTCGCATAACAAATTCCATGCGAACCGTCCCGGGTGCTACCACCGTGGAACGGGCGGAATGTGCCCCGACAGCGTCGCGGATCGCGGGGACCGCGTTTTCGAGGTCATCGACTGTCTGGCCCGTTCGTGTGCGGACGGTCATGTGCAGGCAGTGATCGGAGATGCTCACCCCGAGAAGGCGAGGGTGGGTCCAGACTGTCTTCGTCGTGGTCTTGCCCTGCGAGTCCGTACGTGCGACGCGCTCGGAAGTCGACAGCCCGCAGGCCTTGGCAACTCGCGGCCAAGAGGTCAACGCCCATAGCAGCCATCGGATCCGCCGCGCAGGGGTTGCGACATAGCGCCCAAATGTGGCGGGCGAACGCAGTCTCCAAACGACGAGCGAAAGGGTGACCACGCCGGTCACCGCGGTGAGCCATGTGGCGCCGACCGTCAGTAGGTGCGTGAGGTCAAAGAGGTCCGTCCCGGCGTCGGGATCTGGAATCGAATACGGATCGCTAGGTACTACGGGGTCGTACGGACTCATGCTGACGCCCGGTCTGCCGCTGAGGACCCCGCCTTGCCAGTGTCCGCGGTCATGCTCGAGGCCCGAAACGACCACGCAATGCGGCCGGATTCGCTCGAACGGTCCACGTACGGCAACACGCACAACTCTTCGAAAATCACTGGTGTAAAAGGCATTCCGGCAGTGTTCTGTGGGCACACAGGCTGCTTGGGCGTTGCGAACTTGACGGTCAGGGTGCGTGCCCGCTTGCTCGCGGCCGGATCACCGTCGAGGACTTCCACCTGCCACAACGGCAGGCCTGATTCTCGATCAGTCGCCTGAACCTTGTTGTCTTTCGTTGACCGCTCGTAATCGATCACCGGCGTCACATCTGACACCACGAACGCTTTGTGTGGGAAAACCTGCTGGTGGGACAGCTTGAGCCACTTCGGCACAGACACTTTGTCGACCTTTCGTAGAACTGCTCTAGACAAGTTGAGGGTACATAGTCGTCTAGAGGAGTGCAACGGGCGACGCGTGATTCGTGTGAGACTTTGCGCTCAGCGGGCCGGGAACTCGTATTCGAGCAGGTAGGCGGAGGCCACCTTCACGGTGTCGCAGACCTCCACCGCCACGTCATCGGTGTCGTAAGCGGTTCGCAACACCGTAAGCACCGGAACTCCTGAGTCAAGCTCCAGCTGCCGCCGTTCTTCAGGAGTGGGCATCCGAGCGGCGACTTCTTCAGTGAAGCGAGCAAGCACATGACCGTGCTCTTCTAAGCGCGCGTAGATACCACCGGGTCCGGTATCCAGCTGCTCGATCCTCGTGCCTTCGGCAAATGCCGCCGGAATGTACGAGACGGCCGTCTCGACGGGTCGCCCATTCGCCAGGTAACGCCTCGATCTCACGACAATGTCATCGCCGTCTGAAACTCGAAGGCGCTCAGCCACAAACGAATTCGGCCTCTCTCGGCTCACAACGATGTTGTCCACCTGCGGCGCGAAATCGGATTTCTCCGCCTCGACGGTAAATGCAGCCTTGCCCTCGGCGCGGTGCTGTCGTGCGAATCGATCAGACGCTAGTCTGCGGATTCGAGGTTCCGGGCGGACGAACACCCCGCGGCCGTGTTGTGAGATGACCAATCCGTCGGAACGAAGCTCCTGCACCGCTTGTCTTACAGTCATGCGCGCTACACCGAAATGTTCGATCAGTTCCGCCTCGGACGGCAGTCGCTCCCCGGGTGCGAGCCGATTGGAACTGATCGCCTCTCGCAGTATGCCCGCGATTTGCCGATATGGCGGTTTGTCATCGCCTCGATCGATTTGTCCAAGTTGCAGCACCCGCGAGCCTTCCATTACATGTCTAGACGACTAGTCTAGGAAGCCAGTCAACCCGTGTCACCTCCGACGGCATCGAACAATGGAGACCGAACGATGGGAACCACTCCTAAACACTCAGTCAGTGTCGCCGGCATCGTCGTACGTGGCGATGATCGCATTCTCGTGATCCGGCGAGATGACAACGGCCACTGGGAAGCCCCCGGTGGCGTACTCGAACTGGACGAATCCTTCGAGGATGGTGTGCGGCGGGAAGTCCTCGAGGAAACTGGATTGAAGGTCACGGTGCAACGTCTTACCGGCGTCTACAAGAACCTCAAGCAGGGGATTGTCGCGTTGGTCTACCGCTGCAGTCCTGCCGCTGGCGACACGCACCCGACTGCCGAAGCCCGGGAAGTCCGTTGGATGGCGAAAGAAGAAGTTCAGTCTGAGATGAGCCCTGCTTTCGCCGTGCGCGTTCTGGACGCATTCGACGAATATCCGCACTCGCGTGCCCACGATGGAGCCAACGTTCTTTCAGAGTAGAGACTGTGACGGGGCCACATTGCGTTTAGCCGGCCAACCGTATGCCCCGAGTTCAAAGCGGTCTACTTTCAATCGAATCCAGCCAACGTGACTCTCAAAGCTTCTTTCAACTGAACGTGCAGCGGTGGCTTCGTTTCAGTGTCTGAGCTCAGCCAGCGCCGAAGTATGAATTGTGCGGTGGCCAAACCCGTGTGGACCAGCAGCGAGGGACGGATGTCGGATGCCGCATCGACGCCCATCCTTGTGGCGACGAGTTCGACGAGCTTGCGGTCATCGTTGTCGCTGATCAGTACCGATTCGCTCAGTAGGTGGGGGGCGGTCAGTATGGCTCGTTGCCAGTAGTGCGGGTTCGGATTGGTTTTGTCCCAGGCGGTTTCGGCAAACAACGCGATCAGCGCCTCGGCTGCCGATTGGTCCGACGGCTGAGCGCCGTAGGCACCAACGATTTCGGCGACCGCCTGCCGCAACGGCGCGACAAGAAGGTCGTCCTTCGTAGGCGCGTAACGGAAGTAAGTACTGATGGATATCCCGGCACTGGCAGCGATGTCCTCAGTGGTCACAGCAGCAAATCCACGTTCGGCAAAAAGTTGGTGCGCGGTGCCCTGGATCTGCGAGAGCAACTCGGCACGGCGTCGGTCCCTTAACGAGCCAGTATTTGCGGAGGGCATGACATCGCCTTCGTCAATCCGACATTCCCAGATGCTTCCTGAGTTATGGTACGAACAGTAGCGTAGCGAAACCAACAGTACTAGGGGGGTTCACTTGCTGGTCTCGCAGTGTTGGGGGCCCAGCAGGCGACGCGGGTTTCACGGGAAAAGACCGTCTCACAAAAATACGCGGCGGTCGAGGAAGTCGGTGACAGCGCTGGTGAAGGCGTCGTTGTCGTCGCCGGCAACCATATGACCTGTGCCCGTCACGTCAGTTGTTTCGGCGTGCGGGACGAGTTCGAGGAATTCGTTGACCGTTTCCTCGGAGACGACGTCTGAAAGCGCGCCCCGCACTAACAGCGTCGGGGCCGTGATTCGACGTGCTCCTTCGGCGAGAAACCCGCTGATCGCCTCGAACTCCTCGGTGTCGGTCATGAGTTCGCCTTGCAGGACATCGAAGTTGGAGCTGATGAAGGCTGGGTCCCAGCGCCAGACCCATCGACCGTCGCTACGTTGGCGCAGAACTTTGTGCAGACCGTCGAGATTTTCGGGTCGCGGTCGGCGCGGGTTGTATTCGGCGATGATGTCGGCGGCATCGGTGAGTGTGCCGAAGCCGTCGGGGTGGGCGGCCATGAACGACACGATGCGACGGGCCCCGTGGAACTCCATCCTCGGGGTGATGTCGACGAGAATAACGGCTGCCCACAGCCCGGCTGGGGCCAGCAGGTGGGTTGCCAGGATGGTTAGCCCACCCAGCGACGCGCCAACGAGGGCAGGGGGACTCTCGGTGCCGACGTGTTCTCGAACCGAGAGCAGATCGGCGACGAACTTTTCGACGTCGTATTGTCCGCTCGGGTCCCAGTCGCTGTCGCCGTGGCCGCGGGTGTCGTACGCGATGACGGTGTAGCCATGGGCGTGGAGGCGACGAGCTGTGGTGGCCCAGGCGTGGCGGTTTTGGCCGCCGCCATGGAGGAGCAACACCACGGGACCAGTCGTGGGGTGCCGGTAGCAATCCGCCACGAGAGTGATGCCGTCGCGCGTGTGGATGCGCTCCTGAGTAAGTGTCATGTAATCCGCGCCCCTTTGGGCGCAAGGTCCACGCCCGTCACGCTGCGTTGTCCCTCAGGTGACATGTCATCGTCAGCGTGCTCTGGCGCGCGGGGCCAAGGGCTTCCGTTGAGGCCACCAGCTGGCCTCACCGAGCAATGTGGCGATCGCGGGAACCGTGAGGGTGCGGACCACGAAGGTGTCCAGGAGTAGGCCGCAGCCGATGATGAGTCCGGCTTGGAGCATGATCGCGACGGACCCGACCATAAGGCAGAACATGCTGGCCGCGAAGATGAGCCCGGCCGAGGTGATGACTGAGCCGGTGTTCGCGACCGTGCGCAGCACGCCGACGCGAATGTTGTGAGCGGATTCCTCGCGTAGCCGCGAGATCAGCAGCATGTTGTAGTCGGCGCCCACCGCGACCAGGATGATGAACGCCAAAAGCGGAACGGGCCAAGCGATTTGCTTGCCCAGGCCGTATTGGAAGACCAGTGTGCCGATGCCCAGTGCGGCTGCGTAGTTGAGTACGACCGTACCGAGCAGGTAGAGCGGGGCCACCACGGCACGTAGCAGAACGACGAGGGTCAACCCGACGATGACGAGTGTGGCGATGGCCAGTAGGTGAAAGTCGGCCGACAGGAGGCGCTGGATATCGGAATTGACGGCGGGGAAGCCGGCCATCGATATCCGGGCGTGAGCCAGCGAGGTGTTGGGGCGTGCGGCATCGGCAACGTGCGTGATCTTCTGCGCGAGATCCATCGCTTCGCTGCTGTAGGGGTTGTAGCTAGATTCGATGGCGAAGCGCGCGGTCTTGCCGTCAGCGGATAGAAAGTGCTTTGCCACATCGGAGAACTGGCGATTCTCGAAGGCGTTAGCGGGAAGGTAGAAGCCGCTGGAGTTGTCCGAACCGGCGCTGGATCGCGCGGAATTCTGTAGCTGGGTGGCGATCTGACTCATGCCGGACAACATTTCGATGTTGCTGTCGGCGAGGGTGTGCACACCGGTGGCTAGGGCTTGTGCTCCCGACGCGAGCTGGCTGATGCCGTTTTGAAGGCGGCCGATGTTGCCGGCCATGTCGGCGGGATCGCCAAGCGCTCCGAAGGCCTTGTCCAGCGAAGTGACTGTGCGCTGCAGGTCTGCCACGGTGCCGCCTGCATTATTGGCATCGGGCTGGTACAAATCGCCGAGGTCGGCGAGCTGGCTGAAAAAGCCGCCATCGCGCAAAGTCACCAAGATCCGTACCTGGTCGCGGATCTGGGCACACTCGGGGGTGGTGGCACACCAGGGGGAGGTGTTGAGCGCACCGACCAGCGGGTCGATGGTGGCGATCGCTTGTTGGGCTTGTTGAGCTTCTTGGCGTAGCCCGGGCCCGGTTCGAATAGCTTGGTCGACGGTCGGTGTGGTAGCCGAAAGCTGCTGCAGCAGCTGGCGAAAGCGCTGAAATTGTGGCCCGCTGGACTGGGCTTGGGTAAGGATCCCGGTCAGCGGAGTCAGCGCCGTGCGCAGGGTGGTGTCAAGTTGCGCCAGGCCGCCCGCGAGTTGGTCGGCGCCACCGGTGAGTTTGGTGAGATCGGTCTTGTGGGCGTCTCCTTTGGCGACGGCATCGGCCATCTTGGTGCCGATCTGGCCGTTCTGCCAAGAAAGCTGTGCCTGGTCCAGTCGCGCCCCGGTAGGCCGGGTGACGCCGGAAACTTTGGTGACACCTGGCAATTGCGACACGCGAGACGCCATTTCGTCCAGGTCGGCCAGGCTTTTACCGGTGCGCATATCGGTCGGTGATTCGACGACCATGAACTGCGTGATAACGATATCTTTGCGAAAGTGCCTGTCCAGCAGATGATAACCCTCGTTGCTGGCGGTCGTTTCCGGCTGGCCTTGACGGTCGTCATAGCTCATGCGCATGGTCAGCGCCACAGCAGCTAGCCCTAACACGAGAGCCAGGCTGGCGGCCAGCAATGGGCCGGGCCGGCGGACTACGGCCACCGCGATCCAGTTCCAGTAGCGGCGTGTGCGGTCGGCTTTGGGCTCGCCGATGCCGCGTTTAGCGGCCAGCGCCAACACCGGTGGGAACAACGTCACGGTGGCCGCGACTCCGACGAAGACGGCTATCGCACACGCTGGGCCCAGCGCGCCAAAAACGCTCAGCTTTGCAAACACCATGGCCAAAAATGCAAACGCCACAGTCGCCGCGGAGGCCAGGATTACGCGCCCGATGGTGGCGGTCGCATTGATCACCGCGAGGTCGGGCGAGACCCCCTGGCGGCGTTGCTCGTGATACCGGCTGATCAAAAACACCGAATAATCGGTGCCGGCGCCCAACAGAATCGCCGTCATGAACGCGATGGTGAATTGCGACACCGGCATCCCCGCTTCGCCCAGCCCCGAGAGCACTCCGCGCCCTACCCCAAGACTGACGCCGATAACCACCAGTGGCAGCAACGCGGTAAACAATGACCTATAGATGACCAGCAAAATCAGCGCAATCAGCCCCGCGGTCACCACAGAAATGACAATCAAATCCTGCTCAGCCGAATCAATTTGATCGCTGAACGTCGCGGGAGGGCCGGTTACGCGAACCGTCGTGGACGTACCGTTAAACGACTGGGCGGCGATAGCGCGCACCACCTGGACGGATTCTGCCGCCTTCGGATCGCCGAGTGTGCCCGCCACCCCGACCGGCAGATACCATGCCTTGCCGTCCTGGCTCACCGCCTGACCGGCAGTAACCGGGTCGGCCAACAGATCCTGAACCAGTCGCACATGCTTGGAATCGGCACGCAACCGCGAAACCATCGCGTTGTAACGCTGACGCACCGGCGCAGTCAGGCCCGTCGGGTCCTCTACCGCGACGAAGACGGTTGTCTTGGATCCCTGCTCGCCGAATGCGATCCCCATCCGGTCCACGGTTTGCAGCGAGGGCGCATCAGGAGGGATGAGATTCACCGACTGCTGCTTTACGACGATCTCCAATTGCGGGAACAGCACGGCTAAGACGCCGGCAGCCACCACCCACGCGGCGATGACCAGAACCTTGTGCCGGATACTGAACCGCGCTAAGCGGGCAAGCCGGTCGCTGTAAACGCCCTCACCAGCGGTGACCTTGCGGAGTTGTTCCCGGACCGGCCGACTCAAGGTCGCCACGCCCGACGAAACCCACCCGGTATCTACCATCCCCCGTCTCCGCTACGTTGAAAGAAACTAACGGTATCGCAACAGTACTACCGGTACCCTTTCATGGTGTCGGTGAAACTGCTACCGACAGGCGTGCCCATTCCACTGCGGCGGCACCGATCGGCCCTGGCGCTCGACCTCGATGTCCTGTCGCCGGTTCCGTACCTCGGATACGTCAGTACGTAATCCATTGGTATGCAGATCATTTGACGTTGGGCATGGGTCATCGCTGGCTGCTGACAAGCTCACGAACGCCGTAGGCGAAATGCCAGCCGGGAACTCAGCCTGATCGGCTCATCGCGAACATGATCGTGCATTTCCCGACTCATCAGATCGTCGTCCAGGTACGAGCAAGTGCGAGGGGGATAGTGACGTGGACGAACGCGGCCCTGGTCGACCGGGCGTCCTTGGTGTGTGCGCTTGGCAATACCGCGACTGGCCAGCCGGATATCCCGAACCGCACGCCTCCAGAGGTGGGTTTTCGTCAGCGAAATCGGCACATTCATCAGGATTTGACGTCTTTCGTCCGTGAGGTCGCCGCGCCGAGGCAGAAGCTGGATCCTTCGATAGCCACGCGGCCGGCCGACTGGGGGCAGCACCGTCGACTCCCCCGGGTCCCGAACCGCTCGACCGGTTGCCTGATCACCAATCCTCCTTCGGTGCTTGGCCTACACCGCCAAAGTGTACTCATAGTATCGCTACGATACTACTAGTATCGTTCGACGGATTGAATGGCTTCCCCGGTGCAATTCGCTGCGGGCCAGGTTCGTGGGGGGTTTACGGTGACTACGTGGAGCGTGACGCCGAAACCTCGGTAGATGAAGACGACGACGTCGACCCACGCCGCCTTCGGTCACGGACCCGATTGCTGGATGCGGCGACTAAACTCCTCAATGCCGGTGGCATCGAAGCCGTCACCATCGACGCGGTCACCAAAGCCTCCAAGGTCGCACGCACCACGCTGTATCGGCACTTCACCAGCTCCACCCAACTGCTGGCCGCCACATTTGAACGGCTGCTACCGCAGGTCACCCCACCACCTGCTACGGGATCATTACGCGACCAACTGATCGAGCTGTTGAGCCGACAGGCGACCCTCTTTCAAGAAGCGCCGCTGCACGTCACCACGCTGGCCTGGGTCGCGCTCGGGCCAACACCGGACGGCACAGAGGAAACCTACGATCGCAACGCGCTCCGAACACGGATCATCGACCACTACCGCCAACCGTTCAACAGCCTCCTAGAAGGCCCTGAAGCCCGAGCCGGCCTCGACGACTTCGATCTAGAACTGATCCTGTGCCAACTCGTCGGCCCGGTGGCGTTCGCTCGACTCACCGGGCTGCGCGCAGTCGATCGCCGAGATTGTGAACGTATAGTCGACGATTTCCTCACCGCGCACCGCCGCCCGGCAGACACACCCCCTTCGCGGCCCTCGGCCCGGAAATCCTCGTCCGGCATAAGCCATTCCGATCAAGGCGGCAACTAGCTCGGCAGACGGTCGACGATGCATAGCCCGGATCGGGCTCGCGCACACTGCGCAACTAAAAAGTGTCAACGGCAAGCGAAAACTGATCAGCTTGCCGCGCAGTGGTCAGTATTCAGTTGCCGCCGACAAAAAGTCGATTCCCAGTCGGTATGCGGGCCCGCAGGGCACGAAACGCTATCCGCGCCAGCGACGCATCGAGACAGAAGTGAACGACCCGATCGAAGTGCGGCGTGACGGTAGGTGTTCACCCCGATGTCAACCACAGGACCGGGAACACGCGTTCGCCACGATCGGACAAGCCGGAAGGCAGCAGCACCGAATCACCGGGATACATCATGCTGTCATGCACATCGCATCACACCGGCGTTGGGGGACATCCACCCTCAGCGACCCACGTGTCTTTCGTGGCCAGCTTAAGAGCAGACTCATTGCCTCAGTCAGCATCAGTAACACGTTCGGCGCCAGCGGCTTTTAGCAGCTGGTCGCGCGCTTCATGAAGCCTATCGAGGGCGCTCTTCAAGTCGAGAGCGGCGTCGGCCAATTCAGAGCGGGCCGCCGGGTCGCCGTGTGAAGCAAGGCTCGCGGTCGCCGACGTGAGCGCCCTAACGTGGCGCATGACATCAATGGTGTAGCGAGCGGTCCGCATCGCGGTGGCACCCTCGGTTCGCTGGAGATGATCTCTCATGAGACCTAGCCAATCATCGATCGTGTATCGATCGAAGTTGTACATCGCGTTGAGCACCCAGCGTTGCCAGGCCGGTGGGCGTTGTGATGACGTCCGGAGCAGGACCGGAGGAGTAACCATGATCGAAATTTTAGGGCGCGAAACCGGCGTTTTCGACGGTCAGAATAAAGAATGTATGACGTGACGAACCCGAGTGCGCATTGTGGCAATGGATGAGTTCGGCTGCTTTATCTAGGTGACGCCCCCGACACTGCGGCAGCTAGGTTGGACGCAAAAGCCGGACCGTCATTCACTAGTGCGTATCCGCCCGCGAGGCCTCCTTGGCTGCAGAAGGCTCGTCGTCGGCGCACCCTCCGGAAGGTCACGACGCCCGTGTACTGACCAACGCGGGGGACCAGGCGAGTGGCCGTGCGCGGCACGACGGCGGTGGGGAAGCTGCTGCCGGGATTGCCGTATATCGCTTGGCTACGTGACCAGCGTCGCACGATCCGGCGCGCAGCCAGGTATGCGTCCTGAGCTACCTCTACAACCGCAATGGCCTTCTTGAGTCCGCAGACACCCCAGAATCGGCCGGGTCCGCGCCCAGGTTGCTGCCACAAATTGGGCACGATATGCTGATATTCCTTGTCGCCGTTGATGTTTGGCGATGAGTGTTTGGTGAAGTAGATAGCCAGGCGTTTCGGGTCACACGCACGTAATCCGTTGCGAACATCGATGGCCGTGCCAGCGAGCAAATGGCGCTCGCGCTGCTCGGGATCCGGATGGCCGACGATCTCCGCCCATTCGCGCGAGAGCCAGTCGCGGAATTTGACGCCGGATCGGCCTACCGCATGCGGCGGAGCCATCCAGAGGTGAATGTGCGGAGCGCCGCGGCGTTGAAATTCCAGCTTCCAGATGTAGCGGGCCGGTTCACCCCATTCCCGTTGAAAACGTTTGCGCCACAGCATCATATGCCGCTTTACGCTAGCCCCATCAGGTGCTACAGATTCCCAGTCGCCGGGGTAGGTCAAGGTGACCATTGCAGGGACACGGTCGCACTCCACCAGTGGCGTGTAGTCGAGCTCGGCGAAGGTGCGACACATTGCCGCGCGCGACTTGCGAGACCATTCGGTGATCGCACGGGCTGCCGAGTCGGGAATGTTGCGACCGGCCTCAATGCGATCAACCTCTGCCGTCACATCGAGGCGGTGTCGTTTGACTGCACGCTCAGATGCCTTTTCCGGACGCACCGGGTTGGTCCAGCCGAGTCGGACTACACCGGGGCCGATCGTGATCCGAAATCGGCCGGACTCAGGTTCTACGCCCAGCCGGCCCCGCCCTCGCGCCCACGGCCCCGCCGGTTCAAAGAGTGCTGCCGCCGAGGCCACCAGCTCGGGCCTTGGGAACCGCAGTCCGAGGGCATCTGCCGCCGATAACTGCGCATCAACACCGCCCTCGGCGGCATCGCGGACACTTTTGGCACATATAACAAGCCCGTTGGTCCCAGCCGGAACACGGCCTACGCCGCTCCCGCCGTCCGACCGACCGCTACCGCTCTCGCGCCCTGCGGCCCTGGCGGCCTCGGGCACTCGCGGCCTCCCGGCGTCCGCGGCTCCGTCCGTGTTCCGGCTGGCCGTTCGGCTTGTGTCCGGCCGAAGAGTGGGTCGCTCCGCGGTCGTGCTCGTTGGACGGGCGGTCGACCTCGTGATGCTGGGCATCGCGCATCTGCTCCCCGGGAGCCCTCGGCGCGCATCACTGAGTGAAGGGCGATGAAGGGGTCCCTGTCGGGAGTGCTGTCACCGTGTCCGGTTTGTGTCCGATCGTCGGACGGGCAGCCTGCGTCAGACGCGCTCAGCGCGCCGCATTTGACGCATGAACGACGTTAAACCGCAGGCCAGTGGCCATTCCGTCCGCCTGAAAAGCGGAAGGTCGGCGGTTCGATCCCGCCCCTGGCCACCAGGTTGTTTATGCAGGTGAGAAGCGTATCAGGGTGTGAATGTGGCGCCGGGGAGACGGCCACGCGGTCCTGTTGTAGGGCCATATGGGGCCAGGTTGGGGCCACACGATGTGGTTCATGTCTGACGGAAGGTCAGCCAGCGAGTCAGACGCATGGCGATGTCGTCGAATTGCTCGTCGGCATAGGTGTCGGCGATCACCGTGATTCCGGTATGGCCCATCGCCCTCCGGCAACGGTTTGAGGTCGGCGCTGGCCCTGCGTGAGAAGCGACGTGGACACCACATTGTTGTGGTCGGCAAGGGGGACATCAGCAGTGAATGTGCAGTTGTATTCTGAGCGCCACGGGAGTCTCGCGCCTGAACTCAAGAAACAGCGAGACAAGTGAACGGACTGATCCCTCTATCCGAGGTGCGTGGTGGGTTCCGCTATTCACCCGCCGCGAACCAGATCGAGATCGACGGTGCGCGCGCCCATAGTGGGTTAGCTACCGCCCCAACCTGATTGGCGCAGCGGACCCCAATCTTGTCCAATACTGATCGGTCTTTCGCCAGCAGCAGCTGACATCACGCGGTCCAAGTTGCCACCACCTACAGCACGATGAAACCTAATGCAGCACAGAGGGAACGATATGCAGAACCCTGTGGGCAAATCGCCGCATGCGAATCCGCCGTATTTCTGCGGGTCCGGTGGGGGAACGTCCCGGGGCGTGGTGTAAATAGTGGCGGCGTGTCGGTGCTGATGTAGAGGGCCATCGCGTGAGTCTCTGTGGTGAAACGACCAAGGATCACTACCGAGAGGAACATCGCGATGGCCGGGGAACGTCCCGGGGCGTGGTGTAAATAGTGGCGGCGTGTCGGTGCTGATGTAGAGGGCCATCGCGTGAGTCTCTGTGGTGAAACGACCAAGGATCACTACCGAGAGGAACATCGCGATGGCCCTGGANCAGTCTGCCTTGCTGGAGGTGCTGGACGCATTACGCAATGCCGATGCCGCTGATCGGATCAAGCAGGCCGCCGAGACGATTNATCAGGCACTCATCGATGCGGAGCTGACGGCGGTGATCGGCGCCGGTCCGCATGAACGGAGCGCATCACGAACCAACCAGCGCAANGGGTCTCGGCCGCGCACACTGTCGACGATCGCTGGCGATTTGGAGTTGCGGATTCCCAAGCTTCGGTCGGGCTCGTTCTTCCCGGCGCTGCTGGAGCGGCGCCGCCGGGTCGATCAGTGCTTGTTCGCGGTGGTGATGGAGGCCTATTTGCACGGCACCTCCACCCGCAAAGTCGACGATTTGGTTAAAGCCCTCGGCGCGGACGCCGGCATCTCCAAAAGCGAGGTCTCCCGGATTTGCGCCGATCTGGACACCGAGGTAGGCGCCTTTCGGGACCGGCCTCTATCCGAGCAGCACTTCCCGTATGTGTTCCTCGACGCCACTTACTGCAAGGCTCGGGTCAATGACGGACGCCGTGAAGTGCTCGGCTTCGACGTCGGTGACTCCGAGGACGGCGCGTTTTGGACGGCGTTTCTGCGCTCACTGAAAACCCGCGGCCTGTCCGGGGTGCAGCTGGTGATCTCTGATGCCCACACCGGGTTGCGCAGCGCCATCGAGGCCATCCTCATCGGCGCATCTTGGCAACGATGCCGGGTGCACTTCCTGCGCAACGTGCTCGCCCAGGTGCCCAANGGATCAGCCGAGATGGTCGCCGCAGCGATCCGCACCATCTTCGCCCAACCCGACGCCGAACATGTGCGAGAGCAACTCGACACCATCGCCGGCATGCTCGGCCGCCAACTGCCCAAGGTCGAAACGATGCTGCGCGAGGCCGCCGACGACATCACCGCATTCGCCGATTTCCCTGTCCTGCACTGGAAAAAGATCTGGAGCACCAACCCCCTCGAACGACTCAACAAGGAGATCAAACGCCGCACCGACGTCGTCGGCGTCTTCCCCAACCCCGCCGCGCTGCTACGGCTGGCCGGCTCCGTTCTCGTCGAAGCCCACGACGAATGGCAAGTCGCCGAAAAGCGCTATCTCTCCGAGACCACCCTGGCCCTATTACATCCCCGCTCCGAT